>WANX01000021.1 GCA_015521565.1 Candidatus Hydrothermarchaeota archaeon
CGACGCGAGCAGATTGTTTATGAACACGCCATAGCCGGCGCTGCCCAGTAGCGCCTCCTGCGACTGCACCTTTGCGGTGAGCATGGCGAGCAGGAGCTGTCTGAGTTGAGGCAGGGTGATGCTCATCAGGGCAAAGACCGCAAATCCAGAGACATAGCCCAGAGCAAAGAGTCTGAAGCTTTTCAGCAGGTGCTCCATGATGGTATCTGCATCCCGGCCTTCTTAAGCTTTGAGATATTTCAACAATATTTTATATAAGTAGTCTTGGGGTGAGGTTGTAATCCCGGTGGTGCTCGTGAACATAGACGAAGCTACACTTAAAGAGATAGAGGAGCTGAAGCAGGACTGCATAGTGCTTTCGCACAACTATCAGATACCGGAGATTCAGGATGTGGCCGACTTTATAGGTGATTCCCTGGCGCTTTGCAGGGCGGCGCAGCGGGTGGACAAGCCCTATATACTCTTCTGCGGTGTGGACTTCATGGCAGAGAGCGCTGCTATGCTAAATCCCGACAAGACTGTGGTGATGCCCGACCTGGAGGCCCACTGCCCCATGGCTGCCCAGCTGCCCGCAAAGCTGGTGCGTGAGGCGAGAGAGGAGCATCCCGACGCTGCTGTGGTGCTGTACATAAACACCCGCATCGAGGCAAGGGCCGAAGCAGACGTTATATGCACCTCCGCCAACGCCGTGAATATAGTCAGAGCGGTGCCCGAGAAGAAGGTAATCTTCGGCCCGGATGCAAACCTTGCGTGGCATGTGCAGCGGCATGTCAGGGAAAAGAAGATAATCCCCATACCGGAGAGGGGCCACTGCATTACCCACCTGCTCTTCAAGCCTGAGCACGTGGAGCGCGCCAGAAGAGAGCATCCCAAGGCGGAGGTGCTCATCCACCCCGAGTGTACCCCCGAGGTTCAGCTCCTGGCGGACCATATCTGCAGCACAGAGCAGATGGTAAAACGCGCCGGGGAAAGTGCCGCAAGGGAGTTTGTAATAGGCACTGAGGTTGGCTTAATCTACCGGCTGCAGAAGGAGTTCCCGGCCAAGAGGTTCTACCCCCTCAACGAGCGTGCGGTGTGCAGAACGATGAAGATGAACACCTGGGAGAAATTTCTGCTCCAGCTCAGGGAGAGGAGGAATGTGGTAAGGATCGACCCGAAGGTAGCTGAACGTGCACTGCGCAGCCTCCAGAGGATGCTGGAGCTGTCCATCAGGTACCAGTAGCTTCGGTGAAGAAGAGCACTCCGGCTATGGTTATTACTGCACTAACCACCCCGTCCAGCAGAGGGGAGAGCAGGGTGTAGCCGACCACCGGCACCTTTGCCAGCAGCGCGTTCACCATGCCGGCAATGAACCACAGTGCCACCATGAGCACCGCATACACGAAGGCGGAGCCCAGGTTTGAGCGCACCACTGCATAGCTTCTGCGCATCGCCTCCACCGCACCGAGGTCTTCCAGCACGAGGGCAACCACGGTGAACATCAGAAGAAACCCGGCCACCAGGCCGGGAAGTATCAGCAGCACAAGGCCAGAAGCCACAATCAGGCTCACCAGGAGACTTGCCGCAACCAGTGCTCCAAACTTCTTTCCCAGCACCTCGATTCCATCCTCCAGGTTAGCGCCGTTGCGCAGCGCCGCCCTGCACATCCCCACCGCCATGCCCTGGGCAAGGATGTTGAGCACCCAGGAGAGCAGCGTTACAAAGGCGGCTGCTCCGACAATGGTTCCCATGCGCACAAGGCCCGGATTTCCCTGGAGGGGCTGTTCTCCCGCCATCATCATTCCCCCGGCCAGCAGCGCAAAAAGCAGGGCCACAAACACATTGACAGCAACGAAGGGCAGTGCAATTATGTAGTTTGTTCTGAAAATTTCAACGGCACGGGTGTATATACCAACTACATCCAACCTGAAACCTCCCGCTTCATAACTTGCATCCCGGATATTTTAGCTTTTCGCCCTGCTCCTCCTACGATGGGCAGGTGTCGCATTCATCTCCGCCATCACAGAAGATGCTCGCTCTGCGCAGCAGAGAGCGGTGTTTCTCCAGGCAGCGCACTATCTTCTCCGCAGGTACGGGGTTCTTGATGAAGAGCACGTGGTGCTTCTTTGCGGCACGTACCGCCAGCTCACGGTCGTGGGTAACAATAATGCATCGCAGCCTGGCAAGAAGATGGAGTATCTCCTCATCACTCATGTGGGTATCCACATCACCTATGTGCAGCACCCTGGTACCGTGGTTCAGCTTCTTCACCCTCTTTGGAACATTTGCATCCAGCAGAATGTCAATTACTATCAGACCACCTCCCCCTGGTATCCTCCCGTGCGCACCATTTCACGGCTTTCGGAGGTGGCCGGAATGTGCCCGGCATCCCACCAGTGCACCGCATCCAGCCTGTCAAAGCCCATCCGGCGCAGCACCTGGGAGAGTTCCCGCAGGTATTCCTGAGTGAAGATGGGCGGTGCCAGAAGGGCAGACACCTGCAGGACACCGTCGAAGGAGGACAGCAGGTTCAGGGTATGGAAGACCCTGTCAACAGCCTCCCTTCTCCCGGTAACCCTTGCATACATCTCCGTTTCCAGAGGTGCCCTCAAGTAAAGCTCCACCGCATCCACCAGGTTCAGCTCAATTGTTCTCTCCAGCAATTCGGGCACAAAACCGGATGTGCACACCTTCAGCTTCATTCCTCTGCCCGCAAGGCTGGTGAGAAGCTCAATTGCAGACTCCTGAACAAGGGGCTCGCAGCCACCCACAACAAGCGCATCCACCAGCTCCGCACCCTGGATGAGGCGCTCCGCAAGCTGGCCCGCTTCGGCATCTCTGACCTCACCGCCTCCGCTGCAGTAGAAACAGCTGAAAGGACAGCCGGAGAGGTAAACAACGCTGCTGGGCTGCCCCGGAAAGGCTCTGGTGGAGAGGTAATCTATGCGCCAGTATCTCACCTTCACCGGCCCACCTCCCGGATGTACTTCCAGAAGCGAAGCTGTGTATCTGCAGCAATTCTCCTGGAAAGTTTCATAAGGGGCACCGGGTCGGGTACCTGCTCGCGCAGCGGTATAACAGAAACCGCACCGCCATGGCACAGCCGGTGGAACTCACCCTCTATCTCCAGCCGTTTTGCCAGTGGCAGCTCTGCGTCTTCGCTTACCCAGGAGGCGGGGGTGTAGCGGACCTCACCGCCCCGCCTTTCTGCAGAAACCGCCACCCTGTGGGCAAATATACCGTGGTCAAGTCTGGCAAGCCTGCGGTGGGGGTTCTCATCCAGCTGCTGAACCAGCACAAATCGCCGGGATGCCTCTCCCTCCTGTGTGACAAGAGAGTACATTTGCCTCAGAACACGCCTGGCAAAGCCAAGTGCCTCCTCCCTGTGAAGCTCTGCTCCCAGATGGGCCATGAGCATCTCGTTAAGCCCCACGTATCCCACGCCGAGGAGGATGGGGGTGGAGGTGTAGGAATCATCCAGCAGAGGCAGCACCTTAGCTGCCACACGCCTTTCAATAACCTCCTTTTTAAGCATGAGAGCCTCCAGGGCAAGCCTCACCCTGTCCTCCAGCAGTTCAAAGAGCCTCCTGTCGCTGCCACCGCTCTGATAGGCTATCCGCGGAAGATTCACAGTGACAACCTGTAGCATGGCGGCACTCACAGCTGTGTCAGCCGGGAGGGTGTAGGTACCTGCCTGCAGTTCATTTCCACGGGGTGAGGCGAAGAGGTGCTCCGCACCAGCTGCAGCCGCCTGATGCGCCAGCTGCAGAAAGGTGGAATAGCCATGCCTATCCCAGTGCTCATCGCGCAGCCTGAAGCAGAGACGCGGGGAGCTGAAGGGCGTTCCCAGGTGGTCTCCGGAGGCATAGGCTCTGGCTATTGCGAGGGCAAAGCTGCTGGCTTCCTCCTCAAACTCCCCATAGGTTGTGCCGTCCATCTCTCCTCCGGGCAGCACAGCCTCCATGGAGGACATAAACCGCGGGACGCCGTACTCAACCCAGAGGTCGCAGCTGGCCCCCAGCTGGGAAATCTGCCGCAGCAGCAGCCTGGCAATGCGGGACATCTCAGCATCCGACAGGCCCCGCAGGTACGGTGCAAGAAAGACGTTGATGTAGTCCAGACACTGAGAGGTGGAGAAGCTTCCCATACCGTAGCGGAGGAGATTCACCGCGAGAAGAAGGGCATCCAGTGCATCTCCGGGCGGTGGTACTGCAGCCTTCCTGCCCCTTATGCCCGAGAGGAGGTAGTAGCGGAGGTCGTGCACACAGGAGCTTGCCTTAGTTGCAAAAGCCTCGATGGCGTGGATGTGGAGGTCCCCCTTCATGTGGGCATCGGCCAGGCTCAGGGGAAGAACCTTCAGGAGCACAAACTCCTTGAGCACATTGGCAGCCATCGCACGGTGAACCTCCTCGGCATCCTGGGAGGCCCCCTCCACCAGAAGCGATGCATCGTACACTGGCATTCCCAGGCGGGTGTAGCTCGCCCTGGCTTCTTCAAAACCGTGCTCGAGCAGCTTTACGTTGACCACCTCGCGGATGAGCGGAGCGGAGATAAACTCCAGCTTCAGCCTGCGCAGCTCCGCCTCTGCCTCGCGCGCTATGTTCTCGGCGATTTCCCTCGGCAGGGAGGTCTCCAGTATCAGGGACTCAACTATCTTCTTTCTGTCGAAGGCTTCAATGGTGTTGCGGGAGGTGCGCACATACATACTGTGGTACCTTTTGTAGCGCTCCGCCGCCTCCGGATTCATGGCGTAGAGCACTCGAAGGGTCTCCTGCTGAATCTCCCTGGTAGAGGCACCGTCCTTTATCCTCTTGGATACCTCCTGCGCCACCTCTACAGCTGTCCAGAAGTCTATACCCGCATCCTGGCAGTCGCTGGTTACCATGTTGGGATTAAAAACCTCTATCTCCCCTGACGCCTTTACGATGTGAACCCTGTTTGCTGCCTCGCCCATACGCAACCCCGTATTTGAATTTCTAATTTTACGGCCATCGGGAATTAATAGATACGTGGATTCCGATACATATAAATGTTTCGAAAAGGTTTTGTTAACCTGCAGGCAAAAGTTATTTATATGTACTAACCCAACAGGTATAAGCATCTCCGCCCGCGGACGGGTGGTTAGAATACCAAACCGGGTGCTGCTCATGGATGATGTGGACAGGAAAATCCTCGAGATGCTGATAAAGAACTCACGCACTCCGTACAAGGAAATAGCAAAGAAGACGAAGATTTCTGATGTGGCAGTACACAAGAGAATTAAAAAGCTGGAAAAAAGTGCAATAAAGGCATTTACTGTGCTGATTCACCAGGAGGCGGTTGGCAGACCAGTAACCTGCATCCTGAACGTGAGATGCAGCATCTCTGACACCGCCTCCATAGCGAGGGAAATCGCCAGTATTGGGGACGTTACAGAGGTGTACACAACCCTGGGAGAATACGACATCGTGGCCAAGATACGCACAGCAGGTATTGCGGAACTCAGGGAGATAGTTGAGAGGCGCATATCAAAGATAAAGGGGATAAACGAGGTACGCGCCAGCGTGGTATTTGAATGCCTCAAGGAGGACGTGAGCCTGGTCTTTTAGCATCCTTCACCTTTATTCTCATCCGCTTTTTGGGTACATTCACCACTTTCTTGAGCTCCACGGTGACGTTTTCACTTAGGGTGAACTCGTGCATGGGCACATCCGGCAGCCTGCCGTTGACCTCATAGACGTAATAGCCATCCTCGCCGTCGATGCTCACCACAAAGCCCCTGTCTGCGATGCGCTCCACCTTCACATTCGCCACCTGCTTCAGCGCCTCCAGCACATTTGTGCCGGGCTCAACCTCCACGCTCACCTCCTCTGCAAAGAAGTCCAGAAGCTCATAGAGCCTCTCGGGCTTTGCCCTGAATACACTTGTCCTGCCGAAAACTCTGCGTTCTATCAGTCCCTTATCTTCCAGGAGGGAACAGTGCTTGCTCGCCTGGGCTACGGAGATTCCCAGCTTGCGAGCTATGCCCGAGAGGTGCATCTCCCTCTTCAGCAAAAGCCTGAGAATCTCCCTTCGTGTTCTGCTCCTCAGCACGCCGAAGATGTCGCCAATCGTTGCCATATTGATTAACATATTTTAATAAAAGCGTCAATTATTTAAACCTTTGGGCCAGACCCCGGGATATGAGCGTGGAGGCTGAGCTGGAGGCTGCGATGAGGAAGGGGATGAAGGCGGTGTTTCTGCTTGGTGGAGAGTTTATTGCCAGGGCCATGGGTGCAAAGTGTGCATCCAGGAGGGCAGAATTCCTCATGGCTGCCGCTGAGTGCTACCTGACGGTGAGCAGAAACATCCCGACACCGCACCACGAGGTGGCGGTGCTCAGCAGGGGGATGGCAAACTCCTGCCTTCTCACGGCTGCTGTGCTCAGAAGTGCACAGGAGTGCGCAGAATCACAAAGTGCCGGTGACAGGAGCTGAGGTGCACATGCACGAGTTCACCGTAAAGTTTATATATATGAACATATGAACAAATGCTCATATGAGCAATGATGAGTTCTGCGAGGTGCAGTTCATCAACGGCAGGGTGGTGGCAGAAGTAAGGACCAGGATGCTGGATGACGGGCTCCTTCTCCGGGTAGCGGATATTTTTAAAATTCTCGGCGACCCAACCAGGGTCAGAATACTGCACGCCCTCTCCCTGCGGGAGATGTGCGTATGTGACCTCTCCGCACTCCTGGAGATGAGCCAGTCCGCAGTGTCTCACCAGCTCCGGATACTCCGAAATGCACGCCTGGTGAAGTACAGGCGTGAGGGGAAGGTGGTTTACTATTCCCTGGCGGATGAGCACATAACAAAGCTGATCAAGGTTGGTGTTGAGCATGCGAGCGAATGAGCATGAACACAGGGAGTATGAAGCATGTGACAATAGCTGCTCCAGCTGCGGGGGCGATGCGCATTCGCATAAAAGTATGGAGAGAGCAAAATGGATTATCCCCATAGCCGGAGTGCTGCTTCTAACAGGGCTGTACTTTGAGTTCATAGCGAAGCAGAAAGTTCTGTCGCAGCTGTTCTTCTTCGTCGTCGTGGCCGTGGCGGGGCATGGAATAATAAGGAGCGGCATATCCTCTGCCCTCCAGAGGAGGCTGAACATAAACTTCCTCATAACCCTCGCCGCCGCGGGTGCCTTCCTCACGGGACACGGAGAGGAGGGTGCTGCAGTGGTGTACCTCTTCTTCATCGCAGAGTATCTGGAGGAGTACGCCTCTGAGAGAGCGAGGCGCTCCATCGCAGAGCTCTTAAAGCTTGCACCCGAGAAGGCCACGGTAAAGCGCGACGGCGAGGAGGTTGAGGTTCACGTCCAGGATGTGAAAGTGGGCGACGTTGTGGTTGTCAGACCCGGGGACAGGATACCCCTGGATGGCGTGGTTGTCGCCGGGGCGAGCAGTGTGAATCAGGCGCCCATTACCGGAGAGAGCATGCCGGTGCCCAAGCGTGAGGGCGATGAGGTTTACGCAGGTACGATCAACGAGGAGGGGTACCTGGAGATAGAGGTCACCAGACCTTCAGAGGAGACCATGCTTTCAAAGATTGTCAGGCTGGTAGAGCAGGCGCAGAGGGAGAAGTCCAGAACAGAGGCCTTCATAGACAGGTTTGCCAGGTACTACACTCCGCTTATTATTGTGCTCGCCGTGCTGGTGAGCCTCGTTCCTCCACTGCTCTTTGACCAGCCCTTCCGCGAGTGGATTTACCGCGGACTCGTGCTGCTGGTAATCTCCTGTCCCTGCGCACTGGCGATATCCACGCCGGTTTCCATGGTTTCCGCGATAACCTCTGCGGCGCGCAACGGTGTGCTGATAAAGGGCGGAAGCTACATCGAGGAAATAAAGAATGCCCGTGTGGTGGTCTTCGACAAGACAGGTACGCTCACCACCGGCACCCCCGAGGTAACAGACATAATTGCACTCAACGGCACAGGCGAGGCGGAGCTTCTCAGGATAGCCGCCTCCCTTGAGGCAAGAGCGAGACACCCCCTCGCAATTGCAATAGTTGCAGCCGCTGAAGAGAGGGGCATTCCTCTGACGGAGGTCTCCGAGTTCAGGGCGCTTCCCGGCAGGGGAATCACGGGTAAGGTCGATGGCAGGGAGTACTTCGTGGGAAGCAGGATGTTCATCAGCGAAAAGGGCGTCTCTCTGCCGGAGGAGCTGGTTCGCAGGCTGGAGCGGGAAGGCAAGAGCGTCGTGGCGGTGAGCACCGACAGCACGCTGATTGGCGTGATTGCGCTTCGCGACAGGGTCAGGGAGCAGGCGCCTGCGGCAGTGGCCGAGCTAAAGCGCAGGGGCATAAAGGTGGTAATGCTAACCGGCGACAATCCCAGGGCTGCGAAGGCGGTGGCGGAGGCGCTCGGCATCGACGAGTACTATGCGGAGCTTCTCCCCCAGGATAAGGTGAGAATAGTGGAGGAGCTACTGAAAAAGTACGAGCACGTGGTGATGGTGGGCGACGGCGTCAACGACGCACCCGCGCTGGCTAAGGCGCACGTGGGCATAGCCATGGGCGCCATGGGAAGCGACGTGGCAATTGAAAGCGCCGACATAGCCCTGATGCAGGACGACCTCTCCCGCGTGAGTTATCTCATCGATTTGAGCAGACTCACAATGAGCGTTGTGCGGCAGAACGTGGCTGCTTCCATTTCGATAAAGGGCTCCTTTGCGATACTCGCCTTTCCGGGCTACATATCCCTCTGGCTGGCGGTGGCAATAGGCGACATGGGACTTAGCCTGGCGGTTATTCTCAACGCACTCAGGATAGGCAGACTCAGGGCCGCGTGAGCCCTCCCAGTCCCCCCACCAGCGGATGAGCGGCAATTCTACTCCCCGAGCTCTGTGATGCTCTCGAGCACATAGTCGGGCTTTATCTCAGACCTCTCCACCTCCTCTCTTCCCACCACACCTGTTAGCACAAGAGCGGTGTCTATCCCGGCGTTCTTCCCGGCAAGAATGTCGCTCTCGATTATATCCCCGACGATGAGACACTCCTCCCTGGCCAGGCCCAGCTTCGAAAGCGCCTGCTCCACTATATGCCCCGAGGGCTTGCCCACCACCACGTCCGGAGCCCTGCGCGTGACGTACTGCAGCGCGCCCACCACCGCACCCGCGCCCGGGATTATCCTGTCCTCCGCGGGGTGGAGCCTGTCCAGGTTGGTGGTGACCCACGGCTTACCCGCGAGCAGAAGCGCTGTTGCCTGGCTCAGCTTCTGGTAGTTTATCGCAGGGTCCGAACCGGTTACAAGTATATCAGCCCTCTCCGGCTCCGCCACCAGCCGCAGCCCTGCCTCCAGGAGTTCCTTTATGAGCCCCAGCGCTCCCACGACAAAGACCCTCGCCTCCGCATGTCTCTCCGCCAGATAGCGCGCCGTGGCGTAGGTCGCGGGTATTATCTCCTCCTCAGCGATTGGCAGCCCGAGCTCGGCTATCCTCTCCGCATAGTCCTCCCTTGAACGGGTTGAGTTGTTGCTCACAAACACCAGCCTGCTTCCGCGCCTCCTAAGCGCTTCCAGGGTTTCAACCGCCCCTGGAATAAGAGTGTCTCCCCTGTATAGCACGCCGTCCATGTCGAAGATGTACCCCTTATACTTCCTCATCCTACACCTCCTGCCACGTATCCGGTTGCTATTGCAACACCCCAGCCGCTCTTCTCTGTGCAGTAGTCGTAGCCGCCCAGAAGGGCTCCCGCCACCCTCAAGTTGGATATTTTTTTCCCCCTGTAAAAGGGATTGAGAGCTCCATCTGTCCTGACCCCGAGCCTTGAGTAGGGGTGCCCCTCCTCCGGAAGCGGAAGCTTTTTGAAGTGCTCTGCACTGCGCTCAACCAGCTCCAGGCCGAGAACCGCCTCCCTGAAGGCATGCATTCCCCCGCCAGTCCAGTCGCCGGTGGCGAGTACGAAGGCGTCTCCGGTGTAGCTTTGCGTGCCCATAAAAGCCCTGACCTCACCACCCTCTATCCTCGCCCCCCTGATCCTGTCCTCCACCACACTCACACCCAGCGCGGCGGCGTGCTCAAGAAGCCTTTTAACCACAAACTCGCCGTCACCGAGCAGAGGCAGGGCCGCCTCCGTGCCGCCCTGCCTCATGGGTCTGAGCACGATGTCGCCCTCATCACCGGCTTCAATCCTCTCCGGCAGGGCTACCCCCAGCTTCGGAAGAAGCCAGGAAAGCGACTCCGCCACAAAGCGCGGGCTGAAGTTCCTCTCCTCCTCTCCAGCAATCCCCACAGCTCTGCGGTGCCACCTCTCCACCCTGCCGGCATACACCCCCTCCGGGGCAAGGCATGTGGGCTTAACGGTGCCGAACTGCGTGGCGATGTGGATGTTCTCAGTAGTACGCCCCATGAAGGGCACACCTGCCGCAGCGACGGCCTCCTTAAAGAACTCCAGCGCCTGTCTGACCATCTCCACACCCAGCAGGGCGTAGGGATGCTCCTCGCAGTCTTCTGAAAGCACCCTGATGCCCTCCTCGGGGTTTCCGACTTCCCCGCCCTTCATGTATCCAAGAACGTCCACCACGCCCAGAGAGCGCGAGCTGGCGCTTCTGCCTGAGCCCACAAGCACAACTTCATTGCCCAGCACCCTGGCTCTGAGTGCCGCCACCACGCCCGCGATTCCGGAACCTGCAACCACCACCTTCATAGGAAGCTCACCAGCCCGGAAATATGCCTTTTAATCCTGTCGTAGTTGCCGGCGCAGGCGTAGGTCGCCTCCATAAGCTTTGCCTCCTTGAGGTTCGCCTCCGCCACCGGAAGCATCCCCTTCCACCTCTCCCTCAGGCTGTTCACCACCTGCATCTGCGCCTCCGGTGCTGTTATCAAACCTTCCAGGAAGAGGGTCATTGCAGCCTCCAGGGTGCACCTCCTGCCCTGGCAGTAGCCCATTCCGAGTCTCGTACGTCTGCGGATGTCGCGGATGTTTCTGCAGAACAGTTCCATCGCCGCGAAGAGCACCTCACCCTCGGTAACGCCCTCGCACAGGCATGTGGTCTTCGCTTTTGAGGCGTAGGGGAGGAGGCCGGAGGCAAGGGGTCCGTACCTGGCGTACACCCTGTCGAAGACGTTCCCCAGCACACTCCTGAGCTCACCGGTATTCTCCTCCACAATCTCCTCCCTTGCCGTCACGCAATTTGCACGAACACCAAGAAGCCTGCACGCGGCATCGCTGGCGCGCTCCGCCATCAGACGGTAGGTGGTGAACTTGCCCCCCGCTACTGTTATGAAGTTTCCATCCTCCAGTATGGTGAAGCCCCTCTTCTCCCCGCCGCCCACCACGGGACGCAGCCCTGCGTACGCCCTGATAATGCTGCGCCTTTTCAGAGATGGTACCTTTGCTTCGCCCTCCTTCTTCAGGAGCTCCACCTCCCGGCGGGTAATTGAGAACTTCTCCAGCCTTGTTTCAGGAGCAAAGGAGGTGCCCACGAGGGTTGTACTTGCGTGGGGAAGAATTATGTCCCCCTGTGACGGCCTGCGCAGGTGGTTCACCACCCTCCGCACTGCCCTGCCCCGGTACACCAGGATAGTGCCCCTGTATGCCCTGACCTCAACCTCTCTTCCCGCAAGCTTTGCAACCTCACCTGCCCACACACCGGAGGCGTTTACAACCACCTCCGCTTTTATGCTGCGCCTCTTTCCATTTTGCAGATAGCTCACCCTGTCGCCTTCTACTTCCACAACCCTGGCGTAGGTCTCAATCTGTGCCCCTTCCCTGTGTGCCGCAAAGGCGTTCGCCACTGTGAGCAAAAAGGGGTCAGCCACCGCATCCTCCACCTCCACAGCCGCCAGGAGCCCGGGGTTAAGCTGCGGCTCCTGCTGGAGCGCTTCCTCTGGCGAAATCTCCCTCGCTTCAACCCCTGCGCTGCTGCACGCTTTCAGAAACTCCTCCAGATACGACAGGTCCTCCTCCCCGAAACCGGCGAAGAGTCCACCAGTGGCATGAATAAAGCCGGGAGCTATTTTTCTGAGAATTCTATTCTCAGAAGCGCACTGTCTTGCCGTCTCCGGGTCGGTTACCGCATACCTTGCTCCGCTGTGCACCAGCCCGTGGCTCCTCCCGGTACTGCCCACTGCAAGGTCCCCTTTTTCCAGGAGCACCACCTCCACACCCCGCAGCGCCAGGTCACGTGCAATTCCTGCGCCGGTTATCCCCCCGCCTACAACACACACCTCACAACGGGAGCCCATTGTAAGTATTAAGTCGGATGCTATAAATATAGTTTAGCTAAATAATAAGGAGGCAGAGCATGAGGTTCTACAAGTACCACGGCGCAGGCAACGACTTTGTGCTGCTGGAGAATCTGAATGGTGAGATAGAGGAGGAGGCAAAGGCGGAGCTGGCGCGCGTGCTGTGCGACCGCCACTTTGGCGTTGGCGGTGATGGTTTGCTCCTGGTGGAGCGCTCGAGCAGAGCAGAGGCGCGCTTCAGGTACTTCAACGCCGACGGCAGCGAGGCTGAGATGTGCGGCAATGGCATGCGCTGCTTCGCAAAGCACCTGTACGACTTCGGTATTGTGAAAAGGGAGGAGATGCGCATAGAAACGCTGGCGGGGATTATAAACGTCAGAGTCTTTCCGCACGAGGGCGTTGTAAGGGAGGTGGAAGTGGAGCTCGGGGCGCCGCGGCTGCTGCGGAGGGAAATTCCCGCCCTGGGAGAGGGAAGGTTTCTGAATCAGCTGCTTAAGGTGGAGGATAAGGAGCTCAGGGTGAGCGCCGTCAATACAGGCGTCCCCCACGCGGTGGTTTTCGTAGAAGACGTGGAGAGTGTGGACGTACACCGCCTGGGCAGAGCGCTGCGCTTCCACAGGCTCTTCCCGCAGGGCGCCAACGTTAACTTTCTGCAAAAGCTGGGTGAGAACACCTTTGCGGTGCGCACCTACGAGAGGGGAGTGGAGGGCGAAACCCTCGCCTGCGGCACAGGCGTGGCCGCCTGCGCAGCCGTGGTGGTGCTTCTGGGAGAGGCCTCGCCCGGGAAGGTGGTGGAGATACGCGCAAGAGGAGGCACACTCTTCGTAAGAGCCCAGATGCGCAACGGCGAGGTGGTTAACCTCAGGATGCGGGGCCCCGCAAAGCGCGTGTTCAGGGGGGAGACGGAGGAGATATTCGAAAAATGATGCGGGAAGGGACTCTGACACTCCTTCTGCTCTTCTCAGGCTCAGCGGCGTTGCTGTACCGCCACGAACTCCTCCCCGCCACACCGGCGGCGACAGCTGCGGAGAGCAGCGCCGGCTATGCCCTGGCACTGCCGGTGCTCTTCGTGCTGGCTGTAAACCTGTACCTGGTGCTCTTCCGCTTCCAGGCATTTCTGAGGGTACTGAGGCTCGTGGTTCTCACCTCCGCCTACCTCAGCTATGCGCTGATTATCCTCCTGATTATCTCGCTGCTGGAGGCGCTGTTTTCGTGGCCTGGTCTGCTGCTCTTCCCGATGCTCCTGATTCTGCTGCTCCTGCCCCTCGTACCTGTGCCCCGGATTAGGCCGTGGATTAGAAATCTGCAGCTGGCAAGCTTCGCCGGCATAGCAGGTGCCACACTTTCGAGCTACCTGAACCTGACAACGCTTGTGCTCAGCCTTGGATTGCTTGCACTGCTGGACTACCACTATGTGGTGAGAAGGCG
>WANX01000022.1 GCA_015521565.1 Candidatus Hydrothermarchaeota archaeon
CAATAGATTTATTTACATAATTTTAATTTTTTCTCCATAATATTTTAGGGAATTAGAAAAACGACACATTTTGGTGTTAAAATAAAATAATAACTTTTTTATTTAATATTAATTAAAAGTTTCGATTTTGGAAAAGAAAAGTTTATATTAATAATTATATTTCATACCTAAGCAAAAAAGAGACTTGTAAAAGTGGAATGTGGTGATTAACGTGTATATATTCAGAAATATCTCTGCCATAACATCAAATATGAAAATAAGCCATAAATTAATAGTAGGATTCATTTTAGTGGCAATATTATCTCTTGCAATCGGAATTTTTTCATACAATCAGTTAAGTAAAGTGGGCCATGTTTATACTGAGGCTCTGGATAAGGATGCAATGCTCAGCCTCACTTCTGAGAACGTAAAGAGCAACAAGCGTCAGATGGAAAATATAGCCAGAGCATATGAAATAACCGGTAATCCTAATTTGAGGGATCAATTTGAAGAAGAAGCAAAAGGAATGGAAAGAAAAATACAGCAAATGCTGGAGCTTGCTGAAACAGAAAAAGGAAGAGAGAGGGTGAGCAAATTAAAGGAACTTTATGCTGTTTACGTCAGCAGTGCGAGGAATTATATGAATACGAGGGATATTAAGCAGGAGAAGCAGAACTACCTCGAAGCAAAACTTTTCGAACTGGAAAAACTTATGAAAGATCTTGAAGTAGAATTTGATAAAATTGACGAAGCTATAAAAGAAAATAAACAAATTATTGAATTAGAACTTGAGAAAGCAACTGCTGCAGGAGATGCAGAAGCTATAAAGAGACTTAATTTGCGCTTAATACAACTCGGAGAACTTTCAAATCTTGTTTCATCGCTTGAAATAAATATAAGAAGAGGAAAAGCAAGTGTTAGTGAATTTGTTGCTCGTGGAGATTCGAAAGAAAAATCAGATTTTGAAAAATATATGCAAAGGGCTGATGCCAGGATAGCTTCTGCCGAAAAACTTGTAAATGATGATGAATATGGCAGGGCAATCATAGCAAGTCTTAATTCAATAAAAACTCTGAAAAAAGAATTTGAAAATACAGGAAGAGATGCTATAATATCACAGGAAGAAAAATTAAATGCTGAAAAAAGACTTTCAGAATTCAGAGATAAATTTGATGCTGCCGGTTCAAAAATGACTTACATTCTTAATGAAATAATACAGTCGAACCTGGATGAACTGGAAAGTACAAAACAGGAGGCTGACGCAGCTGCCAGAAAAGCAGGAATGATTATACTTGGAGTGGCACTTGGCGCCCTGGGAACCGGGGCAATGTTTGGTATCTCAATAAGCCGTGGAATATCCCGACCGGTAGAAAAACTGATGAGAGATGCGGAAAAAGTCGCAAAGGGGGATTATTCGCATGAGATCACAATAAACAGGAAAGATGAGATTGGCGAACTTGCAAACTCTCTGAGAACAATGATACGCTCTATAGTGGACAATATAGTTAAAGCGAACATAGCACTGGACCTCTCCGGAGCAGTTATGATAACAGATAAAGACCTGAAGGTTACCTATGTTAACAAAGGCTTTACCGAGCTTACAGGAATCTCCGCTGAAGAAGCGAAAGGAAAATACGCCTATAGCCTGCTGCCTATAAAGGAGAAGAGTGAATATAAGGCAGCCAAGGCTCTGCAAACTGAGGATATCGTAACCTTTGAAACACAAAGACAGCTCAGAAGTGGAGAGTGGATCCCTGTAGAGGTAACTGCTGCACCCCTTAAAGATTCAAAAGGAAGGATAATTGGTTTGATTGAAGCTATAAAAGATTTAAGAGAGCTTAAGAAAAAGGAAAGGGAAATCCTGGAGGTCAAAGATTACCTGGAAGCCGAGGTTGATAGACTTCTTCCTGTTGTTATGTCCTTCGCAGAAGGGGACCTGACAAAAAGCATAACTTCAGAAAAACATGATGCTTTTGGAAAGCTAATAACTACCTTTGACAAAAGCCGAGAGAATCTCGCCAGACTTGTGAGCAAAGTCAAATTTACATCCGAACGCGTCGCTTCTACTGCTGAAGAACAGGCAGCCTCGTCCGAACAGCTCAACGCCGCAGGTAATGAGATAACCACTGCAATACACCAAATAGCAGTTAAAGCTCAGAATCTTGCGGAGCTTATGGACACAGGAAATCGTGAAATGGGGAACCTTGCAGACATGACCGGAACTATAGCAGAAAACGTTGAACTGGCTGCGGAAAGCGCGAAAAAAGTAGAAAATGCCGTTAAGCAGGGGTCAGCATCTGCTACAGATGCAGATAAAAGTTTACAGAAAATTCGCAAACTTTCTACGAAATCTGCAGAAAAAGTGCGCAAACTGGGAGAACGCTCCCGCGAAATAAGTGAAATTGTTGACATGATTTCGAGCATCGCAGAGCAGACAAATCTGCTCGCGCTGAATGCTGCAATAGAGGCCGCGCGTGCCGGTGAGCACGGAAAGGGATTTGCCGTCGTGGCAGAGGAGGTGAGAAAACTGGCGGAGAGCTCCGCAAAGGCTGCCGAGCAGATTGCGACGATGATACAGGAGGTGCAGCGGGATGTGGAGGAGGCTGTTGAAGCCATCGAAAGCGGAACCAATGAAGTTGAGGCAGGAACAGAAGTGGTAGCAGGAGCGCTCAAAAGTCTTGAGGAAATAGCAAAAGCAGTTGAAGAATCTACAGCAAAGATAATTCAAATACGTCAAGCTGCAGAAGAGCAGAAGAGAATTTCTGAGAAAGTTGTTAGAAAAATAGAAGAAGCTGCAAATAATGCCCAGGACGTAGCCTCGGCTACACAGGAGGCGAGCGCAGGCATGGAAGAGCAGAAGGCAAGCATGGACCAGTTAGCAGCAAGTGCTCAGGAGCTGGCTCGATTGGCACAGGAGCTTGATGAAACCGTTAGCAGGTTTAGAGTTGATGAGAAAATTACTCTAAAAATAAAAAGTGAGATATAATTCTAACACCATTCAACCCCCTCTCTTTTTTTAGCCTCAACTCTGGACAACCTTTTTATATCTCCAGGACGAATCTTAACCGACGCCTATGGCTGCTGCTAAGGAGAAGGTGGTACCGGTTGCAATAGAGGAGGAGATGAAGCGCTCCTACATAGACTACGCCATGAGCGTAATCGTGGGCAGGGCTTTGCCAGATGTGCGCGACGGGCTGAAGCCAGTGCATCGGCGCATCCTCTATGCGATGTACGAGCTCGGCCTATTCCACAACCGCCCCTATAAGAAGAGCGCACGCATCGTGGGCGAGGTGCTGGGTAAGTACCACCCCCACGGCGACTCTGCGGTTTACGATGCCCTCGTGAGAATGGTGCAGGACTTCTCCCTGCGCTACCCTCTGATAGACGGGCAGGGCAACTTCGGCAGCATCGACGGCGACGCCCCGGCGGCGATGCGCTACACCGAGGCGAGGCTTGCGGAGATTGCGGAGGAGATGCTCGCCGACATAGACAAGGACACCGTGGACTTCGTGCCCAACTTCGACGAATCGCTGCGCGAGCCCAGTGTTTTGCCCGCGAAGCTTCCAAACCTGCTGGTGAACGGCTCCTCCGGCATAGCCGTGGGCATGGCAACCAATATACCGCCCCACAACCTGTGCGAGGTGTGCGACGCCATAGCGCTGCTCATAGACAACCCGGACGCAAGCCTCGAGGAGCTGATGCAGGTAATCAAAGGTCCGGACTTTCCCACGGGAGCCTTCATCCTGGGCAGGGAGGGGATAATCAAGGCCTACTCCACGGGCAGGGGAACGCTCAGGCTCAGGGGCAGGACCCACATCGAAGACGAGAAACGCAGGAAGCGTATCATAATAACCGAGATACCCTATATGGTGAACAAGGCGAAGCTCATAGAGAGCATCGCCGACCTGGTGAGGAACAAGAAGATTGAGGGCATCTCTGATATACGCGATGAGAGCGACCGCGAGGGCATGCGAATTGTGCTCGAGCTCAGACGCAACGCCTCGGCGAAGGTGATACTGAACCAGCTCTACAAGAACACCCAGCTGGAGACCACCTTTGGCATAATCAACCTCGTGCTGGTGGACGGCGAGCCCAGGGTGCTGAACCTCAGGGATACGATACTCGAGTTCATAAAGCACCGCAAGCAGGTGGTAACGCGCAGGACGCGCTTCGAACTCGAGAAGGCTGAGAAGCGCGCCCACATCCTGGAGGGTTTGCTAATCGCTCTTAAAAACATAGATGCGGTGATAAAGCTCATCCGCGGCTCGCCAGGCGTGGCCGAGGCAAAGGCGAAGCTCATGGAGCGGTTCTCGCTGACCGAAGTTCAGGCACAGGCAATCCTGGACATGCGCCTCCAGAAGCTGGCGAAGCTGGAGAGGGAGAAGCTCGCGGAAGAGCATCGCCGCCTCCTGAAGGAGATAGAGCGTCTGCGCAGCCTCTTAGCGAGTGAGAAGAGGATTCTGCAGGTGGTGAAGAGAGAAACTCTTGAGCTTAAGAAGAAGTACGGCGACGAGCGCAGGACAGAGATTGTGGCAAACGCCAGGGAGATAAGCCTCGAGGATTTAATAGCCAGGGAGGAGATGGTGGTTACAATAACCCAGGGAGGGTACATAAAGCGCCTCCCGGTGAGCACCTACCGCCAGCAGCGCCGCGGGGGCAGGGGAATAGTGGGCGTCGAGGCAAAGGAGGACCAGGTCAAGGACATCTACGTGGCCTCTACGCACGACTACATGCTCTTCTTCTCCAACAGGGGCAAGGTTTACTGGCGCAAGGTTTACGAGATTCCCACAGCGGGCAGGTACTCCCGTGGCAAGGCGATGGTGAACCTGATAGAGGAGGCGGCGGAGGAGCGGATCACAGCCACGCTGGCGGTGAGCGACTTCTCAGAGGAGCGCTACGTTTTCTTTGCCACAAAGCTTGGGAGGGTGAAGAAGACGCCTCTGAGCGCCTTCGGCAACCCGCGGAAGGGCGGAATCCTGGCGATAAGCCTTGACGAAGGCGATGAGCTGGTTGAGGTTGAGCTCACCGACGGCAGGCAGGAAGTTCTTCTCGCAACGCGCTACGGCAAGGCGATACGCTTCTCAGAACAGGAGGTTCGCCCGATGGGAAGGGCTGCAAAGGGCGTTACAGGAATAACCCTGCGCCGCAAAGACGAGGTCGTGGGCGTGGAGGTGGTTAAGCCGGGTACGACGATACTCGCGGTTACAGAGAACGGATACGGCAAGCGCACCCCCATAGAGGAGTATCCCCTCCAGCGCCGCGGGGGTAAGGGCGTTATCAACATAATACCCAGTGTGCGCAACGGCCTGGTGGTGGGGGTGCTCAGCGTCCTGGACAGCGACGAGGTGGTGCTCACCAGCGCAAAGGGTGTGGTGATACGCCTCAAGGCGAAGGAAATCTCTGTGATGGGCAGGAACACGCAGGGCGTGAGGCTGATGAAGCTCGAGGAAGGCGACCGCGTGGTGGCGATCGCGAAGGTGAGGGAGTAGCTTTCACTTTTTCCCCGCTCCCGCGCTGCTTTTTAATAGCAGGTTAATAATCCTAAGCTCAGCTCCCCTCAGGAAGTGCTGCGGAGGTGTATGGTTAATTATATGGGAGCTGGTGAAGGAAATGATTAACATATCAAATCAAAATGTTTATATAGTATGAGATGTATTAAGAATACTAACAAATATCCCGAATTTATTAGAATATTTAAACTCGGGGGAAGTGAGATGAAGCAGGAGGCGCATGCGGTAGCTCAGCAGGACTCAACGGATATCGCTCTCTTCGTCAAGGTGAGCGAGGGCGATGTTATCTCGTGGGACAAGAGCAGGATTGTGAAGTCGCTGCTCAGGGAGACAAGCGTGGATGAAGCCACTGCCCGCTTAATCGCGGACCGCGTGGAGCGCATTATCCGCGACTCGGGCATAGAGTTTATCACAGGACCGCTGATAAGGGAGCTGGTTAATGCGGAGCTCATAAAGCTCAAGCTCGAGGAGGAGCGAAAGCAGTACACCCGCCTGGGCATGCCCATCTACGACGTGGAGCAGCTCATTACCAGGCAGAACAAGGAGAATGCGAACGTGCCCCACGGCCCTGAGGCAACGAATCTGAGCCTTGCAGAGAGCATTAAAAAGCAGTACGCCCTGCTCAGGGTGTTTTCTCCGGAGGTGGCGCTTGCGCATGAGCGCGGGGATGTGCACCTGCACGACCTGGGCTTTATAGACCGCCCCTACTGCTCCGGCAACAGCATAGAGTATGTGAAGAAGTTCGGCCTTAGCCTGCCGAACGCTCTCTCTATATCAAAGCCAGCAAAGCATCCTGAAGTGCTGGTGCTCCACCTGATTAAATTCAGCGCCGCGCTTCAGGGCGTTTTCGCGGGTGCAATAGGCTGGGACGCGGTGAACCTCTTCATGGCGCCCTACTTCGTGGGGAAGTCTGACGAGGAGCTGGAGCAGGTGGCGCAGATGCTGGTCTTCGAGTTTGCGCAGCAGGCTGTAGCGAGGGGCGGGCAGAGCATCTTCTCTGACCTGAACCTCTACTGGGAGGTGCCCAAGCACTTCGCGGATGTGGAGGCGATTGGACCAGAGGGCAGGTACACCGGCAACACCTACGAGGATTACATTGAGGAGGCGCAGCGCTTTGCGAGGGCGCTTATAAAGGTGTACATGCAGGGCGACGGCATGGGGAGGCCCTTCTTCTTCCCGAAGCCCCAGCTCCACATAACAGAGCGCCTTTTCAAAACCGAGGGCTACGAGGAGTTCCTGTACGAGATCGCAAGGCTTTCTTCTGAGCGCGGAAACAGCTACTACGTCTTCGACCGAGGCGAGACGGCGAAGATAAGCGAGTGCTGCCGCCTTGCGTTCAAGCTGGACGAGAGCGATTTGCAGGACGCGAAGACGCCCTGGAAGATGCGCTACTCTGCGATGCAGAACGTTACCATCAATCTCCCGCGCATCGCCTACGAGGCGAAGGGCAGCGACGACCTGCTGTTCGAGCTGCTGAGCGAGCGCATGGAGCTGGCAGCGCGTGCGCACGTGGCAAAGCGCGGATTTATCACCAGGCTGCTCAACCTGGGCAAACGCGGGCCGCTCGGTCTGCTGTGTATGGACAAGGACGGCGAGCCCTACTACCGCCTGCACCGCGCCACTTTCTTAATGGGGATGCTGGGCTTAAACGAGATGGTGCAGTACCACCTGGGCGAGGAGATGCACGAGAGCAGCGATGCACTGCGCTTCGGGCTGAAGGTAATAGCCTACATGAGCAAGGAGAGCGAGCGCCTGAGCGAAGCCTACGACATGCGCTTTGTGCTTGAGCAGACGCCGGCGGAGAGCACCGCTTACAGAATGGCAAAGCTCGACCTGGAGCACTACCCCAGCGAGACGAGGGAGGTGGTGAAGGGCAACATCGCGAGAGGCGAGGTCTACTACACCAACTCCACCTACCTGAACATCTCTGCTCCAATATCGCCGATAGAGCGCGTGAAGAAGGAGGGGATGTTCCATCCGATGATTCATGCGGGTAGCTTGACCCACATCTGGCTGGGCGAGGCGAAGCCGGAGCCGGAGGCTATAGCCAAGTTTGTGGTGCGCACCTTCAGGCACACCACGAATGATCAAATAGCCTTCTCCCCCGAGTTCTCCTCCTGCTTGGACTGCGGGCGGGTAGACCGCGGGCTGTGGTAGAAATGGAGGTGAGAGAGATGAAGGAAGACATAATAAGCAACACGTGCCCCCACTGCGGAAGCCACCACGTGGAGTACATCACCCGCGTGACGGGCTTCTTCTCCAAGGTGGGGAGCTGGAATAAGGGAAAGATCGCAGAGCTGCGCGACAGGCGCCAGGCGATAGAGTGGAACAGGCGCAGCCTGCTCGGCATGGCGGGCGAGGCAATAAGCACGCGGACGCAGCGCAGGGTGAAGCTCTTCACCAAGCAGAACTGCCCGCGCTGTCCCGCGGCGAAGGAGCTCGCAGCAAAGCTGGAGAGCAGAGGAATAAAGGTGGAGTACTACGACGTGGAGAGTGTCGAGGGCATGGCAGAGGCGGGAATGCACAGCGTTTTAGCCACGCCGAGCATAGTCGTGGTCGAGGGCGACGAGGAAGTTGCTGCCTGGCGGGGCACTGTGCCGAGTGAGGAGGAGATTTCAAACGCCGTGCTGGGTGCAAGCTAACCCCACTCCCCCTTTTCTTTTTTGGAGG
>WANX01000023.1 GCA_015521565.1 Candidatus Hydrothermarchaeota archaeon
CATGGCTGAGTTGTCACGATACCGATGACAGGAGGTAGATGAATGGCGAAGATGTACGTTCGCTTTGAGACACCCAAGGAGCTTGCAGAAAAGGCTTACGAGGCGATTGAGCTGGCGAGGAGCACAGGCAAGGTTGGCAAAGGCACCAACGAGGTTACGAAGTATGCGGAGCGCGGGCAGAGCGTGCTCGTGGTCATAAGCGAGGATGTCGAGCCCGAGGAGATAGTGGCCCACCTTCCGCTGCTGTGCGAGGAGAAGGGAATACCCTACGTGTACGTGCCCAGCAAGCACGAGCTGGGCAAGGCGTGCGGAATAGATGTAGCTGCCTCGTCGGCGTGCATAGTCGCGCCCGGCAAGGCGAAGGAGCTGGTGGACGAGATAGCCGAGAAGGTGAAGGCGCTCAAGAAGTGATTGCCATGGCAAAGGAGGAAGAGACCTCCGGCTTTGCGGCAGAGGTTGTTGAGGTAATAGGCAGAACCGGCATGACGGGCGAGATACTCCAGGTCAAGGTGCGCATACTGGAGGGCAGGGACAAGGGAAGGATAATCCGCAGGAACGTCAAGGGTCCTACAAGGGTGGGAGACATAATAATACTCATGGAGACTGAGCGCGAGGCGCGCGAGCTCAAGGTACCGTAGGTGAGGTGAATGGAGAGAAAGGAGTGCTCCTTCTGCAGGCGGGAGATAGAGCCGGGCACGGGCAAGATGTACGTGAAGAAGGACGGCACAATATACTACTTCTGCTCCAGCAAGTGCGAGAAGAACATGCTCAAGCTCGGGCGGAATCCCCGAAAGGTAAGGTGGGTTCGCAGGGGTTAGGGCATGGAGAGAAGCTTCCTCATGGTCAAGCCGGACGGCGTTGCTCGTGGCTTAATCGGCGAGGTCATCTCCCGCGTGGAGAGGCGCGGCCTGAAAATCGTAGCGATGAAGATGCTGCGCATTGAGCGGGAGCTTGCGGAGGAGCACTACGCCGAGCACCGCGATAAGCCCTTCTTCTCAAGCCTGATAGACTACATAACCTCCGGCCCGGTTGTGGCAATGGTGGTGGAAGGCAAGGACGCGGTTAAGGTGCTCCGCGCCATGATAGGCGCCACAAACCCTGCGGAGGCGCAGCCGGGCACGGTACGCGGCGACTTCGCTCTTGAGGTCGGGCGCAACGTGGTGCATGCCAGCGATTCCAGGGCTTCAGCAGAACGTGAGATTTCGCTGTTTTTTGACGAGAGCGAGATTGTGGGCTACTCCAGAGCAGGCGAGGTCTGGGTTTACGAGGAGTAGCCTTTTATATAAAAAGAGCACAAGCTTGAGCAGGCTGAGGTAGAGATGATACGCCAGCCGATAGTTTCGGTTCTGGGGCATGTGGACCACGGCAAGACAACGCTGCTGGATAGAATCAGGGGCAGCGCCGTCGCAGCACGCGAGGCGGGGGGCATAACCCAGCACATAGGCGCGACGGAGATACCCATAGAGGTCATCGAGAAGCTGTGCGGCGGCCTGCTGAAGCAGCTGAAGATAAAGCTCACCATACCCGGGCTGCTCTTCATAGACACCCCCGGGCACGAGGCCTTCACCACGCTGCGAAGGCGCGGCGGTGCGCTGGCCGACCTCGCGGTTCTGGTGGTGGACATAAACGAGGGCTTCAAGGCCCAGACCTACGAGGCACTCGAGATTCTGCGAACCTACCGCACGCCCTTTCTTGTGGCTGCCAACAAGATAGACAAGATTCACGGCTGGCTGGCCTTTGAGAACTACCCCTTTGCGCACAGCTACGCGAAGCAGAGCGAGGCGGTGAAGGCGCAGCTGGATACGAAGCTATACGAGATTGTGGGGAAGCTGTACGAGGCAGGCTTCGAGTGCGAGCGCTACGACCGCGTGAGGGAGTTTGAGAGGCAGGTCGCTATTGTGCCCGTGAGCGCAGTCACCGGAGAGGGGATACCCGAGCTGCTGATGGTGCTCACAGGTCTGGCGCAGAAGTTTCTGGGCAGGAAGCTTGACATAGATACGGAGAAGCCCGGCAGGGGCACAATACTCGAGGTCAAGGAGGAGGTCGGTCTGGGCACGACCATCGACGTTATTGTTTACGAGGGCAGGATAAGGCGCGGCGATACCATAGTGCTCGCGGGCAGGGGGGATGTTATAGTAACCAGGGTGCGCTCCCTGCTGAAGCCAAAACCCCTCGACGAAATCCGCGATCCGCGCTACCGCTTCGACCACGTGCGGGAGGTGCACGCCAGCGCGGGTGTTAAAATTGCCGCGCCCAGGCTGGAGGATGCCATAGCGGGCTCCCCGGTGGTGGTGGCGGGCGAGGACGTAGATAAGGCTGTGCAGGAGGTTAAGAGCGAGATTGAGGAGATAAAGATAGCCACCGACAGGAGGGGCGTCGTGGTAAAGGCAGACACGCTGGGCTCCCTCGAGGCGCTTGTGAGCATGCTGAAGCGCGAGGGCATAGCTGTCAAGCTCGCGGACGTGGGCGACATCTCGCGCAGGGATGTGCTCGAGGCAGAGGCTGTGCGCGAGGAGGACCCCCTCCTGGGGGTTGTTCTTGGATTCAACGTTAAAGTGCGCCGCGACGCCGAGGCGAGGGCGCAGGATAGAGGCGTGCCCATTATAATTAACAACGTTATTTACAAGCTCATCGAAGATTATCAGATGCACATTGAGCTGGAGCGCGCACGTGAGAGAGCGCAGGAGTTTGAGAAGCTCACGAGGCCTGCGAAGATCAGAATCCTTCCCGGCTACGTCTTCAGGAGCAGCAAGCCCGCGATAGTTGGAATAGAGGTGCTCGCCGGCGTGGTGAAGCCCCGCTTTAAACTCATGAACAGCGAGGGCAGGAGCATAGGCGCTGTCAGGGGATTGCAGGACAGGGGGGAGAACATACCTCAAGCGACTAAGGGCATGCAGGTTGCGATGAGCATAGAGGGTGCGGTGGTGGGCAGGAACATAAACGAGGGCGACATCCTCTTTACAGATATTCCTGAGAACGAGGCAAAATTAATAAACCAGAAGTACAGAGATTTCCTGACCGAGGACGAAGCTTCTGCCTTTGAGGAAATCCTGAAGATTAGGCGCAGGGAAAATCCCTTCTGGGCAGTAGGTGAATGATTATTGGAGGCACGAGAATGGCTGAGGAGAAGGTTGCGACGATGGTGCTCTCAGACCCGGCTACGGGGAGAGCGTACAACATAGCCCTGGATGAGGCGAAGATGCGCAGCATCGTCGGGCGAAAAATTGGCGATGTTATAGACGGCTCTGCCTTTGGATTAGCGGGCTATAAAATCCAGCTCACCGGCGGAAGCGACCGCGATGGTTTTCCGATGCGCAGAGATGTTCACGGCCGCGTTAGGCCGCGTATTTTGCTGCGCTCTGGGCCGGGGTTTCGTCCACGCGAGAAGGGCGAGGTGCGACGCAAGCGCGTGCGGGGCAATGTTTATGTTCCCGAGATAGTGCAGGTGAATGCGAAGATAGTGGAGAAGGGAAAGAAGAGCATAGAGGAGCTCCTCGGCGGAGGAGAGAAGTAGAAGGGGTTGGTCGGCATAGTCCAGTCAGAGATAAATATCGGTTTGGTAGGGCACGTGGACCACGGCAAGACAACGCTCACCCAGGCGCTCTCGGGTAAGTGGACGGATGAGCACAGCGAGGAGATTAAGCGTGGCATATCAATAAGGCTGGGTTATGCGAATGTGAGCTTCTACAGGTGCGAGAAGTGCGACTACTACACCACGGAGAAGACCTGCAGGAAGTGCGGAGGCGAAACGCGCTTCCTGCGCGAGGTCTCCTTCGTGGACTCGCCCGGGCACGAGACGCTCATGGCGACCATGCTTAGCGGCGCAGCAATAATGGACGGCGCCATCCTGGTCATAGCCGCCAATGAGTCGTGCCCGCAGCCCCAGACTAAGGAGCACCTCATGGCTCTCGAAATTATAGGTATAAAGAATATAGTGATAGCCCAGAACAAGATAGACATTGTCAGCAGGGAGCGCGTGCTGGAGAACTACCGAGAGATAAGGGAGTTCGTGAAGGGCACCATCGCGGAGAATGCGCCAGTAATACCGGTGGCGGCGCAGCACAAGGCGAACATCGACGTTTTAATCCGCGCTATAGAGGAGCACATCCCCACGCCGAAGAGGGACGAGACAAAGCCCGCGAGGATGTACATTGCAAGGAGCTTTGATGTTAACAAACCCGGTACGAAGCCTGAGAACCTGAAGGGCGGTGTGGTGGGTGGCTCGCTGATTCAGGGTGTGCTCAGGGTGGGAGACGAGATTGAAATCCGTCCCGGCTACAGGGTAACAGAGGGAGGTGTGACGAAGTGGCAGGAGCTCACCAGTGAGGTGGTTTCGCTGCACGTGGGTGCCAAGCGCGTTGAGGAGGCGCGACCAGGCGGGCTCATCGGCATAGGCACAAAGCTTGACCCCAGCCTGACAAAGGCAGACGGTTTGTCTGGCATGGTTCTGGGCAAACCCGGGACGCTCCCGCCGGTCTGGGAGAGGTTCACCCTCGAAGTCCACCTGATGGAGCGTGTGGTGGGAGCCAAGGAGGAGCTTGAGGTGGAGAAGATTAAGACCTCCGAGCCCCTGATGCTCAACGTGGGCACAGCTACGACGGTGGGAATAGTGACCTCAGCCAGAGACGATGTGGCAGAGATGGTGCTCAAGCTGCCCGTGTGCGCGCAGCAGGGCAGCAGGGTGGCGATTTCGCGCAGGATAGGGGCGCGCTGGCGCCTGATAGGCTACGGGATAATAGTTTAGCATGCTCGTCCTTCTGGATTCCAACTTCCTGCTTTTGCCCTTCCAGTTTCGCATTGACATCTTCGCGGAGATAGAGGCGCTGCTCAATGCTAAGCCCAGATACGCCGTGCCGGTGCAGGTGCTTGCCGAGCTTGAGCGGCTCGCCTCGCGGGGCGGCAGACTCGGGAGGTTCACCCGCTCTGCGCTGGCGCTTGCGGAGCAGCGGTGTGAGGTGCTTCAGGTGAAGGCCGAGGATGCGGATGAGGCACTGGAGAAGCTCGCAGGGAGGGGTACAATAATCTGCACCAACGATAAAGTTTTAAAGGAGAAGGTCAGAAAGAGAGGCTCGGCAGTTATATTCTTGAGAGAGCGTCAGAAGCTGGCTTTGGCTGGATACGTCGGCTGAAGGAGGTAAGGAGAATGGAGATAGTTATCGCTTCAATAGTGGTCAGCCTGCTTGCCCTCGCCTTTGCGGGCTACCTGGTAAAGGATGTGCTCCGTTACGACGCGGGCAGCGAGAGGATGCGCAGGATTGCAGGGGCGATTCAGGAGGGTGCAATGGCATATCTGAACCGCCAGTACCGCACAATAGCGATATTTGCGGTGCTGCTCTTTATAATCCTCAGCGTGACTATAAACTGGCAGACGGGCGTGAGCTTCCTTGTTGGTGCGATCTTTTCCGCCGCAGCTGGCTACATAGGTATGAACATCTCTGTAAGAGCGAATGTGCGCGTGGCCAATGCGGCACGCCGCGGCATTGCCGAGGCTTTGCCCCTGGCTTTCAGGGGGGGCGCGGTTACGGGAATGTGTGTGGTCGGTCTTGGGCTGCTTGGAGTGAGCGTGTTCTACTACCTCTTCCGCGACCCCTTCCTCATCGTGGGCTTCGGCTTCGGGGGCTCGCTGATAAGCCTCTTCGCTCGAATTGGCGGCGGAATCTACACCAAGGCCGCGGACGTAGGCGCGGACCTGGTTGGCAAGGTTGAGGCTGGCATACCCGAGGACGACCCGCGCAATCCCGCCGTAATAGCGGACAACGTGGGAGATAACGTTGGGGACTGCGCCGGCATGGGGGCCGATTTATTTGAGACCTATGCGGTTACCGCAATAGGGGCGATGCTTCTCGGCTGGGTTCTTGTGAAGCAGGGCGTTGCCGTGGAGTACCCCCTCGCCCTGGGTGCGGCAGCTATAGTGGCCTCAATTCTGGGCGTATTCTTTGTGCGCTACGGCAACGGCAGCATTATGGGGACGCTGTATAAGGGTGCGATAGCGAGCGGCGCTATCTCTGCAGTTCTCTTCTATGTTATAACCGCAAAGCTGTTTCCGGATGGAATTTCCTATACTGACCCGATTAAGGGCAGTATAAGCGTGAGCGCCGCAGACCTGTACCTGGCCACCCTGGTGGGGCTGGGCATCACAATTGCCATGATTGTAATCACCGAGTACTTCACCTCCACAAAGTTCCACCCCGTGCAGAGCATCGCCAGGGCGTCGCAGACAGGGCCGGCGACGAATATCATCACAGGCCTGGCCGTGGGCTACAAGAGCACAGCGCTGCCTGTGCTGGTGGTGGTTGCGGGAATACTTGCGAGCTACCACTTCGCGGGTTTGTACGGCGTGGCGATAGCCGCGATGGCGATGCTCTCTGTCACCGGTATAATCGTCTCCCTGGACAGCTACGGGCCAATCACCGACAACGCCGGCGGAATAGCAGAGATGGCGGACCTGCCGGAGGAAACAAGGAAGGTTACGGATGCCCTGGATGCGGTGGGGAATACCACAAAGGCGGTGACCAAGGGCTACGCAATAGGAAGTGCGGGTTTGGCAGCGCTCGCTCTGTTCGCAGCCTACCTGCAGGAGATAAGCCGGGTTGCGGAGGAGATTGGCGGGGAAGTGAGCATCTTCGCCTTCAACATCGCCGACCCGAGTGTGCTCGCTGGTTTGCTCATAGGCGGACTCATACCCTTCTTCTTTGCAGCCCTCGCCATGGAGGCGGTTGGGGCTACCGCATACCACGTGGTGGAGGAGGTCCGCCGCCAGTTTCGCGAGATTCCGGGTATAATGGAGGGAAAAGCTGACCCTGACTATGCACGCTGTGTTGACATTGTTACAAAGGGTGCGCTTCGCAAGATGTCTCTACCAGCGCTGCTCGCCGTGCTTTCCCCGCTGGCGGTGGGCTTCCTGCTGGGACCTCTCGCCCTGGGCGGGCTGCTGATAGGCAGCATAATCTCAGGACTGCTTCTCGCCCTTACAATGGCCAACGGCGGCGGGGCCTGGGACAATGCAAAGAAATTTATTGAAGACGGTAATTATGGAGGAAAGGGGAGCGAAGCCCACAAGGCAGCGGTGGTTGGCGACACCGTGGGCGACCCCTACAAGGATACCGCGGGTCCTGCGATTAATCCGCTGATTAAGGTGATGAACACCATAGCTGTGATCTTTGCTCCGCTGATTGCGATTATTTACCTATAGGCTGCGAAGGAGGAATCGGTATATTCAAGCTGGCGGTGATGAAGGAACTGGTGCGCGTGCCCCCGGAGCGCTTCGGGACAAAGCTTGAGGAGACCATTATGGATATCCTCAAGCGGGGGTACGACTACCGCGGCAGGCAGGAAGGCGGCTACGAGGGCAGGCTCCATCCTGAGCTGGGAATGATACTGGCGGTGACTAAGGTCCTGGAGATAGAGGATGGCAGGGTAATCCCGGGTGACGGCGCAGCATATCACCCCACGACCTTTGAGATGCTGGTGTTCAGACCAGAGCTCCACGAAATTGTGGACGGCGAGGTGGTGGAGATCGTCGACTTCGGCGCCTTTGTACGCTTCGCCAGCTTCGACGGTCTGGTGCACGTGTCCCAGCTTACCGACGACTTCATCGTGTACGACAAGAAGCGCGGGGCACTCGTTGGTAAGGAGACGCGCAGGGCGCTGGAGGTTGGCGACCGCGTGCGAGCGCGCATCGTAGCTGTGAGCCTCAATCCCGAGAAGACCAAGGAGTCGAAGATAAATCTAACAATGCGCCAGCCGGCGCTGGGCAAGTTTGAGTGGATTATGGAGGAGAAGCAGAAGGCCAAGAAGAAAAAGAAGGAGAAGTAGAAATGCCAAAGAAGGAGAAGGCGTGCAAGGAGTGCGGCAGGATATACTCAAATCAGGAGGTATGCATCTACTGCAACGCACCAACCTCGCCTGACTGGCTGGGGTATGTGAGGATTATTAATCCGGAAAAGTCGGAGATTGCCCAGAAGCTTGGAATAAAGGCAAAGGGCAGGTTTGCGCTGAGGATTAAGTGATGAAGGACTTAAAGCTACCCGACGAGCTCAGAAGTTACCTGCGCAAGCCCCTGGGGGAGCTTTTCACCGGCGCAGGTATAGAGGCAATGGAGCAGGCAAAGCAGAAGCTCGGTAAAGGCAGCCTGATAGTGGTTGGAGATGAGAGCTACCGCAACGCTCTCAAGCTGGGGCTGAAGCCAAAGCTGGCGGTGGTGGACTTCAGGGTCAAGCGTGAGGGAATAGAGGAGTACCCCCTGGAGGGAAGGGTAAGAAAGGTCAGGAATCCTCCGGGCTGGATAACCCGGGAACTATGGGACGCCATCCATGAGGCTCTGAACAGTGAGGGTGAGCAGGTAATCCTGATTGAGGGTGAGGAGGACCTGGCGGTGCTGCCGTGCATAATCGAAGCTGAGTGGGGCGATGACATTATCTACGGTCAACCCGGCGAGGGCGTGGTGCTTATCCACGTGGACGATGATGCGAAGTTCAACGCTGGTTCTATCTTCAAGGTTATACTTAGCAGGGACGAGTGGTCCAAGGGGTGATAGTGTGGAGATAGAGATACTGGAGGAGAAGGAGAATCCGCTTCTCAGGCGAGTGGAGCTCAGGGTCAGGGTGAGTCATAACGGCGCAACTCCGCGCAGGGCTGAGGTGAGGGAGAAGATTATTGCACTGAAGGACGTGAGCCACGACAGGGTGGTGCTGCACCGCCTGCACTCCCGCTTCGGCGCCAGGGAGAGCATAGCCTATGTGAAGATATACGAGAGCCGGGAGGCGATGCTGAGCGTGGAGCAGGAGCATATACTGCGAAAGAACTTCTCTGAGGAGGAGATTGAAGCATTGAAGGCAGGCAGGGAGATTCCAGTAAAAGAGGAAGCCAGGGAGAAAGAGGAGAAGAGCAAAAGCGAGTGAGGCGATGATTATGACACAGAAGTGGAAGTACTACGAGGTTAAGGGCGACAGGCTGGAGAGGAAGCGTCAGTCGTGCCCGCGCTGCGGCGAAGGTGTTTTTCTGGCTGAGCACAGCAACCGCCTCTCCTGCGGGAAGTGCGGCTACACCGTGTGGAAGGAGAAGAAGTAAGGCTTTTATCATTTATTATATTTCAGTTCAATATATTTTTCTATTAGTTTTGAAAATCTGCTGGTAAAAAGTTCTACTCCTAATAGGATTAGAATAAATGCAATAATAAATTGTGCAATAAGTAGTTCCACCTGTGGATTTTCTATGGTAAATTCTATGCCTTTTACTTTAGCGGTCATTTTAAAAGGAGCGAAAACAATAGTCCATCCAAATAATAGCAAATAATTTTTCTTATATATCTTTTTCGACAAGATTATTTAATGTTATTACTCCTTCTCCAGCAATTTTAAAACATAAGTGAGCCCACCAAAAGCACATTCAAGTTCTTTTTTCGAGGCTTCTTCGATGATGGTTTCCAACTTTTTGTTGTGCTCTTTCTCAAATCTCCGGAGATTTATTTTCAGTTCTCTGCAAGATGATGCAGTAACTTTTGTTTTGTATCTGATTTCTATCAATTTCGCTATTTCTTCCTCCAGGCACCATTTTATTCCACATAACACTATGTAGACTATTATCTCTCTTCCACCAAACACCCCCTTTATTATGTGCACCACATCGTCTATGGTTTCATGATGGTGAATGCGGAGTTTGAGTTTTTTCAATTTTGCGCTTAGCTCATTCCCTGTTGAAACATATTCCCTGTCTATAATTATGAGGAATTTTGTGATTTTTCTATATTCTCTACGATAGAATCGATAGGATTCAAAAGATCTGCAAAAACATCAGTACCTTTTCGTACAAGTGGAATTTTTGGATAAAATAATATCTTCCTCCCGTTGTACTTCAAAGCAAGCAATTTTAATACGCGTAGATCGGTTCTTCCGTCCCCCGTCAATACCATGGATACAGGCTCAGTTGTGAGCCCTTCTGAGGTTATAAGCTTCACAGTAACCACCGACTAAAGGTTTAAGAGGTCTGCTAAAAGTCTCGGATCTAAATTGGCATCCATGAAGTCTTCAAGTTCTTCAGATGTTAAAGTTTTATAGTGCAAAACGTCGTTCTTATCCTTGTTGAGCTGCAGTATTCTTAAATCTCTGGGATTTACCTCAAGCAGCTCATATAGCACGTCTATGCTGTGCGTAGAGAGCACAACCTGCCACTCTTTTTGAGATAACCAGCTCAACAGAATTTTTATCAGGCTTGGGTGTGCTGAGGCTTCAAAGTCGTCCCACAGCACCAGCTTTGGTTTTATTACTTCAAGCAGGAGCATCAATTTCACAGCCTTTTTGGCACCGTCGCCGAGGTCTTCAATGCGGATGTAGTGGGGAGGAGTTCCATTCATGGGCTCTTTTCGTATTTTGAGAGTATCGGGGAATATCTCAGTATAATTGTCGGACACACACTCGCTTATTGACCTGGCAACACGTATGTGGGCACCAGACTTCACGATTTTGTTTTGAAGCTCAGTTATTTTGCTGTTAACATCTTTTAGAACTTGGGTATCGCTGGGTATTAAAACAGAAAACTCTTCAGGAGATTTTATTTTAAAATACTCATAACTTTTAGTAGTATTCCATCCCTCAGCTTTTTTTACTTCTTTTCCGCCAATTATAAATGAATCTATGTCAAAACTATCGTTGATGTCCATAGTAATTTTTTCATTGTTGTATTTTATTTTCGCAGTACCAGAATATATATAAACAGGATTTTCGAAGGTTTTTCGAAGGTAATCGATTCTTGTACCAAGAGGGATCACAGACTCAGAAAAAGGGTCGGGTAATAAGTAAAGTGCTTGCAGTATTGTGGATTTGCCCGAGTTGTTCCTCCCTATGAGAACCGTAAACTTTGAGAACTCCAATGGCTCTTCACAGCTCTTTATACCCCTAAACTCCTTTAAATCCAGATTTTTTATCAGCATACTTGGAACCTCAAATTATTTATACGGACTTATATACAGTATAAACCTTCCCCATTCATAAAAGATTCTCCCATGTAATTTACTTTCCCGCGTTAACATTACTCTATGACCTCAAGTAACAGGAGGTACAGCATGGGTGCAACCATATCTGAGAAGATACTTGCAAAGAAGGCTGGAAAGCGTGAGGTTTCACCAGGAGAGATTGTAGAAGCCGAAGTGG
>WANX01000024.1 GCA_015521565.1 Candidatus Hydrothermarchaeota archaeon
GAGGTCGAGGCTATAGCGCGCTCTGTGCAGGGTGCGAGGCGCTACGTGCTCCAGAAGTTTGTGCCCCACCTGGCGCTGAGCGAGGAGCTCAGGAAATTGCCGATGCACACCGACGAGGAGATGGACGCCCTGGTGGAGGCGGCGAGGCGGTACGTTCCCAATGCGAAGTGGAGGGGGAAGTGAAGGAAATCTTGAAGGGATATGAATGGAGAACTCACATGTAGAGTTATTGGATAACATTACCTCGGAAATATAGAATCGAGGAGGGGAGCGAAGATTGCTCCAGGAGAAAGGAGTATTCAGGCATAGTGCCCTTATTCCTGCCACTCGCTGTTTCAGCAAGCCTCTCTCCTGCGTTCCCCCTGTACCAAAACGTTCACATTCACGCACCGTGTTCTTCATCTCCGCCATTTCCGCTTTCCACGGCGCTCAGCATGCGCAGAAAAAACCGGTCCTGTGGAATACTTTTTTAAACCACGGCCATATAAAAAAGTCTGATGCATATCTCACCCGAGCTGAAGAAAAGGTACGGCATTGCCGTAGAGGTGCTTTACCTCAAAGACCTGGAGATTAAACCTGCTTCTGAAGATTTCAAAAAATTTAGGGAGAAGGTTTTCAGGGAAATCAGGGAAAAGCACACCCTGGAATCACTTAAAGACAATCCCGTGGTAAGGGCGTACCGCGACTTCTACTGGCGCATTGGCATAGACCCCACAAAGCTGCGCCCAGCCTCTGAAGCACTGGTGCGCAGGATAATCGCACGCAAACCCCTGCCAGAGATAAACAATCTCGTGGATGCCTACAACCTCGCCTCGGCTCTGACTCTAATACCCATGGGTGCCTACGACGCCGGAAAGATAATCGGAGAGCTCAGGATAAGGACCTCGCGGGGGGAGCGCTTCACCGGCATTGGCGGGAAGGAGCTTGTCACCCGTGGGGAGATAGTGCTCAGCGACAGCGAAAAGATACTCTCCATCTACCCCTACCGCGATGCCGATGCCACGAAGATAACCTCCTCGACCAAGGCTGCGGTGGTGGTGCTGTGCGGCGTTAGAGGAATTGAGCGGGATTACCTCAGGCAAAGCGCCCATCGCACACTGGAAATAATCTCCCGCTTCGTGCCCTGCAGCTACCAGAACTTGCCCCGGTAGTGGCCGGTTACAGGGCAGCCGAGGCAGCGTCCCGACTCGTAGAAGGCGCAGTCGTGGCACTCCCCTGTGGAGCCGCAGGGCGGAAACTCCTGCTTCTCCACCTTCATCTTCACCGGGAAGATTAAATCCTCGCTGGGGGTTATAACAACGTTCATCTCCACATTGCTCACATTCGGATTCGCGCGCAGGTGCTTGTCCACAATCGCCTCAAGCGTTGAGATGTCCTCACCCACAAGAAACAAGCAAAGGTTGTTTCTGCCGGAGACGATTAAGCCGTTGAGGAAGTAGGGACAGCCCTTGAAGCTGTCCAGTATCTCGACAGTATTCTTGGCGCACACGTCCACCTTCGCCAGGTAGAGCCCCACCCGCTTGAAGTTCATCCCTATAAGAAAGGAGACCACGCCCTTGTTCTTAAGCTTCCTAAGCCTCACCCCCACGCTCGGCTGGCTTATACCCACCTTCTCAGCAATCTCACTCTGAGAAAGCTCCGGATTCTCCTCCAATAGAGAAATAATTTCTCTGTCCTTTTCGTCCAGGTCAAGACGCTCTTTAACCATTGACACGCACCTCTGCCAGCCCTATAAAAATTAATAGTGGTTGAGGGTATAATTTATAGGCACATATACTTTTAGACTTTAGTTTTTAAAGTATTTAACTCTTACTTCTATAAATGACGAAACCGTTTTTAAAAATACTGAAACACCGTACCAGAAATATTTAATGCCCGCAGAAGCAATTCACTGACATGAAGGGCTGCTATGTGCTCCTGCTGAGGCTCGAGAGGAAGAGATGCATACAGGTGGGCAAACTCGGGCGCTTCCTCTTCCGCAAGGGCTACTACGCCTACGTGGGCTCGGCGATGAACAGCCTGGAAAGGCGCATCTCCAGGCACCTCCGCAGAGAGAAGCGCAGGCACTGGCACCTGGACTACCTGCTGGAGCTCGCCTTACCCGTGGCGGTGTTCAAAATCGGCTCTGGCGGGAGGTGCGAGTGCGCCCTTTCAAAGGTGCTTGAGGGCATGCACAAAGCCAGCACGCCGGTGCGCGGCTTCGGTTCGAGCGACTGCTCCTGCAGGGCGCACCTCTTCTACTTCGCCTTTAACCCAGAGCGGGAGCTCTACTCCTCCCTGAGCAGGTTCTCCAGGGAGTCGAACCTCACCCTGAGCTTTGAGAGGTTGGCGCAGTAGAAGGCCGCCTTGGCGGAGGTCACGCCTATGCACCTTATTCCCAGCTCCTCCAGCGGCGCCACCACCATGCAGGTGTCGGCGATTAGCTTTATGTTCTCGTTGCCTATCCCCGGCTCCAGCAGCGACTTAACCTGGCGTGAGGTGAAGACCCAAACCTCCCTGCGCGGGTTGAGCTCAATCACGTCGAGCACCTCTCGCAGGCTCGCGTGGGGGCAGCCTATGGTAACCACCTCGGGGTCCTCGCAGGTATTGAGCTCCTCCCAGACTGAGCGCAGCTCAGCCTCTCCCACCTCCACCCTCTCCAGCTTCTCCTCCCGGTACCCCGGCGTAGCGCCTGCGAAGTGGAACATGGAGATAGCGCCCGTTGCGAGGGCGGCACCGAGAGCTTTCAGGTCCTCACCTCTCGGGGAGGCACCTGAGAAGACGGGTATTCCCTCATAGTTCCTCCCCACGTAGTAGCCCAGCGCCGCATAGTCGGTGCTTCCTTTGAGCTCAGCCTTAATCTTCACCCCGAAGCTGCCGCGCCTGTTCTCCTCCAGGTGGAGCCCGTACTCAGGCACCTTACCCAGGAGCGCGGCCGCAAGCGCAGAGACGGCGCTCTCGCGGTTGGTGCGCGCCCCTATTACAGAGTTGGCGAAGATAACGCTGCTGGACTCCGCCCAGGCTATGTGCTCCCCATATCTGGGGAGGTTGCCCGCATAGTAGGGGGTGCAGGTGCAGGAGGGTATCACCCCCATGCTCGTGTACGCCCTCAGTATCTCCTCCTGCTTTTTAATAAACTCCTCCGGAAAGCCCAGCTCCCGCGCCGAGTCGAGGGGCACGCCCGCAGGGTTGAGAGTGGTGGGCACCCTTACCCTCGCCCCGCTCTCCGCGAGGTCGCGCAGGAACTCTAAGCCGGCATCGCCTATGGTCTTGTAGCTCACCCCCGAGACCTGGGCGCTGGCTATTGGTATGAGCCTCTCCGCTCCCTTCATCTCTCCTATAGTGAGAAGAACCTTCATCGCCCTGCGCAGCGCCTCTCCGCCCTCGCCTGCGAGCAGGCGCTCTTCCTCTCTGGTTAGATACATCTCCCTCTCAGCGCAGGCTATCGAGGAACAATTTTTTATAATGCTTTAAGACGGCAAAGCGTTGGCGGAGAGGAAAGGTGGTAGAATGGTGAAGATAACCGAAAGGGCCGCAGAAGAGCTGAAGAAGATTCTAAAGGAAGAGGGCAAGGAAGACCACGGAATAAAGATATACATCGCCGGCATGGGATGCAGCGGTCCCAGCTATGGTATAAGCCTCGCCAGGGAAGCGGAGGAGGGAGAGAAGGAGATAGAGAGCAACGGAATACGCATCTTTGTCAGCGATGCGGTTGAGGCCTATCTCGCAGACTCGGAGATAGACTACGTGGAAACGCCCTACGGCTCCGGATTTGCGATTCACAATCCCTACGCCGGCGACGCCTGCGGCAGCGGATGCTCCTCCTGCCACTGAGGGAGTGGTCGAGGTGGGTGGTCAGCCGGACTTTATGTAGCTGAGCCGAGGGGGAGTCGGCGGGACTTTACAGGCTCTTCCTCCTCGCCTCGGCGCCTGTTTTTGATGGCGTGCTCCTGGCGGCGCTTGCCGGGGGCGTGCTCTCCGACTTGAGGCTTGCACTGATTTTCGGAGCTACGGCATTCTCGGGCGCGGGATGCATTAGCGTAGCTGCCACCATGAGGCGCAGGGTGTATGCGGTATCC
>WANX01000025.1 GCA_015521565.1 Candidatus Hydrothermarchaeota archaeon
TCACCCTCCCCAGGCGCACTATGCTTTTAACCCCGTAGAGCTTCTCCAGCGACTCCTGGAGCTTCTTGACCTTCCCCGGGGTTGCCCTCTCTATGTGGGAGCGGATTACGTCCGTAATGGTAACTATGCCTATGAGCTTCATGTTGCGGTCCACCACAGGCAGGCGGGAGAAGCCGCGGCGGAACATGACGCGGGCGGCGTCTATTAAGCGGGTGTCAGGAAAGGTCACGGTAACGTCGCGCGTCATTACGTCGCGCACGCGCTTTCCACCCTCCCGCAGCACCATGTCGCGGGTGGTTATTATGCCTATTATATTACCCCCCTCCACCACGGGAAAGCCGTCGTGGTTCGTCTCGCGCATCAGCTTTTTGACCTCTTCCAGCGTCTGATCAGGTGAAACTGTGATAACATTGGTGGACATGTAGTCTTTAACCTTCTGGTTGGCGCTCATCGCTACTTAAATTAACCTGCGCCAAGATAAGTGTTTCCATGGCGAAGCGCATCTTAGATGAGCTTAAGTGGCACCCCGCGAAGAGCCTGAGCGATGCTGAAATTACCTATTTGCACCGCTCGCCGAGAGGCGATGAGGTGACCATCTCAGGCGGTGAGATTCTCGCCCTTGAGAAGAGCTTCTTTGTTGTCATGCGCGCTGGAAGAGAGACCAGGATACCCTACCACAGGATTAGGGAGATTAGGCACCGCGGGAAGGTGGTTTACAGGAAGAGGGCGGAAGAAATTTAAGGAGCAGCTGAGATGGTAGAGCAGGGGTAGGATGAACTTCTCTGACATCGCGGGGGAGTATGAGAGGCTCGCATCGCTGCAGAGGTCTGCCGGAGAGAGGCTGCTCTCTCTGCTTAGAATAGCTCGGGATGAAGATGTGCTGGACCTGGGCTGCGGAACAGGCGGGCTTACAAGGAGAATAAGGAAGCTCACCGCCGGCAGGGTGGTGGGTGTGGACCCCTCGCCGGCGATGCTGGAGAGGGCTGTGGAGGAGAGCAGGGGGCAGGAGATAGCCTACGAGCTGAAAAGCGCCGAGGAGCTGGATTTTGCGGGCTGCTTCGACGTGATAGTGTGCAACTCTGCCTTTCAGTGGTTCAGAGAACCCGAAAAGGCGGTGGGCAACTGCTTCAGGGCGCTGCGCAGGGGCGGCAGGCTGGGCATGCAGGCACCTGCAAAGAGGGCCTACTGCCCCAGCTTCATCGAGGCGATAGAGCGCGTAAGGCGGGACAGGAGGACCTCCAGCACCTTCAGCCGCTTCCGCGAACCCTGGTTCTTCCTTGAGAGCGCGGCGGAATATAAGCGCCTCTTCGAGAGCGCGGGGTTTAAGGTGCGGCTCTCCCGCATAGAGTGCACAACAACAGAGCACACGCCGGAGGAGGTGTTTAAAATCTTCTCCTCCGGGGCGATTGCCGGCTATCTGAATCCCGCGTGCTACGATGTTGAGCTTACTGAGGAGTACGTCTCTGCCTTCAGGCAGGTGGTGAGGAGGAGCTTCGAGGAGCAGGCGGATGAGCGCGGACTGGTGAGGCTGAGGTTCCACAGAATCTTTCTCCTGGCGGTTAAGGCATAACTTCCTGAAAGCGCCTTTTTCGTATGAGAAAGCGCAAGTTTTTTTTAGAGGGGAAAGGTAATTAGCATGTCACAGAGCGGGGGATAAGCATGTTATTCCTGGTGATAAGCTCTCCGGAGCCGGCCAAGCCGGAGCAGGTTAGGGAGGCGAGGCTGAGGTTCAGAGACTGGATCGCAAACCTCAGGACGAAGAAGAAGGTGCTCTGCTTCTATCCGAGAGCGGGCAGAGGCTCGGTGGTTATTTTTGACGCAGCTTCTAACGATGAGCTTCATAAGCTATTAACTGAGTGGTCGGAGATTGTGCCGGCGAGCTTTGAAATTTATCCGCTGGCGACGCCGGAGAAGGCGGAGGAGATGCTGAGGTGAGGGACAGCGCTCATATTGCTTTCGCAGGGGGGTGTAGAAGCTGCGCGCTTTCATGGCTGGAGTTGCCTCAAGCTTTCCGATTGTGCTCGGCTACCTTCCCGTTGCGGTTGCCTTCGGAATCTCGGCAGCCGGCGTGGGGATGAGCACCGGCGAGAGCGTGCTTATCTCTGCCCTCATCTTCGCAGGCGCCAGCCAGTTTGCGCTGGTGGGCATGCTCGCCGCGGGCGCACCGCTTGCGGTGGCTTCGGCAGCAGCCCTCGCCCTGAACCTGAGGCACCTCCTCTACGGTCCGCTAATTGCGCCCCTGCTTAATCCAGCAGGGCGAA
>WANX01000026.1 GCA_015521565.1 Candidatus Hydrothermarchaeota archaeon
ACTCACGGCGATTTCCAGAAATGTGGGAATAAGCATTCTTCCATCTCTGCCGGTGGAAGAGGCGCAGAAGTGCATGCCTCTCAGCTCTGTGAAGATTTCGGGGCTTAATGCAAAACGTACCTTCTATCTCGGATGCCCAAAGGGGGAGAACGAAAAGGATGAGGTTAAACCTTTCTGGGAATTTGTTAAATCCTATAGTCAGATTAAGAGCGCTCCCCTTCAGAGGGTTTAGCGCGCCTCACCATCTTCAGCAGTGATGCGCGCTCTTCGTCCACCGTGAATCCCCTCCTCTCATACCAGGAACTCCTCCCGTTAAAGGTCCAGGTAAACAGCTCCTTGTGGAGGAAGTCAGAAACTATCCTTTCGAGCAGCATGCTGCCTATGCCCTCCCCCCTTCTGTGGCGTGCGACATTTATCAGCTTTATCTCCGCCTTTTCCGGGTATTCCACCACCACAGCCCTTGCAATTACCTCGGCAGTGCTCCAGTACAGATACTCGCGGGTGTGTCCGCTGACGAGGACTTCAAGCATCCCCTCCCGCATCACAGGAACGTTGTAAATCATTTCTGCATGAACATGTTCGGAAAAAGAAAGATTAATATGAAAATTAAGTTTTACAGTATGAAACAAAAGTTTAATAAAAATCTTCGATGGGGTGTGCAGGCTTTCTTTGTACTCTTCTCCATCTATATCTGGTACCGTCTCTATCTCTTTGTGAGACATTTCGACACCGGGGGCGCCGCTCCCTTTGTTCCCCGTCCGGAAAGCATCGACGCTTTCATGCCAGTCGGTGCTCTTGTGGCGCTAAAACACCTCATAGTAAACCGTGCGGTGGATGTCACGCATCCGGCAGCGCTTGTGCTATTTCTTGCAGCACTAACCGTATCCTTTCTGTTCCGGAGGGGCTTCTGCGGATGGATATGCCCGGTGGGTGCTCTCTCGGAATTCATCGGGAAAACGGGTGAAAGGCTGTTTGGCAGGAACTTCAGTCTGCCCCGTTTTCTGGATGTGTCGCTGAGGGCTGTTAAGTACCTCCTGCTCCTCTTCTTCATAAAGCTGGTTCTAATAGACATGTCACCCCAGGCAGTGGCAGCCTTTCTTCAATCACCCTACTACAAGATAGTGGATGCAAAGCTGCTGGATTTCTGGATACGTCCTGGCAGGAACACAATACTTTTCCTCTCGGCAATGGTGCTCCTCTCCCTGGTTGTGAGAAACTTCTGGTGCAGGTACCTGTGCCCCTACGGTGCCCTGCTGGGTGTTCTTGGCTCGCTGGGTGTAACGTCGGTGAAGAGGGATGAGAGCAGATGCACCTCATGCAGACTGTGCACAAAAGGGTGCCCGGGAGGTATTGAGGTGCACACAAAAAATTCGGTGAGGGCACCGGAGTGCATAGGCTGCCTCTCCTGTGTGGATGCCTGCCCCCGCGGAGCTCTGAGCGTCTCCGCCGGGAGCTTCAAGCTTGAAAAAACCGTCTTTGCATCGCTGCTGCTTGGCGTGTTCTTTGCTTTCGTTGCTGTTGCAAAGCTCACAGGCCACTGGGAATCCGGGGTAACCTACAGGGAGTACGCCTACTACCTTCCAATCAGGGACATGATATCCCACTGAGCTCGCTATGAGATGCCCAGGTCGTTTGCTGTTAGCAGGCGGATGTTCGCCGGCTTCTTGGTGAGGTTGCCCACTTTTGCTCCCACCAGGTACTCCACTTCCTTCTCCGCTGCTATCTCCACCAGACGCTGGGTTATCACTCCATCAAATATAACCACAGAAACCACATCCTTGGAGTTCTTCAGCGCCATGGCTAGGTCCCTTACTGCAACCTCCTTTATTATGTTGGAGTCCTGATCCAGCAGATACGCCTTCAACGTGCCCGAGAGGTCTGTGAAGAACTTCCTGAAGGTCTCAAGCTTGCCGTTCTTCTCAGCCTGTTTCTCCACTTCCCTGGAAGGCTTTCTGCTTCTCGTCTTCTTGCCGCCGAAGGGCTTTGGCTCCTCCTTCTTTTTGATGGAAAGGTAGTCCATCACCTGCTCTGCCGGTACCTTGTTGCGCAGCGCCTTAAAGATCTCCTTCTTTGTCAGGTCCTCAACCTCCTTGCCATCAGGAGCCCTTGCGACAAAGTCCACCTCGGCTACCTGCAGCAGCTCGCGCAGTATGAGCTCACCACCGCGGTCGCCGTCCACGAAGGCGGTGACAGTCTTCTTCCTGCTCAGGTCGATTATCGTCTTTGGCACGCTCGTGCCCTCCACAGCGATGGCATTTTTAATTCCGTACTTGAGCAGCAGGAGCACGTCTGCCCTTCCCTCCACCACTATTATAGCATCGCTATCGTCGATATTGGGGCCTGCGGGCAGCCTGTCAGGGCCATACTCCTGAATCTCCCTGAGCCGTATGGCCTCCTTTACCTCCTCCGTTATCTCAACGCTGTCCGGAGTTATCTCCTCCACCATGGTTGTCAGGATCTCCTTGGCGCGCTCTATCACCTGTCTGCGCTTGCTAACCCTCACATCCTCAATGCTGTCAACCACAAGCTTCGCCTCACATGGACCGACCCGGTCGATAGTCTCAAGAGCAGCTGCGAGTATCGCCGTCTCTATCTTGTCCAGGCTGGACGGTACCTTTACGGTGCCTCTGGACCTGCCACCCCTGGTCTCTATCTCCACCTCTATTCTGCCTATCCTTCCTGTTTTCTGAAGCTCCCGCAGGTCCAGATCGTTTCCGAGTAAACCCTCAGTTTGACCGAAGATGGCCCCAACTACATCTGGCTTTTCCACAACGCCGTTGGTTTCAATCCTTGCATGAATAACATACTTGGTGGTGCCCAAGTCAATCTTACCCATGTCTGTGACCTCCTTTAATTCCCCAAAAAAGCAACTGCTCAGATGGAAATCTCACTACTGCCTCTCCCCAACTCAGGAGCAGGGCATACCAGATGAATTATCAGTATGATCTTTTCCCTCATGCTTCTTACCTTGGTGAGTAGTGAGATTCCAGTGAGCAATCACTTTTTTGGGGACTGTTACTATTTAGTTGCCCTTTAGTAACATCAGTAATTTTTAGAAAACCTGTTAAAATGATTTTTAAATATTAAAGTTTTTATTTATATTTTCCAGCCCCTGCGGCCGGCAAACCTTTATTGTAGGCGATAGATTTTTATATTTCATAGGCAGTATAATAACACTGCCACCCTCCAAAAGCCCAGGGGCCTGTGGCGACACAGGCCCACACTCTTTTTAAGATAATGTGGCGGGAAACTTTTTATTCTCACCTGCCAATTAGATAACAGGAGGGACGAAGGTGAAGGAACTGGTAAAGAAGGCGCTACTTCTGGGAATAGGCCTTGCTGCCATAACCGAAGAGAAGCTACGTGAGTTTGTGGCTGAGCTTGAAAAGAAGGGAGAGCTTAGCAGAGAAGAGGGCAAGTCACTGGTAAAGGAGCTCCTCAGCGAGAGGGAGAAGCAGAGGAAAGAGTTCCAGAGAAGAGTGGCGGAGGAGGTGGAAAAGGTTCTCAGCAGGACTGGTGTGGCATCCAGAAGGGACGTGGAGGAGCTCAGCAGGAAGATAGAAAAGCTGGAACGAACAATTACCAGACTCGCGGAAGAGAAGTAGTATGTGGCCGCGCAGACGCAGACTGAGCAACGTGGCCAGGCTGCGTGAGATTGTCAGTGTTTTAAGCAAGTATGGCTTTGACATTTTTCTGAAGCGCGCAGGTCTGTACTCCTACATCCCCTTTAAAAGGCGGCTGTTTCCTGAAGAGGTAAGGGGACTCACCGCACCCGAAAAGGTGCGCCTCATCCTTGAGGAGCTTGGCACCACCTACATAAAGCTGGGACAGGTGCTCAGCACCCGGCCCGACCTGATACCCAAGGAGTACATAGACGAGCTCAGCAAGCTGCAGGACGAGGCACGTCCACTGAGCTTTGAGCTCATCCGCAGGGTGGTGGAGGAGGAGCTGGGGAAAAGAGTGGAAGATGTCTTCGTCCACTTCGAAACAGAGCCCGTAGCAAGTGCCTCCCTTGCACAGGTGCACAGAGCCAGGCTGAAGAGCGGTGAGGATGTTGTTGTCAAGGTGCAGCGTCCAAATATACTGCGCACAATAGAGTCGGATATCGCACTGCTGCAGCAGCTCGCCTCACTTATTGAGGCACGTGTGCGGGAGGCGAGGCGCTACAACCTGGTGGGCATCGTAAAGGAGTTCTCAAAGAGCATACGACGCGAGCTTGATTTTATGCGGGAGGGGAGAAATGCAGAGCGCTTTGCGAGGAACTTCTCTGGTACAGAGTACATAAAAATTCCCGAGATATACTGGGAGTTCACCACAAAGCGGGTGCTCTGCATGGAGTACATTGAAGGGGTGAAGATAAGCCGGGTTGAGGAGCTCAGAAGCAGGGGATTCAACCTCAGTTTGATAGCGGAAAGGCTGGCAAAGGCTTTTATGAAGCAGTACTTTGTGGACGGATTCTTTCAGGCGGACCCGCATCCAGGCAACCTGCTGGTTCTCCCGGGGGAGCGAATTGCAATGGTGGACTTCGGAATGGTGGCGCGCATAGACAGCGAACTCAGGGACAAGCTTGGGGACCTTGCCATTGCAATTGTGGATAAGGATGTGGAGCGTGTTGTGGAACAGCTGCTGCGCATAGGGATAGTCACTCCGGAGAGCGACCTTGCGGAGTTTCGCGCCGATATAGAGGATTTAATTCTGGAGTACTATGACACAAGGCTGAGCCAGGTGAATGTTGCTGCGCTTTTAAATGAGATGCTGGAGATAGCCCTCAGGCATCGCGTTATGATGCCGCCAACCTTTGCCTTCCTCATAAAAAGCATGGTCACAATCGAGAGCGTGGCCAGAACTCTGGACCCGGAGTTCAACTTCACCAGGGTGGCAAAGCCCTTTGTGAAGGAGATGATACGCCGGCGCCTTGCGCCAGGACGCATGGTGAGGGACTTCCTGCGTGAGCTCTCTGCGCTTGCCAAGTCAATGGGCAGAATCCCACCTGCGACAGAGGCGGTGCTCAGGCGTGCAGAGGAAGGCAGACTCACACTTCAGCACCGGGGTTTCAGTGAAC
>WANX01000027.1 GCA_015521565.1 Candidatus Hydrothermarchaeota archaeon
AGGCGCTTCAGATGGTGGGGCACCGCGTGGATGCGGTATGCCCCGACAAGAAGGCGGGCGAGCAGGTGCGCACAGCGGTGCACGACTTCGAGGGCGACCAGACCTACAGCGAGAAGAGGGGGCACAACTTCACACTCAACGCCACCTTCGACGAGGTTAAGCCGGAAGAGTATGACGCCCTGGTAATACCCGGCGGCCGCGCACCGGAGTACATCCGCCTCAACGAGCGCGTGCTTGAGATTGTGCGCCACTTCGCGCGCGAGGGAAAGCCCATCGCGGCAATCTGCCACGGGGCGCAGGTGCTCGCCGCGGCGGGAGTTATCTCAGGCGTAGCGTGCACTGCCTATCCAGCGGTTTCCCCCGAGGTTAAGGCCGCCGGCGCAGAGTGGGTGGACGTGCCTCTCGATGGTGCCCACGTGGATAAGAACATAGTCACCGCCCCCGCGTGGCCGGCGCATCCCGCCTGGCTCCGCAGCTTCCTGGAGCTTCTGGGTACGAAGATTGAGCCGTAGCTTAGCGATGTTTTTACTGCTTAACTTGATGTTTTTTCTTTTTAGCCATTTTTTCAGAAATGTTATCGATTAATATCAATGTCTTAAATAATTCAATTTGGGCTCCTAACTTATCAAAAAGTTTCAGTGCCTTGTTAAGGTACTCCAGTGCCTTGTCCAATTTACCTTTTACCCAGTAAACATTTCCAATATTTCTATATGTAATCCCCATTCCCTCTATATTTCCAAGCTCTTTATTTAGTTCTAATGCTTTGTTAAGGTATTCCAAAGCTTTATCCAGCTCGCCTTTTATCCTATAAACATTCCCAATGTTTAGATAACTATCCGCAATCCCTTCTTTGCGTCCAAGTTCCTCATTTATTTTCAGCGCTTTATTATAGTAATCCAGTGCTTTATCTAATTCGCCTTTTATCCTATAAACATTCCCAATGTTTAGATAACTACCTGCTACTCCTTTTTTACGTCTAAGCTTTTCATCTATTTTTAGAGCTTTAAGGAAATAATTCAATGCCTTATCTAGTTCACCTTTTATCCCATAAATAACTCCAATATTCCTATATATAGTTGCTGTTAATCCTTTGCGTCCAAGTTCCTCATTTATTTTCAGCGCTTTATTATAGTAATCCAGTGCTTTATCTAATTTATCTTTTATCCTATAAACATTCCCAATGTTTACGTAACAGCCTGCTATCTCCTCTTTGCGTCCAAGTTCCTCATTTATTTTCAGCGCTTTATTATAGTAATCCAGTGCTTTATCTAATTCGCCTTTTATACTGTAAACATTCCCAATGTTTAGATAGTTTTGTGCAATTCCTCCTTTTCTCTCAAGTTCTGTGTTTAGTTTAAGAGCTTTTGTAAAGTATTCAAGAGCTTTGTCAAGTTCTCCTAGATAATAGCATATCAATCCCAAATCACTTAATATATCAGCTTTAAATTTTTTATCTGTAGTCTTATCAAGTAAGTATTCATTTATCTCCCTTCTTTTTTCGAGCTCCTCTTTGTTCTCATATATTAGAGGTGTTGTGAGATACTCAAAAGCGATAAATGGGAGTTCCCCTTCACCTTTAAACTCATAGAAGTTCCCTCTATATCTCCAGAAGTCTGGTGCTTCTCTTATTACCTTCTCAGTAAAGGCACTGTTGAAAAAAATTACACTGGGTATACCAGCATCGTAGAAAAGTTCTCTGAAGTTGTTTAAGGCGTTGATTATATCATCTTTTGGCTCCTCCGGCATAATCCACACGAGAACATCAGTTTCTCCAAAATTTTTTTCTTTCAGAATGTGGATAATCTCATTGCCTTCTCTCACATTTATAACCTTTATTCTAAATCTATCCTTTAAAAGCTGAATAATCCTGTCTCTGTAGAGAGGAGAATTGACCACGCAGATTATAATATTCCCTCTCCCTCTGGACACCTCAAGTTCAGTTAGTAAGGTGTCCACATTCTCCAAATCCTCTAAGCTTCCTTCTTCCACTTCTCTAAAAGGGGCTTTAATATTGGATTTATATCGCACCATCTTCCATCTTCATCCTCATATTCCACTGCTGTTAAGCTGAAAAGCAGATCTCTGCTTATACTGTCTTTTTCATCTCTATCTCTTGCGTCCTTCTTCTCATAAATTTCAACAAGTCTTCGTTTATGCCTTTCTGTGAGAGTTCTATCATATGTCCTTCGAAGCTTTTCAAGAGCAGCCTCTATTTCATCTAAAGTTATTTTTTCCCTTCCATTCCTGTAAGCTTTGATTGCAGCTTCCCTTATAATTAAAATAAACTCAGATAGCTTTCCTGTGGAAAGTATGGCTTCCTTCATAGCAATATCATCTATTAAGTTTAAATTCATCCTTTTTTCTGCAATTTTTCTGTAGAATTCGAAATTCTCCTCTATCAGTTTCTCCTCTCTATCCACAATCGGAGGCTGGGGGAGAATAAAGCTACCATCAAATGCCTGTCTAACATTCTCATAGTATGGGTTGAAGGCAAGTGGTATCGGGAAAGTATAAACGACAAAACAATCTGGTAAAAGGAGGAGAGAATAGTTCTGGTAGAAGAACTTTTCTGCCTGTTCTCCTCTTGTGAGCTTGTCCAAATCATCAATTACCACCACGATTTTTTTACTTGATTTATCCTCTACCTCCGCTATAAGCCAGTTCAACCTCTGAATAAGGTCACTTATCCTAGTTTCAAGCTCTTTTCTGATATATTCTCTCGTTTTTGCTTCACTTCCAATTTTCAGACGCAGGAATTTTGATAGTGATATTCCATAACTCTTCTGCCTTTCTACTTCTTCCTCTTCTATTCTTGTTATGCGCATTATAAAGTCCTCAATATCCAATTTTATATCAGACTTAATCATTATATTCTCCTTCCCGGTCATATCATAAATTTTTAGAGCCATAGAGACAAAGAAATCACGAAAGTCAAAATCATTTACATCAAGTTCATCTTTAACAGAATAACAAATCACGATAAATCTGCTTTTATCAATCATTCTCATAAGTCTGTTTAACTCTGTGCTCTTCCCACTTCCCCTAAAACCAAGAAACAGATACTTCTCCTTTCTTTTAGAATTCTCTATCCTGTCCTTTATTTCCTCCACCGTGAATGAGCCCTTCGGTCTCTCAACATAAAAATCTCGAAACTCTTCATCAGTCCTTAAAGGCTCCACCACAAAGTTATTGTAAACTTCCACGAGGTTTTCAGCTCTTGGCATGTGTCACCTCCTAAGACTAATATGTATCGCAGAATATAAAACTACTCCCTCTTCTCCATCACCACCATGTGGTAGAGGGCCTCGCCCCGATGCCCGCGCACAAGCCTCGCCCTTAAATCAAGCGACTCCGCCTCTTTCAGCAGCTCCTCCAGCGGGATAACCTCTATGCCCAGCTGCTCTGCCCAGTCGTAGGCGCCCTTGAGCGGAAACCTCGCAAGGTACTCTCGGTAGAGCGCCACGTGCAGCCTGCCCCGCTCGCGGAGCACGCGCGAGGCTTCGCGGAGCACGCGCCGCCACGCCTTGCCCACGTGGTTTAAACCGAAGAAGATGGTGACGCTGTCGAAGCTCTCTGGAAGCGCGCCTTCACCAAGGCAGCGCACGCTTTTAAGCTCTGAGGCGTCTCCCTGGAGCAGGGTGATGTTCTCCAGCCTTGCGCCGTGCCTCTCCCAGAAGAGCCTGGCGAAGTCGGCGTAGCAGGTGAAGCGCTCGCGATTTGCGCGGATAAACGCCTGCCCCTCCGCAAAGCCGGGGAAGAGCTCTATCGTTGTGCCCGCGATGTAAATCCTGTCCTCCCCGTAAACAATGGGATTCTCATATGCGCTGTCCAGCGCATAGACCTGCGCCCTCTGGCTTAAAAGCACCGGCACCCATCCGAAGCCGCTGGCAATGTCCAGCACGCGCTCGCCCTCTACGCGGGCACAGAACTCCCTGGCGAAGGCGTAGCTTGCGTCAGGCTCCGCCTCCAGCTCCTCAGAGCCGAGCATCGCTTCGCAGTCCAGCTCCAGCTCCTCACCGCTCAGCCGCTCCAGCTCCTCAAGCGCGCGCAGGGGGATGGCATACCCCCTCCTCCAGAAAGAGAGGTTCTGCCTGAGCAGCTCCAGAGCCTCCTCCTGTATCTCCAGCACCGGCTCTGTGGCAAGGGCGAGGTACAGCTCCTCAAGAAAGCTCCTTTCGTTGCTGAGCAGAGGCTTAACTTTTGCCAGGGACTCCTCGCTCAGAAGCACATACGTTAGCATGCCTACCTCAGCCCCGGCTGTGCCCTGCTCTCCAGCAGCCCCCTTGCAAAGCCGTAGCCCAGGCGCTCCATGCCGGTGCCGAAGAGCTCTTTTAGCAGAGGCTTCCTCTCATAGGTCACCAGCTGGGGTTCTCCCTCTATGCCACCAAGCTCTGCCGCCTTTCTGACCGCCACCCTGCGGGTACCCACCTCATCTACAAGGCCCAGCTCCCTGGCGCGCTTTGCGGAGTATATCCTGCCCTCCGCAATGCTGCGCACGTGCTCAACGCTGAGATTGCGGTTCTGCGCCACCTCTGCGATGAACTGCTCGTAGAAGTCGTAGATAATCTCCTCCACCATCCTGCGCTCCTCCTCGGTGAGCGGGCGGTAGCCGGTGGAGAAGTCCTTGTACTCCCCCGCCTTGATTACAGTCATATTTATCCCCAGCTTCTTCAGCAGCCTCGAATACTCCGGGAAGACTGAAATCACGCCTATGCTCCCGGTTATTGTGCCGGGGTCCGCTACAATATAGCTGCTCGCACTCGCCACGTAGTACCCGCCGGAGGTGGCAATCTCGCCCAGCCAGGCGACGACAGGCTTCTTCTGCTTCGCCTCCTTAATCGCCTCCGCAATAGCCTCGCTGGCGACGACGCTCCCCCCGGGTGAGTTTATCTCTATCAAAATCGCCTTCACAGAGCTGTCGCTCAGCGCGCGGTCCAGCTGTGCCTTGAACCCCTCTGGCGTTGTCGCTTCGTAGGCGAAGGCACCCTCTCCGGAGTCCATTGAGATTACTCCGCTCACCTTTATCACAGCCACGCGGTCGCCGGTGATTATGCCGTCACCAGGCTTTGATATAACATAGGCGCTCAGAAGTGAGACCACAATCAGTGTTATAAGCACCGCCGCAGCAATTACCAGACTCCTCTTCATAATCCTCCTCCTAAGTAAAGTATAAATATCACCTCTGAATATGCTTAGTTAACTTCGCACGCAATTTAAGATTTTCTGAGGTTACCTCGAGGCTTATTCCGGAGGTGAAGACTTGGGAAGAATAAGACAGAAGTACATAAAGCGCACCGCCCTGGAGCTGGTGCAGAGGTATGGTGATTCGCTCACCCTGGACTTCAGGAAGAACCGCGAGTTTGTTGAGAGGGTCCTGGACCTGCAGGGCAAGATGCTTGCCAACAGAATCGCGGGCTACGTTACAAGGCTGATTAAGCAGAGGCAGAGAGTAAGGGAGTGAGATGTTCCAGGGCTGCTTCACCGCAATAGTGACGCCCTTCAGGGGCAACGGCGTTAAGCCGGAGCTGGATGAGGAGGCCTTCGCACGCCTCGTGGAGCTCCAGAACGAGGGCGGCGTAGCTGGCATAGTTGCGGTGGGCACCACCGGCGAGTCACCGGTGCTGAGCCACGAGGAGCACAGGCGAGTGGTTGAGCTCACGGTGGAGCACGCGCGATGCTCCGTCATAGCCGGTACGGGCTCAAACTGCACCTGGGAGGCTGTTGAGCTCAGCAGGCATGCGAGCGACGTGGGAGCGGAGGCCACGCTGCAGGTGTGCCCCTACTACAACAAGCCCAGTCAGGAGGGGCTCTTCCGCCACTTCTCGGCAATAGCGGAGCGCGTGGATATACCCCACATCCTCTACAACATCCCAGGCAGGAGCGCCCTGGAGATAGCTCCCGAGACCATGGCCAGGCTGAAGGAGGAGCACTCCAACATAATAGGGGTGAAGGAGGCGAGCGGCAAACCCGAGAGCTGGCGCAGGATTCGCGAGCTGTGCGGAGAGGACTTCTTAATACTCTCGGGCAACGACGGCGATACCTTTGCGCTTATGCGCGAGCATGCCGCTAAGGGGGTTATTTCAGTCGCCTCCAATATAATACCCGGGCGAATGCAGCGCTTTGTTGAGCTGGGCTTGAGGGGTGACTTCGCAGCCATGCAGGAGGAGCACCGCCTGCTCAGCGAGCTCTTCGATGTGCTCTTTATAGACACCAACCCCATACCCATAAAGGAGGCAATGAGGCTCGCGGGCTTGCCCGCTGGCGGCTTCCGCCTGCCCCTGTGCGAGACCTCGCCGGAGAAGAGGGAGCGCATACGCCGGGTTATCTCGAAGCTGGGCATCATATAGGGTGGTCGCCTTGATACGCGTCGCCGTTACCGGAGCCCTGGGAAGGATGGGGAGAGGAATAGTTAGGAGCGTGCTCGCCCGGGATGACATGGAGCTGGTCGCCGCTATAGAGGCGCCGGGGAAGGAGGAGAAAGGCAAAGACGTGGGCGAGCTTATCGGCGCTGGCAGGTGCGGTGTGGCATTGAGCACCGCCGACGAGCTGCGGGAGGTGCTGCTTGAGGCAAAGCCGGAGGTGCTCATCGACTTCACCACCGCGGAGGCGTGCGTTGCCACCGCGAAGCTCGCTGCCTCGCTGGGGGTTAACCTGGTGATTGGCACCACGGGCTTTGGGGAGGAGGAAAGGCGGGAGATTGTGCGAGCCGTGGAGGAGAACCGCATAGCGGCGGTGATCTCGCCGAACATGGCAACGGGGGTGAACGTTTTCTTTAAAATTGCGGAGCAGCTCGCCAGCGTGCTTAAAGACTACGACGTTGAGATTATAGAGGTGCACCACCGCCACAAGAAGGACGCCCCCTCCGGCACAGCCCTGAGGGTGGGAGAGCTCATAGCGCGGGCGAGGGGTCTGAGCCTGGAGGAGTGCGCCAGGTACTCGCGGGGTCGGGGCGTGATAGGCGAGCGCAGCGAGAGGGAGATAGGCTTCCACGCCGTCCGCGCCGGCGACATAGTGGGGGAGCACCTGGTGATATTCGCGGGGGAGGGCGAGAGGGTTGAGCTGGTCCACCGCGCCCACTCCAGGCAGGCGTTTGTGGAGGGCGCCATAAGGGCGGCGCGCTTCGTGGCAGGAGCAGAGAAGGGCAGGGTTTACTCCACCTTCGACGTGCTCGGGCTTTAGCTACAGTGTGGCTTCGCCCTCCTCCTTCATCACCACCATGCGGTGCAGTCTGTCGAGGGGGAATATCTCCACCCTGCCCTCGTACATCAGATAAATTACGCCGTCGGCGATGTCGTAGCGCTGCACCTCCCGCGTGAGCTTCTCCACCTTTTCCCGTGTCTCGTCAAGAAGCTCAAGTTCTACCTTCATTTTCTCTTCCTCCCGTCCACAATGCTGTACTCCAGCTTTGCCCTCTCCAGCTTTCTGACCAGCAGGTGGAGCTCATCCTCCACCGCAACAGCGAGCACAGGCATGCCGTGGTGCGCCGCCTCCACGCACGCATGGGCGGAGCCGAAGAAGGCATGGCTCGAGATGCCCGCCTTCTCCAGGGCAACCTTTGCCTCCACGCCGAGGGCTGCGACGAACTCTGCACCCTCTGCCAGGCGGCGAAGCAGACCGAGAGCAGTGCCCCTGCTCCCGCCCTTCTCCACCCCGGGGACCTTTACAACGGTAACCCCGCCTGGAGAAGGCGCAAGCAGGTCGCGAACCTCTGCTATGGCAACGTCCTCGCCGCGCCGCGCACTGCTCAGCGTCCTGCCACGCGCACCCCCCGGGCGCCTTCCCGCAAGGAGCATGCCGCGCTCCATCCAGAGGGATACCTCCTCGCCGGCCTTCAACTCTTCAGCGGCAATAGCGGTGTATACACGAAGCCCGGCCACTATCTCTTCAAGGATGAAGCGTGAGAGCTGCTTCATCTCCCTGGCGCTGCTGAGAAGGTGCTCGTATCCGTCGCGGGTTAGCTCATAGCTACCTCTGCCGCGCGTCTCCACCAGCCCGGCTTTAATCAGAGACTTTATGCACTCAGAAACCGCCTGGGCGCTTATCCCCAGCTTTTCAGCTATCTCAGCCTGCCTCACACCGGGCTGCCTTGCGGCTATCTCGGCAAGCACCAGAATGCTGGTGGCGAGGGGGCGCATGCCAAATCAGGAAAACCTTAGCAAAGACAAAGGAAATTAACAGCCATCGCAGAGGCCGTGCCTGCGGAGTGTGCAGAAGTGGCAGGTCGTCCTGGTGACCACCTCCATTCTGTGGAGACAGACCACCTCCTTCTCCTCTTCCTCAACATAGGATATGAACTCATGGTGACAGGAGGGGCAGTCACTGATAAAGCGGGGATAGCTGGTGCCGAACCTGACGCCGCAGGAGGCACACTGATACTCCCTCCCGGGCTCCATCCAGAAACCTTTTCTGTAGTGAGGAGGCATCGCGTGGGCTCCATTACTTTATTGCTTACAAAGTTTCTTCACGTGTAAATTATTAATAGAAATTTATTAATTTAAAACCTGTGTTTGTGCTCACCTCTCCGGCTATGAGGGACTCTGCTAAAGGGATGTGAATCCCTTTTGCAATATCAGGAAAATCAGGGGTGCAGTGCTATAAAGCTGTACAGCGAAAAGTGCAAGCGTGCGGTACTGCTATTTTATATATAATTTAAATGGTTATCTATGCTGGCTGATAAGGTATTTATAAAGGAGGTATCTGGATGACGGACGTGGTTATAGAGAACGTGGTGGCCTCGACTTCTCTGGGACAGAAGTTTGACCTGGGGCTAATAACCGTTAACTTAGA
>WANX01000028.1 GCA_015521565.1 Candidatus Hydrothermarchaeota archaeon
AACCCGCATCCCCTGGGCGCTTGCAAGCACAACATGGGCACGGTTTATAATAACCGGGTCCTTAGCAGTGCGGAGATAGCGCTTTAAGCGCATCCCCTCCTCATCCGTAAGTTCACGCACATAGATGCACATGAATAAGGAAAAATCAATCTGTGCCGATAAATAGGTTCCGGAAGAAGGTTCATGGAGGTGGCAGTAGATTAGAGCACCCTGGTTATAATCACCGTTGCCAGGGTCAGGACTATCGCCACAAGCGACGAGAGGGTAACCTTCTGCAGGTCGTCTATCCTTCTTCCCAGGAGATCGATCTCTCGCCTGAGCGCCTGGTTGCTCTTCTCAATTTCCTCTCTCAAGGTCTGGCTGCTTTTCTCAATCTCCTCCCTGAGTGCCTGGTTGCTTCTGTCAATCTCCTCCCTCAAGGTCTGGCTGCTCTTCTCAATCTCGCTCTTTAGCGCTTCCACCTCACCCCGCAGATCGCTCTTTGTTGCAACGTCGGCGATGACCTTCTCCACCACAAGCAGTCTTATCTCAGGGTCTGCAATTATCTCCGAGGCGACGAGTCTGCTCAGGTCCTTCCTGAGCCTGGCGTCCTTCCGCAGCGCTTCTATAAGGTCAGCAGACATCGTTATCACGCAGAAAAGTAACGGCGGAAAGACGCACTGAACAGGAAAAATTTAACAGCTTTCTGGTAAAAGAAAAAAAGATAGATTCCCCGTTTGTTCGTCCTCCAGGCTATGCAGATTATACCGGTACGCCGGGGGGAGGATTTGAACCCCCGAGCTCTTGCGAGCACCAGATCTCGAGTCTGGCGCCTTTCCGGACTAGGCTACCCCGGCAGATTTTTTAAACACCTATAGTTACCGAGGCAATAGTTTTTTGTCACCTCCATCACAGTTTTTGCAAACATTTTTGTAAAAGCACCAAAGCAGCGACGTGAAACATATATTGTAAAAAGTATATTATTTATAATATAAAAATATTTTAAAAAAGTTTGCACATATAAAACATAATTGTATCGACACCATCCTCAAAACAGACGTACCGCTCCACAGCCACTGAGCATCCCCGGGTGCACCTTTGATTTTGTGCAGGTGGATGCCGTGCTGTCCACGGCTACCTTGCTAAGCGTCGCCCCACCTCTGAGATCTGCGCTTCTCTTGGCACAAGTTGCAGGATGCTCAGGCGCTGGGCGAGGAGGCTTTTCTGCATCTTCTTTGACGAGACCGGTAGGGAATTCAACTACCCGACTGTAAACCGTGTTCTGAAGAGGAATGGACACCCTGACTCTCTGTGGCAGATGCTCAGCGACGGGTTCTGAATTCCCGCTTCGTGCCTGCTCTCAGAATCTATAAGCGCAAGACCGCCGCCAATGCCATTGATACCCTCGCTCATGGATTAAAAACAGGGCGGAAGCCAGGAGCTCAGTACGTGGATAACGGCGGACAGTTCATCGGTAAGAAATTCCGCGAAATCTGTGAGAGGCAGGAAATAAGGCTTGCTGCCGGGAGACCCTACAACCCAAAAGCGAGAGGTAAAATCGAGGCTTTTAAAATTATGTACCGCTGGCTTATAAGCCAGGTGGTGTTCTCAGACCTGGACCATGCACAGCTGGAACTGAGCAGATTTCAGGGAAGATATAACAGGGTGAGAAGACACAGCGGAATCGGGTGGATTACGCCGGCAGAAAGGTATTTGAGGAAGGTGAAAGTGTTACAAGAATAAGACATATGTGCTGACAACAAAAGCGGACAGATGTGTTGTCACAGTACACTTACCAGCTGCGTCACAGCCTCATCAAACGCCTGTTCATGTCCTGAGAATCCCGGGATAAGGCAGAGAGCCATGCTGAAACTGGCCAGGCGAAGGTGGAGCTCCAACCTGATGGGTAGAGTAAACAACGGACTACCGTTGTTTACCGGGACTGTCATCCGGTATATATACGGGTGTTCCGCCACGGCTTTCTATGATCTTCTGAACCTTATTAAACGTTTCTTTGTCAATTATGGGTATGTGATTGTTCTTTTTTATAATTCCGTTCCATTCTAAATATCCGGCGTAAACTGGATTCTTCAATATCTTTGAAATTGTATATTTCGCCCATTTACCACCTCTCTTAGTTGGCACATTCTTTGCGTTCAGCGTCCTGCATATCTCCTCCAGGGTCTTCCCCCCCAGATACTCTTTGAAGATGAATCTAACGTGCCTCGCTTCCCCCTCAACCACATGAAGCTTCCCGTTGGAATATCTGTAGCCGTAGGGATGGGCGAAACCCAGATAAGGATGCCTGCCTTTTCCCAGGTGCTCCACAGGCGTCCTCGCCTTCTGCTCCATTCCTGCGAGCACCCTCTCGCCTATCTGCTCACTTTCCAGCTGGGCGATGCGCTGGATAATGTCCATCACAAAACGTCCCATTGCAGTAGAGGTATCGAGACTTTCTGTCATGCTTACAAACTCTTTATTATTTTTATTGAGCAACTCCATCATTTCCATAAAGTTCCGGGAATTTCTGTGAATTCTATCCATTTTTAAAACAAGCAGAACGTCCCAGCTATCCATTTCCTCCAGCATTCTTCTATACGCCGGTCTGTTGATGTGTCTGCCGGAATATCCATCATCCACGTATTCCCTGTGCACCGCCCATCCCCTTGCGGAGCAGTAGCTGCGCAGCCGCTCCAGCTGCGCATCCAGCGAAAAGCCCTCCTTTGCCTGGTCTTCAGTGGATACCCTCACATATATAGCAACCCTCTTTACAGCTGTCTTATTCTTTTTCGGGCTGTTCATAGATAAAATTTACGATTTTTTGCAGATATATAACTTTCCATTGAGTATCTTTTTATATGTGCTTAATAATAGAGTCGATTTTTTCAAGCGTTTCCTTCTTCAGCCTTCTATCCGCTTCACTGCGAGGTCTAACCCTCCTCACCAGATATCTGTACCTTCCGAGAAGTCTTCTGAGTTTTGCCCTTTCCGCTCCCGGTTTTTTGGCCTCTTCCTCTATACGGCACAGCTTCTTGTGATAGGCAATCAGCCGGTGGTGCGCTGTCTCTCTGCCGAATCTTCCCGCTTCAGTGCTCCTCCGACCGCCCCGCAGAACTTCCATAAAATCAGCAATCAGCTCCGCCAGATCTTCACCCATTTTTGTAAGAGTCACAACCCTGGAGCGGCCCTCTCTTGAGGTGGCAACAGCTCCAAGCTCCTCCAGCTCCTTTATCAGATTGAAGCAGTGAGCATAGGTCGACTTTGTTCTGGCGGCAACCTCGGAGACATTCGCCTTCTTTTTCCCCCTCAAAAACAGCAGGATATCCCTTGGCTTTCTGTGGAAGAAAGGCTCATCCATTCCCATCACCTATTTGCAAAAAAATATATTTTGCATAATATATAAATTTTTCTGTTACAGGAATATTTTATATGAGCAAACATTTTTGAAAATTTACAAAAATGTTTTATTTATTTAAAAATACCTCTATTGGTGGTGTTTTACATGGACAGAATTTGCCTCACAATAGCCGGCTCAGACAGCGGAGGCGGGGCGGGCATACAGGCAGACCTCAAGACCTTCGCCGCCCTGGGTGTTCATGGACTGAGTGTCATAACCTCTGTAACCTCGCAGAACACCTGCGGAGTAGAAGATGTGTACGACCTTCCTTCCGGGATTATAAAAAAGCAGCTTGATGCCGTTCACACAGATTTTGACATTCACGCCGCCAAAACAGGAATGCTTGCAACATCGAAGATAATAAAACTGGTTGCCAGGAGTATAGGCGACTACCCCCTGGTTGTGGACCCCGTAATGGTTGCCACCTCCGGCGACAGACTTCAGAGGCAGGAAGCCGTTGATTCTCTCAAAGAGCAGCTTCTGCCTGCTGCCACTGTTGTAACTCCCAATATTTACGAGGCAGAGGTCCTGTCGGGAATAAAAATCAGGAGCATGAGCGATGCCAGAAGAGCCGCCGCTGAAATAGGCAGGCTGACAAACGCGGTAGTAATAACCGGCGGACACCTTGGTGGCACCGAGCTGCTCTACCACGCCGGCAAATTCCACGAAATTCCCGGCAAACTTTTTCCTGGCAGATACCACGGCTCTGGCTGCACCTTTTCAGCCGCAGTAGCAGCCTACCTTGGCATGGGATATGAAATAAAAGACGCTGTGGTCAGGGCTAAGCAGTACACCACAGAAGCAATTCGGGCCTCCTACACCCCAGGACGGTGCTCAAGGGTACTCAGACATCTCTCTTATCTTGAAAAAGAAGCTTCCAGATATCCTGTACTCACAGAACTTGAGAGCGCAGTCGAAGAGCTTCTGCATATTTCCGGGTTTGTGGAACTGATTCCCGAAGTGGGTGTTAACTTTGTCCACTCCCTCCCGGGTGCCACGAAGCTTGAGGACATCGCAGGTATTCGCGGAAGAATAGTAAAGGCAGGCAGCAGGGCAGTTGCAGCTGGCTGCATCTCCTTCGGAGCCTCAAGGCACATGGGCAGAGTGGTGCTGGCTGCTTCCAGCTGCGACCGGCGAATCAGGTCGGCGATGAACATACGCCACACACCTGAGGTCATCAGAGCCGCTCACAGAGCTGGACTCAGCATGGCCAGCTTTTCCCGCTCCGAGGAACCGGAGGGAGTGAGCACGATGGAGTGGGGCACCCTTAAAGCTGTTGAATCGCACGGGGGTGTGCCTGATATAATCTATGACACAGGCTGGCACGGCAAAGAGCCCATGGTCAGAATACTCGGGGAAAACCCCGCACAAGTACTCACAAAACTAAAAAAGATTCTGCAAGCGCTGCATCTCAGCTGACCACCCTGTAGATGTGGTGCCTGCTGTTAACCACCTTAAAATTATCCCTCACCCTTTCTGTTAGTGACTCAACCCTTCCGGTTATCAGAAAACCCCCTCTGCGCAGTGAGGCGTACAGATTTCCATACAGCACATCCAGCGACTCTCTCGAGAAGTAGATGGCAACATTCCTGCAGAAAACCACATCGAAGAAGTTCACCCATCTTTTTCTGAGCACATCATGCCTCTCAAACAGAACCATACTTCTGATCTCGGGCACCACTGCAAAATTTTCACCCTTCCTGACAAAAAACCTCGTCAGCCGGTGTTGCTCCACATTTTTAAGTTTCTCCGGCGCATACTCCCCTCTCATCGCCTTCGCAAGCGACGCGGCGTCTATATCTGTTGCATACACCTTCACCGACTTTTCCTCCAGCTCCCGCCCGAAAAACTCTGCCAGTGCAATTGCTATGGAATAGGGCTCCTCACCGGTGGCACAGCCGGCACTCCATATCCGTATATTCTGACGTTCAGCCAGGTGGGGAAGAACCAGCTGCTCAAAAGCCCTGAAAGTTTCGGGATTCCTGAAAAACTCTGTAACATTTACAGTCAACCTGTCCAGCAAACGCTCATACTCGGAAGGATTGCTCTGGAGGAAGTTCAGGTAATCATCATAAGAGCGCAGATTGTTTGCCCTTATTCTGACACCTATCCTTCGCTTCAGATAGGAGTCCCTGTATCCACTGAGACACACACCCGAGCTCTTCTCTATCTCCCTGAGCAGCCTTCTAAAGTCGCCCGGATAATCGAACACACCCTTCTCGGAGGTCTTCATACCTCACAGCACCTTCCTGCCCCGGCGGAAGCTCCTCACATACAGCATGCCAGTGCTGAGGTCAAACTCAATACTCCTTCCATAATCCCTTCCGGTATCCTCAGCCACCACCCTTATACCCTCCCTCCGCAGGGCCTCCTTCACACTCTCCACGTTCCTCTCCCCTATTGAACTGCTGCAGTTTGTGAACATTGTCGCCCCTCCCGCTATCTTTGCCACGATCCTCTCCCTCACAGCCCCCCTCCTGAGCATTTCAGAAAGCATCTGCCTGACAGCTGTGTCTGCATACTTTCCGGGACTCCCCCTCCTCTCGGACCCATTCACAGACGGAAGCATAACATGCGCCAGCCCTCCCACTCTGCTTTCCGGGTCGTACATTGCAACGCCCACACACGAGCCCAGGCCAAGGCTCACCAGCACGGCTGGCGACTTTGCCACCACATACTCTCCTATTCCCACATTTCTCTTCATTTAATGTACATCTCCACTGTCTCTAACACCTTCCGGTAGGATTCAGAGTCCAGGAGAAAGAAGAACTGTCCTGAAAGACTGTGCGCCGATATAACAAACTCCGTCTCTATTGTAACCGCGTGGTTTACCCTCTCCCCAAGCTCTATCACAATCAGATCAACCACCGCTCCGGCCATGTCGTACGCCATTCCCGGCGTGGACGGCACCAGTCTCCTTCTGAGCAGCTCACCCAGCGCAGAGAGGTATGAGCCTGCGATTATATTTCCCAGCTCTTCCAGCGCTGAGCGCTCCATAGGAGAAGAAAGCTCCGGCGAGGGCTCCTCTTCCAGAAGTTCCCTGACAAGATACCTGGCGGTCTCCTCCGGCAGAGAAATCAGAATCTTCCCCGGGATATCGCCGGACACATCCAGGTAAATCCCAACTATGGGCGCCTCACGTCCACCCACCACCTCGGGCACGTGCTGTATTGGCACCACATATGCCCTGGGCACCACCATCGTCACCTTTTTGTTTATCATCGCCGAGAGTGCTGTGGAAGCGTGTCCTGCACCTATATTTCCAATCTCCCTGAAAATATCCTGCTGCTCCTCACTCAGCTCACACACTTCCAACCCTCTTCACCTCTTTCAACCACATAACCCACATCCAGTATCAGCGCCACCTCTCCATTTCCCAGAATTGTACCTCCTGAAAACTCCCTGACCCTGGCGGCCTCTCCTGACAGCGGCTTCAGCACAACCTCCTGGATCCCGAGCACCTCATCCGCCAGTATTCCGGTGTGGTGCGCTCCCCTCTCCAGCACAACAACATACCTGCCATCTTCCTCCCCGAAAATAGACCACACAGGTATGAGCTCTTCTCCCATTCGCACCACCTTTCTCCTGTGGAGGATTCGCACCTCAGAACTTTCAAGCACCCTCCACACATTTGAAACAGGCACGCCGCACACGACTCCATTCACCCTGAAGAGCATCGCTTGAAGTATGGCCATGGTAAGGGGCATGCGCACAGAGACTCTCGTGCCCTTCCCTGCAGAAGTATCCAGCTCCACATGTCCGCCGAGTGCCTCCACGGTACTCTTTACCGCATCGAGTCCGACACCTCTGCCCGAGAGCTCAGTTACCCTGCCTGCCGTACTGAAGCCAGGAGTGAAAAGCAGCTCAATCAGCTCCTCCCGGGTGAGCGTTCTGGCTCTACCCTCATCCACCAGTCCCTCCCTCACCGCCGCTCTCCTTACCTTTTCCAGGTCGACACCCCTGCCATCGTCCTCCACAGATATAACCACGCCATCCCTCTCCTTCACAGCCGAAAGCACAATTCTCCCCCTCCTCGGCTTTCCGAGCTTTTCCCTCTCCTCAGGCGGCTCTATACCGTGGGAGACAGCATTTCTGATGATGTGCACCAGGGGCTCAATTATCTCATCTATAACCGCCCTGTCCAGCTCTATTTCACCACCATATACACTGAACTCCACCTCCTTTCCCTCACGCCTTGCCACATCTCTCACCATCTTTGGAAACCTGCTGAACACGTACTCGAGAGGCACCATCCTTGCCTGCATCACCACATACTGCAGCTCTGAAGTTAACCTGCGGGTCATCTCAAGGGCATCCTCCAGCTCCTGCATCCCCCATCTCCTCGCTATATCCTCCAGCACAGAACGGTTTATAATAAGCTCCCCGGTGATATTCATCAGGGCGTCCAGTGTTGATGTGCTCACCCTTATGCTCTGCCTGCCCTGCGCTGCGACACTCCTCCCCAGTCGCCTTATCTCCACCCTCTCAATCTCAGGAAGCGTCTCCACCGCATCCCTTATCTCATCCTCAGTGCGCTCACTTCTCACGCGCACAACAAAACTTCTGTCGAACCTTTCAGCCTCCAGCGCTTCCGGTTCCGGAAAAGTGGACGTTACATACCCTATCTCAGAGAGACACTTCAGCACAGTAAAAGCCCTCACAGACTTCAGCACCTCCCCCTCCTCTATCCACACCCTGAGTTCATAGCCGGGCCTTATTTCCGGAGACAGAAGCTCCCTGAAGGCGCTCCTGCGGGAGCCCTCTGCCTTCCTCCCCTCCCCCAGCCTTTCCAGAAACGCATCTACCTCCATATCAACATCGCCAGACCTCAGCATCTCCTCCAGCAGGTCCACTCCCTCAAAGAGCAGGTCCACCGTCTCATGCTGCGCACCACCACTCCTCATCTGCTCTATCAGACTCTCCATTGCATGAGCGAGGGCTGCAATTCGTTCAAAGCCCATGGTTGAGGCGAGTCCCTTAAGCGTGTGCACCGACCTGAAAATCTCCCTCAGCACTTCTCCGTTATCCGGGTCAGCTTCAACCTCTACCAGCAGCCTGCTTAGATTCTGGATGTGCTCCTCGGCCTCCTCCAGAAAAAGCTCCATGTACCTGCGGGTGTTCATCCTCCATCCCCCAGTATTCTGCAAATCTCTTCAGGTATCCTGTCCAGAGGGAGCACCTTCTCTGCACCACCTGACTGCACAGCCGCCCTTGGCATGCTCCGCACAATACTGCTGGAAGGTTCCTCGGCAATTGTTGCACCCCCCGCCTCCCTGATTGCCCTCAGTCCCTCAGCGCCGTCGCACCCCATGCCTGTAAGAACCACACCGACCGCACGGGTGCCTGCAGCCTCAGCCACAGACCTCATGGCAATGTCAACTGAGGGCATGGGATTCCTGCCCTTCCTGCCTGACACAAGTCTTACCACAAACCTGCCGCCATGCCTCTCCACAGTAAGATTTCGCCCACCTGGAGCTACGTACACCCGGCCGGGCAGAAGCACCTCTCCATCCTCAGCCTCCTTCACACCTATCGCCGATATTCTGTCAAGCCTCTCTGCAAAAGCAGATGTAAAATTTGAGGGCATATGCTGCACCACAATAAAAGCAGCCGGAAGATTCGGCGTAAGCCGGGGGATAAGCCTTCCAAGAACCCTTGGACCGCCCGTTGACGCGCCGATAACCACGATTCTGAAATCCAGCGTTTCTGGGCGAAGCCTGCGCACATCTGTACACGCTGCGACTCTTATCTTCTCCAGCAGCTCCGCCGCCATCTCCTCCACCCCACCGGAATTCTTGGAAACAAAGTCCACTGCCCCTATCTCAAGAGCCTCCAGCGTCACCTCCGGCATGTCGTAGGAGCTGAACACCACCACAGGTGTGGGTCTTCGCCTCATAATCTCCCGCAGTGCAGCCAGCCCGCCCATACCCGGCATCAGTATATCAAGCACAGCCACATCCGGAGAAAGCTTCACCACCTTCTCAACCGCCTCCTCGCCGCTCTCGGCTGTGCCCACCACCTCAATATCCTCTGCCTCGCTCAGGATATCCAGAAGTATTCTCCGCATAAGTGCGGAATCGTCCACCAGCAGCACCTTTATTCCGGACATCTTCAAATTAACCGGTTCTGTGCACAACCTTCCTTATCGTATCAATCACCTTGGCAGGCTGGAAGGGCTTTATAATATAATCCTTGGCACCAGCCTGAATTGCCTCAATAATCATTGACTGCTGACCCAGGGCACTGCACATAATTATTATTGCATTTGGGTCGTACTCTATAATCTCCCGGACAGCCTCTATGCCGTCCTTCTCTGGCATAACTATGTCCATGGTTACCACGTGGGGTCTGACCTCCTTGTACTTCTCCACCGCCTCCACGCCGGTACTCGCCTCCCCGACAACCTCGTATCCCGCCTGCGTCAGGATTTTTCTGAGCATATTCCTCATAAAAGCAGCATCGTCCGCTATAAGAACCCTGATGCTCATCCATTCACCTCCTGCATCACCACATCCCTGAGCTCACTCACATTCTCCAGCTCATCCGGACTCAAAATTCTGCTCAGGTCAAGAATTATAATCAGCCTGTCATTCAGCTTGCCAACCCCTTTTATGAACCTGGTGTCCGCTCCAAAAACCCTTTCCGGTTTGTCGATATTCTCCAGGGGAAGGCTGAGCACCTCCGTCACTGCATCCACAACTATGCCTGTGGGTTCCTCCTGGTCAAGCACAATGATTCTGGCACCGGGTGTACTGCCTTCTTGCAGCCCGAAGAGCCGGCGGAGGCTTATTACGGTGGTGAGCTGACCACGCAGGTTTATTATTCCCTCCACAAAATCAGGTGCCCTGGGAAGCCTTGTTATTTTTTCCATCCTTATTATCTCCCTCACCTGGGATACCTCTGCAGCATACTCTTCATCTCCTAACCTGAAAACCACAAGCTTCAGCTCGTCCTCCTCCATGGGCCTCACCTACAGGTTGAACCTGTCCACAAGCTCCTGGAGGTCGGTGGCGAGCTTTGCGAGTTCCTGGGCGCTGGCAGAAAGGCTCTGCATGTTGGCTGTCTGCTCCTCTGTGGCGATGTTTGCCTGATTTATATCCTGAGCACTCTTCTCATAGTGTCTGGCTATCTCAAGTATCGCAGCCACCTGCTCCTGTGTACGCCTCTCAGTTTCAGCCTGCATCTCCTCCACCATGCTGGCTATCCTCTCAGCAGCCTTTGCAGAGCTCTCTGCAAGCTTTCTGACCTCATCTGCAACAACAGCAAAGCCCCGACCATGCTCTCCGGCACGTGCTGCCTCTATCGCGGCATTCAGAGCCAGAAGGTTGGTCTGATCAGCTATTTTTGTTATTACCTTAACCACCTCCGCCACCCTGGAGGAGTTCTCCCTGCTTATTCTGGCGAGCTCATTAATCGCCTCCGAGGCAGTTGCAGCCTTCTTGGAGTTCTCAAAGGTTTCTCTGGCGATGGTGGCTATGGTCTCCGACAGGTGCTCAAAGCTTGCCGTCATCTCCTCGCTGCTCGCCGCAAGCTCCTCAGAAACAGCCGAGACATGAGAGCTTGCCTCCTGCAGCTTCTCAATCAGCTCTTTTATCGCCCTCATCTCCCTGAGGTCCTTGATGATCTCCACAGTGCCCATGAACTCTCCCCTGGAGTTCCTTATTGGGGAGGCGGTTATCTCCACCGGCACATCGCCTGTCCCGGTTCTCTTTACTGTCTGGATTGTTATCCTGCCCTCCCTGTGCACCCTCCTTGCGGGGCACGCATCTGTGTGGCAGGCGCCCTCAGGGAGCACATCATGGCAGAACTTGCCAATTGCATCGTCAACATTTACCCCAGCAAGCTTCGCTGCCGCAGGGTTGAAGTAGGTTATCTTCAGGTCCTCGTCCATGACCATTACAGCCTCGCCGATGCTGTCTATGACCGCATTCAGGTCGCGCTTATCACGCACAAGCTTCACTGAGGCAATCCTTTCACCCTGCCTGTTCAGCACCGGAGATGTGCTTATTTCCACAGGAATCCGTCGACCATCGCTGGTGAGCAGGCTCACATCCCGCCGGACCACATCCACTCTGCCCTCACACACCGCCACCGAGGAGCAGTTGGGTGTGTGGCACGCCGGGGTAACGCCAACATAGGTTGTGAAGTCGTAGCAGTACTTCCCCATAACCTCCTCGGGTCTGTAGCCCAGCAGCTCTGCAACCTTCTGGTTGAAATAGACAACACGCAGGTCTCTGTCCAGAATGTAGAAGGCCTCTCCGGTGTTTTCAAGAACCTCTGCGGTGAGGTTGATTATGCGGGCGTCGCCTTTGTCCTCAGACTCAGCGGATATATCAGATTCCTTTGTAAGAGTTTTAAGACCCGGTATGGTTAGAAAAGAGAACAACTTCCGGATATTCATCTCTATCTACCTCTCGGAGAATTATGCGACCTTTTTTTAAAAAATCGGCTTTGTGCATATATAACATTTTTTTCTCAGAAAAAGTCTCAAAACCTGAGAATATATTTACCAATATTTGGACTGGTCCGTCATGTTCCCTGCTCTCTAACACCCGGTGCTCATCGCTGGCTGGCGCCTGAGCTTGCCCGGGGACCCTCACAGAGAAAGGGTTTTGCTGACGGACCCTTTTCGGCGCATGGTTGTCCTCCCCTCATCGACTGCGCTCTGAGCACTCTCGGGGAGGGGCCCATATGCGCCGTGTACCCGCCGACTTGCCCCGGCTATCACCGCAGGCTGATGCCAGCTCAGGCCGGTCTTCGGATCGGCGGTATATATAAATAGTGTCGCATAACCTGCACATGTTTTTTGAAAAGGCGGTGCTCCAAAGGTTTATTAATCCCGCAGCCCAAATAATAAACAATGGTCGGGGTCTTTATATTTGCCTATGTGAAAATTATTTTGTCCGGGAGGCAGGAGCCATTTTTTTAATGTTCACTCAGGATTGAACAAGGAGGTATGAGATGCAGGAGGAGCACGTGGACGTTAAGAGGAAGGAGAAGTACACCATAAGTCAGGCGCGGGACAGGGGCTCGCTGGACTTCAGCAGCCACATCTCAAACCAGACAGGAAGTGTGATGAGCATCGCCACCACTGAGGTGGTGACTGTACCGCCCACCATGACTATTAAAGGCGCTGCAGAGACGATGACAAAATACCGCTTTCGCCGGCTTCCGGTAACCGATCCAGGAACCAGAAAACTCCTGGGGATTATAGGCTCAAGCGATATTATAGACCTTCTCGGCGGTAATCAAAAGACCAGACTTATAAGCGAGAAATACGGAGGCAATTTCCTGGCAGCTATAAATGAAGCGGTGCATGAGATAATGGTGACGGATGTAGTTGCGCTCCCGATGAGCGCCAGCATTGATGAAGCCCTTCAGGAGATACTGAGATCCAGGATAGGTGGCGTGGTGATTGTTGACGATGAGAACAGGGTGAAGGGGATAGTAACAGAAAGAGACTTTGTTCATCTTCTGGCTGACAAAAGGACAGGTAAACTTGTTGAAGAGTATATGACCCGGAAGGTGATAACAACCACTCCCGGCACAACTCTTGGCGACGCCACCAAGATAATGGTGAGAAACAGCTTCCGCCGTCTGCCGGTGGTGAGCCAGGGTTTTCTGGAAGGTCTGCTCACAACCAGAATGATAATCGAGTTTATCGGCAGAAACCACATTTTTGAAAAAATCGTAAGGAATCGGTTCGATGAGGTCCTCAAAACCAGGGTCTCCGAGATAATGAGCAAAAAGGTTCCCACGGTAAAAGAGGGCACTGACCTGGGAGAGGTCGCAAGGATAATCGAGGATACCGGAGTTGGCACTGTCTGCGTGGTGGAGGACAGCCGGCTCCTGGGAATTATCACAGAGAGGGACCTGCTGCGAGCAATGGTGAGCTGAGGAGGTGGGTCAGCCATGAGGCTGGAGAAGTACATGCAGAGCCCTGTTATTGCCGCTGAGACCACTTCTACTCTGGAGCATGTGCGCAACCTCATGATAAAAAACAACATATCCCGTGTTGTGGTGCTTGAGAACGGCAGGCCCGTGGGAATTGTGACACGCAAGGACATGGCACGCCGTCTGGGTGAAGGACGTGCACCCTGGAGGAGGAGGCCTATCGACAGGGTTGCATGTTCGAGGGTGATGACCAGAGGCCTGGTCACTCTACCTCCGGATGCCGGGGTAAAAGAAGCAGCCAGGATAATGGTGGAAAAGGGTATCTCATCGATACCGGTGGTGAAGGACGACTCTCTTGTGGGCATAGTAACCACCACAGACCTGCTCAGAGCCTATGTGGAGAATATGGAAGGAATATTTAAAACCTCGGAGATAATGACACGGGATGTGATTACCGCAAACAGAAACCACACCATAGCTCATCTGGTGGAACTGATGGTGGAAAATGGGATAAGCAGGGTGATAATTACCGACGGTACCAGACCGGTTGGTATAGTTACCGCCACAGACCTGAGTCTGCTTGAGCTTGCGGACCCTGTGCTGGGAATAAAGGCCAGAAGGGTACTGTTTGTAAGGAAGCCTGAACAGGCCTCGAGGCCCAGGTACAGGTACATCAGGACACTGCCCTTTGTGACTGCAGGCGATGTGATGAGCAGCGAGCTTATTACCGCCGGTGAGGACGAGGACTCCGCTGCAGCTGCGAAGAGAATGCTGGATAACCGGATATCCTCTCTGCCGGTGGTAAATGAAGCCTTTGAACTACGCGGAATTGTAACCAAGAGGGACATCCTCAAGGCGATGGTTGAGAGGTGAGTACTGTGAATGTCTCTGAGCTTATGACCCGGGAGGTTGTGACAATAGACAAGGACAGGAAGCTCTCAGATGCGCTGGAGCTGATGGAGAAGCACAGGATATCGCGTCTGGTGGTTGTGAACAGGGGTGCGATTGTTGGAATGATTACAGACAAAGATGTGCTTGAGGTGATGGGCTCCTCCAGGTATGCGAAGAAGCTGCCCAGCAGTCTGCATGTTTCAACTGCTATGAGCAGGGGTGTGATTACAATAGGCAGGGATACTCACATCTCCGAAGCTGCACGCATAATGCTTGAGCACCGCATAAAAAGCCTGCCGGTGGTCAACGACGACTCTCTTGTGGGCATAATAACCACCACAGACCTGCTCAAGCCCCTGAAGGACAATCGGGAGCCCGTGGAGAAGGTAATGACACGGCGTGTTGTCACAATTTCGCCGGAGGACAGAGCAATTCATGCGCGCAGGCTGATGCTGGACAATGGCATCTCCCGCCTGGTTGTTGTGGAAGAGGGCAGGATTGTGGGAATAATAACCGAAAGACAGCTGGGCAGAGCCCTGGGGGCATTCAGGGCGGTGGCAGACACCAAGCAGGCAAACAGGGTACGCAATCTTATTGTGGAGGACATTATGACACAGGCGGTGGTTACCCTCAGCGATGACTCAACCGCTGGCGAAGCGGCAAGATTGATGCTGGAGAGGGGATTCTCTGGAATACCAATCGTGGATAGTGAGAACACACTGGCAGGGATTGTTACAAAGACCGACCTTATCAGGCTCCTGGTGTGATGTGGCATAATGAGGCTTGGAGAGGTCGCAGAAAAGCTGGGTATTGAGGAGTGGCGCCTGAAGGGGGCGCTGGAGAGGCAGAGCGTCCAGCTTATCGAAAACTTCCGCCCCAGATACCTCATTTTTAAGAAGGACATTGCCGGAGTTGAGCGCGGAACCGCCGTTTTTCTGGGCAATGAACTCACAGTGGTGCGGGGTTTTCCAAAGATAATGCGCGCCTTTTATCTTGTTCCACTGCTCAGGAAGCACTTTGCTTCCAGGGTGGCTGTTGAAGAGAAAATGAACGGATATAATGTCCGCCTCGCCCTGGTTGAAGGCAGACTCCTGGCGCTGACGCGCGGTGGTTTTGTGTGTCCCTATACCACAGCAAAGCTTTCGGGGGACAGAAATGCGGAGAGCTTCCTGAAAGAACATCCCGAACTTGTGATATGTGGTGAGGCCGTGGGTGAAAAGAACCCTTACGTGGTACACCGCTATGAGGAAGCTGGCGACTTTGGATTTTTTGTTTTTGATCTGCGCAACCGGGAGAGCAACTCTGCAATGCCCGTTCTGGAAAGGAACAGGTTGCTTGAAGAGTATGGAATCAAACATGTAAGGCTATTCGGGGTTTACAGAAAGGAGGAGGCTGCGCAGAAGATATTTGAGGTTGTGCGCCGTCTTGCTGGAGAGGGCAGGGAGGGGGTGGTTATCAAGGACCCAGAGATGAAGCTCCCGCCTGTAAAGTACACCTCCTCTCAGACCAACGCCAGCGACCTGGCGTATGCCTTCCGCTTCCCCTACGAGTACGGCAGGGAGTTCTTCTTCTCCAGGATTATCCGCGAGGGTTTTCAGGCAGTGGAGTGGAAGGAAGGTGAAAAAGAGCTGGAAGAGCGCGCCCTCAGGCTGGGTAAGAGCATCCTCCTGCCAATGGTGGAGAGTATCAAAAGGGTGAAAAAGGGAGAGGTGCTAACAGAAGACTACGAACTGGAGTTTGCGAGTGAGGCGGAGCTTGAAGAGTTCCTAACCTATCTGCGCAGGCAGGGGGTGAGTGTTGTGATAGAGGAATCAGAGCGCAGCGATGGACATCTGAAGGTGGTGCTCAGGAGACTGAGGCATTCCAGCACCGACAGGATACGCTCAGTACTGAGCGGCAGAGGTGAGTAGCGGCAGCTTTATATACGTTACCCTTTGATTTTAAGGTTATGCTTAAAAAGGAGATTTTCAGGCTCCTGAAGGAGGATGAGGAGTTCCGTCATGCCGTTGCCGGACTTATAGGCTACGAGGAACTCCTCGAAGGGCAGCGTGAGATAAGAGCAGAGATAAAGAAGCTCTGGGAAGGACAGGAAAAGCTCTGGGAGGGGCAGGAAAAGCTGTGGGAGGAGGTTAAGAGCCTCAGAGAGGGGCAGGAAAAGCTGTGGGAGGAGGTTAAGAGCCTCAGAGAGGGACAGGAAAAGCTGTGGGAGAAGTACGACCAGCTCGCACGGGGACAGGAAAAGCTCTGGGAGGGGCAGGAAAGGCTGTGGGAGGAGGTTAAAGGCATTAAAACCACCCTTGGCGCTATAGGTGCCAGGTGGGGCATAATGAGCGAGAGCGCCTTCAGAAGAACTTTGCGGGGACTTCTGGAGAAGGAGCTCAAGGCGAAGGTGGAGAAGTGGACCTACCGCGACGAAGATGGATACGTGTTCGGCTACCCCGCGGTGGTAGACATCGACATAGTGATAAAGAACGGCAGAGTTGTCGTCCTGGAGGTCACATCCCACGCGCGCGCCAGCGACGTGGCTGCGCTTAAGAGAAAAGCCGAACTCTACGAGAAAATCGCCGGAAGAAAGGTGGACGAGGTAGTAATCTCTTCGCCCTTTATCGACGACTCTGCACGCGAGGCTGCGGAGAGGCTGGGGGTTAGGGTTTACTCCGCCTGAGGAGCAGGAAAAGCGCCGCCAGAGCAGTCACTGCTGTGGGTCCGCAAATACCCTTCTTCTCCTCTGCCTCTGGCGCTGTTATGTTCTCTGCCTTCTCCGGCCTCTGCTCTTCCGCCCGCTCCTCCGCCCGCCCTTCGGTTAGATTTTTCTTTTCTGACGGGGCTTCAATCTTCCCGGCAGCCTCCACTGATATGTTCTTCGCCGCCACCGGGATTTCGGCAGGTTTCTCAACCTTTTTTACTTCTTCCTTTTTGAGGCTGTATCCAGAGCCCTTCTCAGCCACAGCCGCAAAGAAGGAGAAGCCCGGCGTGGTTGCGCTGTATATCAGGTACCCCTCCTCCTCTCCGCTCTGCCCCGTTTCAAGCTCCTCCCAGCGGCTGCTGCTCCTGTCGTACCTGAGCATCACCACCGTCGCGGGGTTTATGTCCTCCTCCATGAGCCAGGCTTTTGCCACTCTGAAGGCTATCTCAGCCCTTGCGATGTAGGTGTCTGGCTTGGAGTACTTTATCTTGAAGTACCTGTACACCTCCCGCTCTGGCTCGGGGAAGATTACCCAATCGGGCTTCTTGCGGTAGGTCTCCACGTATATCCTGGTGTTGTACTGGGTCAGGGCACCGAAGAGGGTGATGTTCACTATGTCGGGGACGCACTCCTCATCGAAGGTTGCGGTGGCGCTGCTTCCTGCGAATATCCTCTCAATCTCAGCGGCGTTGCACGGCAGTGCACCGCCACCGCCGCCTCCACCGCCACCTCCGCCGGAGCCGCCTCCGGAGGCAACGGAGAAGCTCCTCGCAGGCGTGGCGTTAGCGTTGCCAAAGGTGTCGTTCGCCCAGACGTAGAAGGTGTAGCTCCCGCCGAAGGAGACGCTCTTTGTTATGCTCACATAGCCAGAGGAGTAGTTGAAGCTCTGGTTGGCGCCGTTCCAGCCAAGCACGAGAGTGTCGGGGTGCGTTTCATTGATGGAGATGTTTATGGTGACGCTACCCGCGCCCGCGCTCAGCGTGTCGCCATCGCCGGGGGTCGGGGGAAGGAGGGTTATTGATGGCGGTGTTGCATCCACTGTGACGGCTGTGTTTTTAAGCTGCGTCTGATTGTTGCCCGCCCTGTCCTCCGCCCTGCTGGTGATGTTGTACACGCCGTCTCTGGCTATGCTCCACTCATAGCTCCAGTTGAAGGTGCCGTTCGCCAGCGCCCAGGTTGAGCCGCCGTCCACGCTCACCCATACGCGAGCCACGCCGCTCTCATTATCCCAAGCGGTGCCGTTGATGGTGTACACCGTAGTGGAGATGTTCTCATTTGGCGATGGGGAGAGCACTTCTGATGTTGGCTCTGTCCTGTCCACAACCACACTCACTCGGGTGGCGTTGCTCCGCCCAATAAAGTCGGTGGCATTGATTGTTATGTTGTACTCGCCTTCGGCTAACGCGGAGGTGTTCCAGGTATCGTTGTACCACACGCCAGAGCCGTTGTAGGTTAGATTTAACACCTGCGAATAGGTGGCGTTGGAGATGTTGGCGATGATTGAGGCGACGCCCACGCCGGCGTCGCGAGCAACCACGCTTATTGTTACCACACCCTTAACGCCGGAGCCGTTGGCGGGGGTAATGTTTGTGACAGCTGGAGGGGAGGTATCTATGGTAACCACCCTTACCTCGGTGGAGTTGGCGTTGCCGGCGGTGTCGTTCACCCATACGTAGTAGGAGTAGCGCCCATCCGGGAGGTTGGACAGGGTGATGTTGGTGTAGCTGCCGCTGTAATTATATGAGTAGTTTGTACCGTTCCAGCTCAGCACCAGCGTGTCAGGATAAAGCTCTGCATGGCTCACGTTTATGATTATCTCGCCGGTTGTGTTGATAGAGCCGTTTGAGGGTGTTGGGGGAATGAAGCTCACATTTGGCGGGGTTACATCCACTGTGAAGTAAATAGTTGAGGAGTTGACATTGCCGGCTAAATCTTGGGCGTAGAAGGTGGCATTATGCTCACCTTCGTTCAGGGAAATTGAGATGTTGTACCAGTGTGCTATAGAGTCGTTGACCAATGAGTGATTGCCTCTGCCGTCTATGGAAACACTGGCACTCGCTAAGGGTTTGTTGACGGTGATGTTGAAGTGCACATTCTGCAAGGGATAGCTTCTGTTGAGCGGCGACTCTATGCTTATTAAAAGGGGAGCGTCTACCTCAATCACTCTTATTTCGCTGGAGTTC
>WANX01000029.1 GCA_015521565.1 Candidatus Hydrothermarchaeota archaeon
GGGATAAAGCAGACGCTCTCAAGGCTGGGCATTGCCCACGACCTCTTCACCTGGGAGAGCGAGTTTGTGCGCAGCGGCGAGGTTGAGAGGGTGGTGGAGAGGCTGCGCTCCACGAAGTATGCGAGGGAGGATGGCGTGCTCTACCTGGACCTGCAGGAGTTCGGCATAGAAAAGGAGCTGGTGCTGCGCAGGAGCGACGGCACCTACCTCTACGCCACTCGAGATATTGCGCACCACCTGTGGAAGGCGAAGCTCGGGAAGCTTATAAACGTGTGGGGCGCAGACCACAAGCTTCTGGCGAAGCAGCTGAGCGCCGTGCTGCGCATTCTCGGAGAAGAGGAGCCTGAGTTTATAATCTACGAGTTCATCTCCCTGCCGGGTGGAAAGATGTCCACTCGAAGAGGTACGTTCATCTCCCTGGACGAGCTTGTAGACGAAGCCGTGAGCAGGGCCTACGGCGAAGTTGCGAAGCGCCGCCCGCAGGAGAGCGAGGAGTTCAAGCGCAGCGTTGCCGAGGGCGTGGGCATAGCTGCGGTCAGGTTCAGCATAGCGAGAATCTCACCCGAGAAGGCGATGGTCTTCCGGTGGGAGGAAGCCCTCGACTTTGAGCGCCAGGGTGCGCCCTTCATCCAGTACGCCTACGCCAGGGCAACGCGGATCCTTGAGAAGGCTCAGCCGCCTTCCAGTTTCCAGGTTGGCGAGCTCACCGAAAATGAGCGCGCGCTGGTGAAGCTGCTTGCAAGCTACCCTGAGGTTATTTCCCAGGCGGCGGAGCAGCGCAGGCCAAGCATGCTCGCCACCTACCTTGTAGAGTTAGCCACCGCCTTCCACCGCTTCTACATGTTCGACCCCGTGCTTAAAAGCGAGTTTAAGGACTTCAGGCTCAATCTTGTCAATGCTGCGCGCACAGTGCTGGGCAGTGGGATGCGCCTCCTGGGCATGCCGGTGCTCGAAAAGATGTAGCCATAAAACCGGCTGCCCGTCCGGCCGGCCAATATAGGAAAAGCTTTTAAATGTTAGCCATAATATAATGAACAATAATGACAAATTTCAAAGGCTCAGGAGGCTCCACCTGAATGAGGGACTTCAGAAGTGAGGTTATTGCTGCTGGCGGTGAGGGAATTGCCGCATGCTACCAGTGTGGCACCTGCAGCGGGGGATGTCCTACGGTATCTGCCATGGACTACACGCCCAGGCAGATAATCCGGATGGTAAACCTGGGGATGCGCGACCGTGTGCTGAGTAGCAGAACCATCTGGCTCTGTGCCTCGTGCTATCAGTGCCAGGTGCGATGCCCGAGGGAGGTAAAGATAACCGAGGTTATGGCTGCCCTGAAGAGCATCGCAATGAAGGAGGGACACAACTCCGGGATTGCCAGACCCAGGGCCGCTTCCTTCTACAGGAGCTTTAATGAAATTGTATCAAACATCGGGAGGCAGTTCGAACCGCTGCTCCTCATGAAGACAGCACTGGGAAGCAGAGAGGGGATATTCACAAAGCTCAGATATCTGCTCAGGAATGCTCCCTTCGGCATCGCCCTGATGAAAAAGGGGAAGCTCCCCTTCAAACCCGAGAAGATAGCAGGCAGAGACGAGGTGAAGAGGATATTTGAGAATGTCGCCAGAATGGAGGCAGGAAAATGAGCTACACCTACTACCCCGGATGCTCCCTGGAGGCTACAGCAAAAGAGTACGACATGAGCTTCAGGAGTGTGTTCAACGCTCTTGGTGTGGATTTTCAGGAGCTTGAGGACTGGAGCTGCTGTGGTGCCTCCGCAGCGCATGCTACCAGCAAACTGCTTTCAGTTGCTCTGCCTGCCCGTGATCTGGCAAAGGCTGAAGCCACTGGCAGAGATGTGGTGGCGCCCTGTCCTGCATGCTATCAGAACCTCAAGCACACCCGGGAGTTTGTTCTTGAGAGTGAGCACAACAGGGAGGTCCTGAAAAAGGCGCTGGAGGGCACCGGAATACAGGTGGAGGGCAGGGTAAAGGTGAGGCACGTGCTGGACGTGCTGCTCAATGACGTGGGTGTGGACGCCATAGGTGAAAAGGTGTCCAGACCGCTGGAAGGGCTCAGGGTGGTGCCATACTACGGCTGCTATATCGTCCGACCTCCCGGGAAGGAGACCTTTGACGATGTGGAAAATCCAACAAGTATGGACAGGATAATCCAGGCACTCGGTGCTACGGTGCTCCCCTTCACCCGCAAAACGCGCTGCTGCGGCGCACCTGTTATGATGAGCCAGGAGGAGGAGATGCACAGGCTGAGCTATGAAATACTCAGAGAAGCCAGGGAGGCGGGTGCTCAGGCCATAGTGGTCGCCTGCCCCATGTGCCACTTCAGCCTGGATGCAAAGCAACCTGAGATTGAGGCGCACATGGGTGAGAGGCTGGGTATTCCAGTGCTCTACATAACCCAGCTGGTGGGTCTGGCGCTGGGACTTGACCCGTACGCCGAGCTCGGCATGGACAAAAATATGGTTCCGCCGGAGGATATAATCAGGAAGTACTCCGCCAAAGCTGCGAAGGCAAAGGCATAGGGTCTGTTGGGAATATCAGTGTTCGGGTGGCGCAGGTTAAACCCAAGTCGTGCACAGGTAAAGTGATTTCAACAAGCGAAAGCTTTATGTGCATGAAGATGGGAAAATATTCATGAGGTGGTGGATTTATGGGAGAATTACCCGTTGCTGCCTGTGGTAGGATTATCAGGAAAGCCACAAACATGCGCGTGGGCAGGGATGCCGCGGTGATGCTTGCAGAGCTTCTTGAGGAGATAGGAACGGAGATAGCCACTGAAGCAGGCAGACTGGCAAAGCACGCGAAGAGGAAAACCGTCAAGGCCAGTGACATAAAGCTGGCGAGCAGGTAGCTCAAAGTCTGCGCTTGAATATGTAGTGGTCTCCATCTATGGCAGTGAGTTCCCAGCCTCTTTTACCCATTTTATTTAGGAGGTTCTGCAGGCTGAGCATCCCCTTCCGTCTGGCGTGTGCTGCATTAACCACCTCGTACTCGAAAGTATCCATATTGAACCACCTGAATTATAAAGACAGGGGGACAATATAAATCTGGTTTTTGGAGAGGTGGCAGATGTCGTCGAGAGGTATGCAGGTCGCTGGCTATGTGCTCGCCGCAGTGTTCATACTCGTGGGCGTGCTTGTGGTATCCTTTTTTGTGGGAATGTTCCTGAGGGGAGTGTCACTCACCCAGGTTCTTTTGATATTTACCTTCTTCTTCCTGGCAGCATACCTGCTTATAAGAAAGGACCCGGTCAGGAACTTCCAGAAGATTGTCATAGCCTGCATCGTCGTGCTTCTCTTTGAGATAACCGTAATAGGTGCGGTGATGATCTTCACCAGCGTGGGTATAGCCGCCGACCTGCTGGTCATTCTTGCGGCGGTTATTCTGGTGTACGAGGTGCTCAAGGTCGAGAAGAGGGTGCGGGAGATATACGAGCGCGCCAGGGAGTGCAGGCTGGATGAGGAGGACATAAGGGAGATATTCAGGGAGCCCAAGAAGAAAAAAACCCGGCGGAGGAGAAAGCAACCGCCAAGGACCTCGCTGAGAGATGTGGTTTCCAGGGAATCAAGGCGGGAGAGGTAGTGCGGCTCTGCCAAATCCGGGCTTCACCAGGAAGTCCTCCTCCTGGTACACCAGCTCGCCGCGCAGGAATACCCGCTCCACGGCACCTCTGAGCTTCCAGCCCTCAAAGGGGGTGTACTTTGCCTTTGAGTGCAGCTCCTCAGCGCTCACCACATGCTCGCGGCGCAGGTTCACGACCACGAGGTCGGCATCCTTTCCGGGAGCGATGGCTCCCTTTTGCTCCAGTCCCATGAGTCTGGAGGGAGCAGCACAGCACAGCTTTATCAGCCGCTGGATGCTGAGCTTCCCCCTGTTCACTGCGGTGAGGAGGAGCGGCAGCATCAGCTCGAGGTTTGGAATGCCCGCCGCAGCTTCAAGGGCACTGCCGCCTTTGTCTGCAAGCGTGTGGGGCGCATGGTCGCTGGCTATGCAGGTGATTTTCCCAGAGCTCAGGGCCTGCCACAGCGCTGCAACGTCGCTGGCGGAGCGCAGCGGCGGGTTGGTCTTGGCATAGCTGCCCTGCTCCCGGAGTGCCTTTTCCGTCAGGAAGAGGTGGTGGGGTGTGGCCTCGCAGGTGGTGTACTCGTTCAGGTGGCGAAGCGCTTTAGCCGTGGAGATGTGGCAGATGTGCACCATCCGCTTTACCCTCGCCGCTATGTCTGCTGCCTTTGCCACAGCCACAGCCTCCGCCTCCGGACTGCGCACCCTGGCGTGCAGCGTGCAGTCGTCTTCTCCGCCTCTAAGTCTCTTTAGATTGCGCTGTATGGTGGCGGCATCCTCAGCGTGCACCGCCAGGAAGCTCACCAGCCTTAGCGCCTCCTCCAGGGTGGGGTAGTCCACCTCTCCCAGGGTGCCGTCCAGGTAGAGCTTGCACGCCGGGGGTGAGAGTTTTTTCAGCTCTGGCAGATTCTCCGCCGTAACACCGAAGTATATCCCAAAGTCCGCCAGAGACCTCCTGCTGGCAAGTGCCAGGCGCCGGCGATATACTGAAGCACTGGTTATCGCCGGCCTTGTGTTGGGCATCTCAAAGAAGGTGGTAACCCCGCCGGCAATTGCAGCCCTGCTGCCGGTAGTCAAATCTTCCTTGCTCCGCTCTGAAAAGTCGCGCATGTGCACGTGGATGTCAACCATGCCAGGGAGCACCAGCTTTCCCCTGAGATTGAGCTTCTCCTCCCCCCTCGCCTTTAGGGTTTTTCCAACCGCAGCGATTTTCTCACCATCGATAAGTATCTCGCCAGAGATTATGCCACTGGGCAAAGCTATTTTTGCATTCTTCAGGAGCATGGTTAAAAGGTTGCTCGGGGAGGTATTAAACTGTTTCCCGGGAAGTTAAATGTACAGAAAGTGTTTGGAGTATATGCGGGTGCCGGGATTCGAACCCGGGTCACGAGCTTGGGGGGCTCGGGTCCTGCCACTAGACTACACCCGCACTATTAAATACCATTCGAATAAAATAGAGATAACATGGAAAAAATAGAAAAGGTGGGACTTATAGTAAAGCGCACCCCCGAGGCAAGGCGCGTGGCGCAGGAGATTGTGAAGTACCTCGCAGAGAGGGACATAGACGTGGTGTACGACGCCGAGTGCGCCCGCGACCTCGGTGCCGAAGGCTGTGAGATCGAGGCAATGCAGGTTGACCTCTACCTGGTGCTTGGGGGCGACGGAATGATACTCAAGGCCGCCTCGCGGGGTGCCGGTGATAGAGCACCTGTTCTGGGCTTCAACTTTGGCATGATGGGCTTCCTTACTGAGGCAAAGCCTGAAGAATGGCGCTCCACGCTTGAGAAGGTGCTCGCAGGCGGGGGTTATGTTGAGGAGAGGAGCAAGCTTGCGGTTCTGGTGCGCGGCAGAAGGGTGGGCGAGGCGCTCAACGAGGCAGTCGTGGCCAGCGCATCGCCGGTTAAGATGCTGCACCTCGAGGTTTATGTGGACGGTGCGCTGGCTCAGGTTCTGAGAAGCGACGGTGTTATCGTGGCAACGCCCACAGGTTCGACGGCCTATTCCATGTCAGCTGGCGGACCCATAATCGATCCGCGCACGCGTGCGGTGGTGATAACCCCCATCTGCCCCTTCAGCTCCTCCGCGAGAAGTGTGGTGATACCCGAGAACCTCACAGTGAAGATTAAGCTGGTGGACGCAAAGGAGCGCGCGCTTCTCGTCATAGACGGGCAGAGGGTGCTCGAGCTGAAAGCCGGGGAGGAGGTTATCCTGAAGAAGTCTTCCAGTGTGGTAAAGCTGCTCAAGCTGAAAGACGACTACTACGAGAGGATAAGGGAGAGGCTATGATACTGGTTCTCGACGCAGGAGCCTTCTTCGCGGGCTTCGAACCACTTGCGCTCCAGAGGCGTGCTTATACTGTGCCCGAGGTGCTTGAGGAGCTCCGCAGCCAGTCTTTGAAAGTAAAAATTGCACTGGAGCAGCACCTGCTGGAGGTGCGCTCCCCAGCTGAGAGGTACTTAAAGCACGTGCAGCGGGCGGCTGCCAAAACCGGGGACATCGCAAAGCTATCCCGCACCGATATGGCGGTGCTTGCCCTTGCACTGGAACTTGCCTCAGAAGGGCAGGAGGTGGCAATAGTTACCGACGATTATGCTGTGCAGAACGTTGCCTCGGCGCTGAAGCTCCGCTTCTCGCCGGTGGCTGAGATGGGAATTGTGCGCAGCTTCCGCTGGTACAAGCGCTGCACCGGCTGCGGACGCAGGTACAGCGCAGCCCACCCCCGGGATAGCTGTGAGGTATGCGGTTCGCCGCTCAGGCTCAGGCGAAGGAAGGGGTAAGATTATAAATACATGGGGCAAATATTTAGAGCATGCGCGATATCTCCGAGCTTATAAAGCGCGCAAGGGAGCTCAAGCAGCGCGGGCTTACAACTGGCGAGATTGCGGACGAGCTCAACGTCTCTCGTGAGACAGCGCTGTGGCTGGTTACCCACACAGAGGAGGAGCGTGCAGCGGCGCCGCGCGACATCTACATAGACTGGCGCAACGTGGGTTCGAATCCCAGGATACTGCGCAACGTAGCTCTTGCGATGGCAGAGCTAATAAGGGAGATACTGGAGGAGAACTCCCTGCCCGAGCCAGAGGTTGTCGCGGGCATAGCGGTGAGCGGCGTGCCTCTTGCTACAATTATAGCAGAAGAGCTGAACGCAAGGCTGTGCGTAATCCGCCCCAAGAAGCACATGTGGGAGCCCCAGCGGGAGGCGAAGCAGGGCTTCATCCTATCAAACTTCGCCGGCGTAGAGGGCAGGAGGGTGGTGATTGTGGACGACATTGCAACGACGGGTACAACGCTGAGCGATACGATAGCCTTCCTAACCGAGAAAGGCGCCACCCCGCTTGCCGCGGTGGTTATGATAGACAAAAAGGGGCTGAGCAGTGTAAGGGGAAAGCCTGTTAAGGCTCTGGTGAGCGTGGGGATAGTCAGGGACCTGGGAAGTTAGCCCCTCTCCGCCCACCTCTCTATTGCTCTGGCCACGAGCTCAACGGTGAGCTCTATATCTTTACCGCTCGCCACCTCCACGGGAGAGTGGATGTAGCGCGTGGGCACGCTAACAACGCCGGCAGGTACGCCCTCCTTTGTCAGGTGTATCGTCGTAGCATCGGTGGTGCCGCCCTCGCCGACCTCGAGCTGGTAGGGTATCTCTGCCTCCTCCGCGGTGGAGGTGAGCAGCTCCTTTACCGAGGGATGGGTGATGAGTCCCCGCCCCCTGGCATCAACGATGGTAATCGCAGGGCCCGAGTTGAGCTTTATGGGGCTCTCCTCTTCCCTGACTCCCGGATAATCGCCGGCGGTTGTGACCTCCAGCACTATCGCAAGGTCAGGGTAAACCCTGTACGCAGCGGTGCGTGCGCCCTTGAGTCCTACCTCCTCCTGTACCGTCGCCACGGCGTAAACCTCTGCCTCCACCTCCAGGCGGCGCATAACCTCCACAAGAGCGTAGCAGCCTATGCGGTCGTCAAAGGCCTTGCCGGTCACGAGCCTGCCGGCAAGCCGGGCAAAGCTCCTGTCGAAGGTTATGTAGTCGCCAACACTTACGCCGAGCTTTCTGACTTCCTCCGCATCGCCTGCGCCGACGTCTATGAACATGTTCTCAGCCTTAACCACCTTCTTGCGCTCCTCCTCCTTCATGAGATGCGGAGGCTTTGAGCCTATTACTCCCGCAACTTCGCCTCTGCTGGTGTGCACCACCACACGCTGGTTGAGCAGCGTCTGGTCAAAGAAACCTCCAAGCGTGGTAAAGCGTATGAAACCCTTCCTGTCTATGTGCTTCACCATCAGGCCTATCTCATCCATGTGTGCGTCCAGCATAATCCTGCGCCTGCCATTCCCCTTCCTGGCTATGAGGTTTCCAAGCCTGTCAACAAAAACCTCGTCGCAGCTCTTTTCCAGCTCCCTGCGCAGGAGCTCGCGCACCTTTTCCTCATGTCCGGGCACACCGTGCGCCTCGCTGAGCTTCTTGAGCAGCTTCATTGCCTCGCCTCCTGCATATTTAGTCGCAGCTCCGCAATAAAACTTTTTTCAGCCACGCAGGGCTGTGAGCAGCACAAGGACAGGGGCCACAAACAGCGCTGGCAGCATGTTTCCAACCTTTATATCCTTTATCTCCAGGAGGGTGAGCCCTATCCCGGCTATCAGCAGTCCTCCTGTTGCTTCGAGCTCCGTCACCGCCTCCTCCATCAGAAAGTAGCCAAGATAGCCCGCAAGCAGTGTTATGGCTCCCTGGTAAATAAGCACAGATAGCGCCGAGAATGCAACGCCTATGCCCATTACAGATGCAAAGGTCAGCGCAACCACTCCGTCGAGCATCGCCTTTGTGTAGAGCAATGTGGGGTCCCCTCTGAGACCATCCTGGATAGCGCCCACTATTGCCATGGACCCCACGCAGAAGATGAGTGTGGAGCTTACAAAAGCTCTTGCAATGGGACCCTCGGCATTTCTCTCCAGTCTCTGTCCCATCCGCGACAGCACCCCCTCGATGTCCAGAAGCTCACCAAAAACGCTTCCGAGTACGAGGCTGGCAATTACCACCAGCGGGTTCTGGGTCTTCAAGGCCATCTGCAGGCCTATCAGTACAACTGCCAGCCCCAGCGCCTGCATGATTGTTCTTCTCATATCCGCGGAAAGCCGTCTGCCCACCAGAATGCCCGCAAGGGAGGCAATTACAATTACAATGCTGTTGACAATGGTGCCAAGCATGGAATCCTCTCCTGTGGTGTCACAGAATATCCGGATTCTATCTGAAAGTTATTTCAAGTGACCTCAGTGAGTCAAGAAACACAAGAATCTCTGACATGCACCTGCTGTAGTTTTCCCTTTCCAGCTCTCTTTCAGCCCTTTCAAGACTCTCCGTGAGCTCTGAAAACAGTCTCCTTGCCTCATGGGATGGCGGAAGGCGGGATATTGCATTCTCCACCCTGGCAATGTCTGAGCGTCCGTGGGCTATCAGACTCTTCAGGTCGCTGTAGAGCCTCTCATGGAGCTGAAGCAGGTCCTCCTTCATGGAGTCAGCCAGGTCCCTTTTGAAGACCTCCTCTGCGATTCTCTCCAGCTTAACTATCAGGTTTCTGAACTCCAGAGCTATGGCGATGTCCTCTTCATCCACGAGAACACCTGCATCTGTAACGTTTCCAACCAAAATGCTACTTTTTGAATACTCTGTTAATTGTATCCAGGAACTCGTCGACACTGAAGGGCTTGGGTATAAAGCCGTCAACCCTCGACTTTTCAATTTCCCTCCGCCATCCCTCATCCGCCGCCACTGTAAACAGGTACACGGGTATGTGACTCGTCCTGGGGTGGCTCTTTATCTCCCTGGTCAGCTTCAGACCATCCCTGCCAGGAAGAAGAAAATCCATCAGAATCAGGTCAGGAATCTGACCCTCTGAGAGCTTGAGGAGACACTCCTCCCCAGACGCCGCCACTTCCACCTGGTACCCCCTTCTTTCCAGTATCACCTTAACCAGGTTGCACAGGTCAGAGTCATCGTCCACAATGAGTATTCGTGCCAACTTGTACCCCCGCCTGGAAGCTACCAAAGGTGACAGGTGGATATTATAGCGGGTGGTTTATAAACTTTGCTTTAAAAATGTTTTTAACTCCTCCGGGTTGAAGCTCCCAAATTTTTAATAGCAGGCGGGATGATTTTTACGCATGTACTGGGACAGAGAAGTGGAAACTATCAAGCAGGAGGAGCTTGAGAAGCTGCAGCTGCGCAGACTAAAGGCGATGCTGAGCTACTGCTACAAAAATTCTCCCTTCTACCGCAAAAGATTCAAAGACGCCGGGCTTCATCCCCTGGATGTGTGCCGTTTATCAGATGTAAGAAAGCTGCCCTTCACCACAAAAGAAGACCTCAGAAACAGGTACCCCTTTGGCATGCTCGCCGTTGACAGGGAGGAGGTGGTGAGAATACACGCCTCCTCCGGCACAACGGGCAAGCCAACTGTAGTGGCCTACACCGGCAGGGATGTCGATACCTGGGCTGAGCTCATGGCTCGGGTACTGACCTGCGCCGGCGTGACGAAACGGGATACGATTCAGCTCATATACAACTACGCCTTCTTTACGGGTGGACTCGGGTTCCACTACGGCGCAGAGCGCATCGGCGCCGCGGTAATACCCGCTGGCGTCGGGAACAGCGAGAGGCAGCTCCTCACGATGCGCGACCTGAAGGTTACGGCCTTCTCCTCAACGCCGAGCTATGCGCTGTACCTGGCGGAGTTCGCCCGCGAGCAGGGCATAGACGTGCGCGAGTTCAGCCTGCGCACAGGCATCTTCGGCGCAGAGCCCTGGAGCGAGGAGATGCGCCGGCGCATAGAGGAGGCTTATGGGATTAAAGCGTACGACAACTATGGCCTGAGTGAGCTCTGCGGTCCGGGCGTGGCTGTGGAGTGCGAGGCTCGAGAAGGCTTGCACGTCTGGAGCGACCACTTCCTGCTCGAGGTCATCGACCCGGAGAGCGGGGAAGTTCTTGAGCCGGGTGAGAAGGGAGAGCTGGTATTCACCACCCTGACCCGAGAAGCCATGCCCCTACTGCGCTACCGCTCCCGAGATATAAGCATGGTCATCGACGACTCTTGCGAATGCGGAAGGACGCACCCGCGCATCGCGCGCTTGATGGGAAGGAGCGACGACATGCTTATAATACGCGGGGTCAACGTGTTCCCCTCGCAGGTGGAGCACGTGCTGCTGCAGTTCCCGGAGGTGGCGGAGCACTACCAGATAGTGGTGGACCGCAGGCGGAGCATGGACTTGCTCACGGTTAAGGTGGAGGTCACTGAAAAGATATTCAGGGGTGAGCCCGAGGAGCTTCTAAAGCTAAAGAAACGCCTCGAGAGCAGGCTGAGAAGCGTACTGGGCGTTAAAGCGGAGGTCACCTTCGTGGAGCCCGGCACAATTCCGCGCTCCCGGGGCAAAGCGCAGCGAGTTGTGGATCTGCGAAATTGGTGAGAAAATGTTATATCATTCCTGTGAAGAGGAAAAGGAAAGGTGATAAAATGTTTGAGCACAGAATGGAGACGATGCCGCTGAAGGAGCTCAAAGAGCTCCAGCTCGAGCGCCTGAAGGCGACGGTGAGGTACTGTTATGAGAATGTGCCTTTCTACAGGAAGAAGTTCAAAGAGGCGCAGCTGAGGCCGGAGGACATAAAGAGCCTGGATGACCTGGCAAAAATCCCCTTTACCGTTAAGGACGACCTGCGCGACCACTACCCCTACGGCATCCTTGCAAAGCCGCTTAAAGAGGTGGTGCGCTTCCACTCCAGCTCCGGCACCACCGGCACGCCCACTGTGGTGGGGTACACGAAAAAAGACATCTCCACCTGGGCGAAGATAATGGCCCGGGGCTTAGCCACAGCCGGCGTTACCAGCGACGATATTGTGCAGGTTGCCTACGGCTACGGGTTGTTCACCGGCGGGCTGGGGTTCCACTACGGGTGCGAGGAGCTTGGCGCCGCGACGATACCCGCGGGCGGGGGTATAACCCCCACGAAGAGGCAGATTCAGATTCTGAAGGATATGCACAGCACTGTGCTGTGCTGCACCCCGAGCTATGCGCTGTACCTGGCAGAGGAGGCAAGGAAGGAGGGGATTGAGCCGGAGAGAGACTTCAGCCTGCGCACAGGCATCTTCGGCGCAGAGCCCTGGAGCGAGGCGACGCGCAAAAAGATAGAGAAGGCGCTGGACCTCAGGGCGCACGATGTCTATGGTCTGAGCGAAATCTGGGGTCCGGGTGTGGGAATGGAGTGCGAGGCTCGCGAAGGATTGCACGTCTGGAGCGACCACTTCATAATGGAGGTTATCGACCCGGAGAGCGGGGAAGTTCTTGGGCCGGGTGAGAAGGGAGAGCTGGTATTCACCACGCTAACCCGAGAAGCCATGCCCCTCCTGCGCTACCGCTCCCGAGATATAAGCGTGGTGGACGAGGAGCCATGCTCCTGCGGAAGGACACATCCGCGCATGCTGCGCGTCCTGGGAAGGAGCGACGACATGCTCATCATACGCGGGGTCAACGTGTTCCCCTCGCAGGTGGAGCACGTGCTCATGCGCATCCCCGGCATAGGCGACAGCTACCAGATAATAGTGGACCGCGACATCCTCGACGTTCTCAGGGTGAGGGTGGAGGTAACACCAGAGATGTTCTCCGATAAGCTGGCAGAGCTCGAGGCGCTGCGCAGACGCGTGGAGGAGGAGCTTGCGGCGGTGCTCAGCGTCTCTGCCAGGGTGGAGCTCGTGGAGCCCGGCACAATTCCGCGCACCCCGGGCAAAGCGCAGCGCGTCGTTGACCTGAGGAAGGGCAAGATTTAGGAGGCAATGCAATGGTTGTGGAGCAGGTTAGTGTGTTTGTGGAGAACAAGCCCGGGAGGCTGTCTAAGGTAACCAGGATACTCGGCGAGGCGGGTATAAACATCCGCGCCCTTTCCATTGCCGAGCTGGGCGAGTTCGGAGTTATTCGTCTGGTTGTGGACAGGCCCCACGAGGCGAAGGCGGTGCTCAGCAACAGCGGCTTTACCGTTGGGATTAACCGCGTGCTCGCCATAGAGATGGGCGACGAGCCCGGAAGCCTGGCGAGGATAGCCTCAGCCCTCGGCGACGCTGGGGTTAACATAGACTATGCCTACGCCTTCATAGCGAGGGCAAGGGAAAAGGCGGTGCTCATAGCACGCGTCGATGATGTAAAGCGTGCTGAGGAGGTGCTCTCCTCCGAGGGCATAAGGCTGCTCTCTGCAGAGGAGCTGGAAGACCTTTAGCCCTTTTTCATTTTATTTATCCGGCTAATCGCCCATTTTCAGAAAATCTGCCCCATGTGGAAAAATCCCGGTGGGGTGTTATGACGGACATTCTCTCCCATCCCACGCAGCCGCTGGAGGTTAAGGAGCGCAGAATCAGCGAGCTTCTCGAGGCTATGGCAAAGACAGGCTTCCAGGGGCGCAGGCTGGGGGAGGCCTTTCTCGCCTGGAAGAGCATGCTCCGGGACGAGGGCTGCGTGGTGTTCTTCGGGATGAGCGGTGCAATGGTACCGGCCGGGATGCGCCGCGTGGTTGCGCACCTGATAGAGCACCGCCTTGTGGATGTGCTCGTGACCACTGGCGCAAATGTGTTCCACGACATCCACGAGGCCCTCGGCGGGAGGCACTATCTCGGCTCCCCCAGTGCGGACGATTCGCTGCTCTTCAGGCACGGGATAGACAGAATCTACGACGTCTTCGCGAGGGAGGAGGAGTTCCGCAGCGTGGACAGGCTAATCGCGGAGCTGAGCAGGGAGCTCAGCGAAGAGCGCGAGTACTCCTCGCGCGAGGTTGTCGCCTTTCTGGGGAAGAAGCTAATGGAGAGGGGAGCCGCACGCGATTCTTTCGTTGTTACCGCCTGCCGCAGGCGCGTGCCCGTGTTTGTACCCGCGCTTGGCGACTCCTCGGTGGGGATAGGGCTCACCCTCGCAAGGCGGGAGGGGCACCGCATTCTCGTAAACCAGATTAAGGATGTGGACGAGATAACGCGGATTGTGGAGCGGGCCGAGAGAACGGGCGTTGTGTACGTCGGCGGAGGCGTTCCCAAGAACTTCATCCAGCAGACGGAGGTGGTGGCTTCTATCCTGGGCGCTGACAGGGGAGGGCACGACTACGCGGTGCAGTTCACCACAGACGCGCCCCACTGGGGCGGACTCAGCGGATGCACCTTCGAAGAGGCGGTAAGCTGGGGCAAGGTTTCGTCGCACGCGAGGAA
>WANX01000030.1 GCA_015521565.1 Candidatus Hydrothermarchaeota archaeon
TTCGCCATCGCCTCGCGCTCTATCTCCTCGCCGCCGCTGCGCTTTATCGCAAGCGCAACCCCGCCTCCCATAACGCCGTAGCTGTTGGAGGGGTTCACTATGGCGTCCGCCTCTACCTGGGTTATGTCGCCCTTTACAACGCTTATCCTGTTCTGCTCTCCTCCTTCCATACATCCTCCCTCACCCTTTCAAGCTCTTTTAAATCTCCCCCATCAATCGATAATTTTTTCAGGGTTTCTTCTATGAGTTCCCTCCTTCTTTTTTCTATGCTGATTATTCTCCCAATCTGCAGCTTAATAAAATCTTCATCTATCCATTCAGGAACTCTGATTAGAATTTCTTTCATAATCCTCACCTGCCTTGCGGCTTACATGATATCCTTAATAAACATATAAAAAAACTATCATACTTCATCTATCTAATACATGCGTGGGCTGCACCGATACCTCCGCCCGATAAACTAACCCTTTCCGTTGGACTTCCACTTCTGCTCTATAAAGGCGGGGATTCGCGAGGAGTCGATGGGGCCCACAAGCACCTCCCAGCCCGTGAGGTCCTCGATTTCGCCACTGATGCGTGCCGCCATGCCGGGTATTATAAGCCTGCGGTGCTTCACCTTCCTTGCCACGCCGCTCTCCTCTATCGCCTCCTTCACCAGGCTGCCGGTGAGCTTTGCCCCCGCCATCGCGGGCTCAACCGCCAGGCCCTCGGTGTCCACCACCAGGAGGTAGCAGTCCACCTTCCCCGCCTCTATGTCAGAGGCCACGGTGTAGTAGGTCAGCGCAAAGTTCGTCGTGAGAAGCACCGGCGAGTTCTCGTCCGGCTTGCCTATCTCGTACAGCTTGGCATCCACCTGTATCGGAACCCTCGGGTCGGTGTAGATGTTCTGCCTCAGGGTGAGCAGCGGCAGCAGGGCGAACATGTCCATGCTGTGCAGCACCAGAAGGTCGGCGTAGCGAAGCAGCTGGGCGCTCGCGATTATGCACTCTTGCATAGCTGCTTTAACGGGGTCGTCGCCGTTGAACCAGGCAACGAGGGGAACGCCCATTATCGGATACCCCGCCAGCTTCTCCCCCTTCTCTATCGCTAACCTGCGCAGCATCACCATGTTCTCCAGGCACTCGCCCAGCTTCCCCCCTGCTGGATAGGTTCCAACGTCCAGCACTATATCCTCCACACCCTTCTCGCGCAGCTTCGCCACAAGCTCTAACAAGCCCTGAATATCACCGGGCGAATAGGCTACCACCGGTGCACTGTGCTTCAGCGCAAGCTCCGCCACGGCGTCCACGTTCTCCCTGGTCGCGGCGTAGATAAGCGGGCGCCTCTCCAGCGCTATCTCCAGCCCCACCTCCAGGTGCTCCGGGTCAAAGGAGCACAGCATGAGCGGCAGGTCGGAGTTCTCCACAGCGGTTACCACCGCCTCGCCGAACTTTGCCACGTCTCCGCTCTTTGCGCGCACCGCAATTCCGTCGAGGCGGAGCTTCTGACCAACGCGCTCAATCTCAAACCTGCTTATCCTGGCCACGCGCTCCGCCAGCTCATCCGCGGGCAGGTCGTCGCTCACATCTATGAAGAGCGCCGTCGGGCTGAAGAAGGTGAGCTCATGGCGGTACATCACCTCCTCCCCGCCTATCGCGCGCGCGCGTTCCCCAGTGCCTATCACCACCTCCCTGACAGGAGGGGTCACCAGCTCTATCAGCTTCTCCAGCTTATCCCTGTACTTCTCCTCAGTAACAAGGGGCGGGCAGTCCTCGTAGCTCTTGCTGCGCTCTATCAGAGCGCTCGCAAAGGCCATGCAGCTGTCGCTGCCGCACTTCCTGCAGTTCAGACCGGGTAAGTATTTGTATATCTCAAGGGGGGAAACCTTTGCCATGCTTCACCACCTACATAAACTCAATCGCCTTGTAAGGGCAGGAGTCGATGCACACGCTGCACGGTCTGCCTTCACTCTCCTGCTCCTCAAAGCGCCGGCACGCCTTGACGTTGAGCACCTTTACCACGCCATCCTCTATTTTTAGCACAATATCATTGCTCGCGCTTCCCTTGCCGCCGCTCACCTCAAGGCTAATCGCCACGTTCGCGGGGCACGCGTCCACGCAGTTGCCGCAGCCCGTGCACTTGTCCTCGTGGATTACAAACTTCGTGGGCGTTGCGGCAAGCGCTTTGGCGAGCAGCTCCCTGAGCGCAAGTTTCTGGCGCAGGTAGCGCGCCTGGCTTATCTCGGGACACTCCTCGAGCGCGGCTTTGCCGCTCACCAGCTTAACCGCGAAGGCCATGCAGCTTGCGGAGCCGCACTTCCTGCAGTTGGTGCGCGGCAGTAGCTTGTGAACCTCGATGGGTGAGAGCTTTGTCATGCTAAACCCTGAGCCAGTCCTCGTACCTTATCTCCACTCCCTGATGCTCGCCGAAGATGGAGTCTATAATATTTTTTATGCTCTGCACAGCGCTGGGGTGGAGCATCATCATTATATCCGCGCCCGCGAGCATTACAGCAAGGGCGTTGATGGTCTCCCAGAGCGGGCCGCGGTACTCGCGCGGCCCCCACTCGGCGACGTTCATCCAAGCCTCGCGCGCTGCCCAGGCGTTGGTTACGCCGCAGCTCACAGGAAACGCCAGCTCCTTCTCGCCCTTGAGCGCGTTGAGCTTTATCCGCTCTATCATGGTGTAGGTGTACTCAAGGCCGTAGCCCAGCGCTGCAGTGGTCGGGTCCTGCACAAGCCTTTCGCGGGGCAGTCCTTCCTGGAGCAGCTGCCTGTTGAGAATCTTCTGATCGTTTATATCCAGGGACACCCAGCTCAGCACATTGTGGTTGTGCTTTACCGCCGCCTTCACAATGCGCTCGTGATCCAGATCGAGGTTGGCGCTCGCGAGAAGGCAGCGCTCGTTCTCCGCCACCTCTGCCACCTTCTCGAAGAGCACGGGGTCCTTCTCCGGGTTGCCGGAGCCGCCCACCACGATAGGCACGTCCACCGCCTGGAGCACCTCCTCCACAACCTTCGCCGCCTCGCCCACGGGGGTGTCCTTCACCTTGGGGTCGGTTGAAACCAGGTGAATCGTCACCAGGTCGGCGCCTCTCTTCACCGCCTCCCGCGCCCACTCCGCTGGGGAATCCCACACCTCGCCCCATGCCTCGCGCAGCGCCTTGGGGAACTGAGGCTGGGGCAGGTCGAAGACGTCGAAGCTGACCACGGGTTTGTTCATCCACCCCCCCTCGAAGTGGTAGAGCGAGCGCTGGCCTCCTATCTTGATAACCTTCCCCCTGCTCCCGCCCTCGCTGCGCGTTGCACCCAGGGTTACCTCCTCAACGTAGCCCCGATACTCCGCGACGGGCTTCTCGAAGGTTATCTCCGGCAGCGCCTCCTCTGCCTCTGCAACCTGAGCCTTCGAAAGCACCACAGGAAGCATTGACTGCTTCACCCTCAGTACAAGCTCCTCGGCGTCAATCTGAACATTCTCAAGCTCGACGTCCTCCACGTCAATGAGGTTTCTAATTATCTCCTCCAGGTTTAGCTTCATGCCCCTACCTCGCTATCTTTTCCGCTATCTCGCGCACCGCACTGAATGCGGGCGTATCTGCGGGCAGCTCTATGAGAGGCCTGCCCTCGTAATCGTACCTGCGCACATTCTCATCCTCGGGTACGATGCCTATTACCTCCAAGCCTATCTCGCGGGCGTACTCCTGAAGCTTCTGCTCCGTGTCCTCTGTAGCCCGGTTTATCACCAGGTATATGTCCCTGAACTTCACCTGCAGCTCTTCAGCAAGCTCCCTGATGCGCGCCGCAGTGGTTATCCCTCGCTTTGAGGTGTCGGTTACCACCAGCATTGTGTCAACGTTCTGCGTCGTCCTCCTGGAGAGGTGCTCCAGCCCCGCCTCTGTGTCTATGATTACGTAGTCGTAGTTCTTTGCAAGGGTGTCTATAATCTCGCGCAGCACGTGGTTGGCGGCGCAGTAGCACCCTGGCCCTTCTGGGCGCCCCATGCTCAGCAGGTCGAAGCCCTCTGTCTCCACCAGGGCGCGCATCGCCTCGTACTCCAGCCGGGAGCGCCAGCTTACGCCGGGGGGGAGCGAGTCCCTCTTTTCGAGCAGCTCCTCGCGTATCTCGCCTATGGTGCGCTCCACCTCAACGCCCAGCGCCTCGGGAAGGTTGCTGTCGGGGTCGCTGTCTATCGCTAAGATATCGTAGGTGTCGCGCTCCGCGAGAGAGCGCACCAGCAAACTCGCCACAACCGTCTTGCCTGTGCCTCCCTTACCAGAGACGGCGATTATCATTCCTTTCTCCTTATTATTACCTTTTCTGCATAAATCTTGGCGTTCTTGAAGATGATTGTTATCTCTGTGGGAGCACCGGCTACAGGCACGCCCTGAGCAGGTATTGCGAGCTCCGGCAGGGCTGCCACTGGCTGCGCCTCTTCCTTCTTCGCCTCTTCCTCCGGCTTCTCCTCCTCGGCGAGGCGCTCAACCACAGGGTGCTGCCTGCTCTTCAGCCACTCCCTGAGCGTCTCCAGGTCCTGGGCATCCGTCTCAGTTGCGATTTTGTCGTACATCTCCTGGGGTATGGCGTCGCGCACGCGCTCCTTGAGCTGGGAGGGCATCCACACTATTCTGTGCCAGCCGCCGTCTGCCTGAAGGAACTTGGGGGAGCGCAGGTAGGCGATGCTTATGCCCAGGAAGCCCTGGCTCTGCACGCCGCCGCCGACCTGCCCCGCCATGGTGGAGAAGGGTATCCCGAAGGGCGTTACGCCGTGGAAGTCGCGGTGCACTATGCCTATGCCGTCCACCTCGGGTATGTAGAAGGCTATCGCCTCGAAGCAGCCGCAGGAGGTGTGGGGGTAGTCGAAGATGCTGTGCAGGTAGACGCGCTCAATTGAGCCGTTGCTCTTCTCCCTCACGTACTCGTTTATGCCAGAGAACTCGCCCTTTAGAGGGTCCAGCACCTCTCCCTTGGGGATCTCCTGTATGGGCCCGCTGGGGTCCACCTTCACCGCCGCCCTGCCCTCGAACCAGGTCACAGCGCCGCAGCCGCCGCTCCTGCTGGGCGTTATTGCACACACGTGCGTCGGGGCAAAGCTCTGGCAGAGCAGGCAGCTGTAGAACACCTCCACGTCCTCGTCCTTTAGCGCCGCCGCTCTTGCATCGCGCTTCTCGTAGACCTTCCTGGCCCTCGCTATGTGCTCATCCACCGCCTTCTCGTCGGTGTAGAAGGTAACCTGAATCTTCTCTATCACGTCGAACTCCGTTTTGTAGAGGTTTACAAGTACCTTGCCAATGTGGTAGAGCTTCAGGCCCTTCTTTGCGGCGTCCTTGCTGATTCTGCACCAGATTATGTCCCTGGAGTTGAGATGCATGAAGCCCTGTATGTAGTTGCAGAAGTAGTGGAGCTTGCGCTCAAACACGCCTTCAAGGTCCTCCTCCAGCTTCTCCCCCGCAACCTTTATGTATATTCCAAGAGGATAGCGACCGCCCTCCTCCATCTCATCCACGTCAGGGCCTATAACCTCTACCCTGCCGTCCTCCACCTCTTCTGGGGGCACAACCCTGAGGAGCTCTGCCCCCTTGCTCTTGGGCCCCGCCAGGTCAACATACATGCTGGACTTCCTTATTCGCTCGCCCTCGTAGATCAATCCAACATCGACAGGTATCTCTTCACCCATCTGCAAGCACCTCTCGCATAAAGTTCATGATTTTTCATGATATATATCTTTTTTGGTACACCCCGGCTCATGGTTGCTCTCACCCTGCTCATTAACAAGGTAATCTATATTTATTTACATCGGGAATTTCAGGAATTTAAACTGCATGTTAGATTTGCATGATGGGTTAGCTGTTTTTACTGGGAGAGAGTCGAAGGGTGGTGAACACAATAGGCACAGATGAGTACGTTGCGAAGTGCCCGGAGTGCGGAAGCACCGACCTGTACCACGACTACGAAAGAGCCGAGGTGATATGCAACCAGTGCGGCCTTGTGGTTGACGAGGACCTGGTGGACGAAGGCCCAGAGTGGCGCGCCTTTGACAACGAGCAGGCGGAGAAGCGCTCGCGCACAGGTGCGCCAATGACATACCTGATCCACGACATGGGGCTGAGCACCACCATAGACTGGCGAAACAAGGACTCCTCCGGCAGGGATATACCCTCGCAGCAGCGCGCCCAGCTGTACCGCATGCGCAAGTGGCAGCAGCGCATTCGAGTGAGCAACGCCAAGGAGAGGAACCTCACAATTGCGCTCACCGAGCTGAATAAAATTGCCTCGAAGCTGGACCTGCCCAAGAATGTGCGCGAGTCGGCGGCGGTGGTGTACCGCAAGGCTGTGGATAAAGGATTAATCCGCGGCCGCAGCATCGAGGGCGTGGTTGCCGCTTGTTTGTACATCGCGTGCAGGCGCTGCTCTGTGCCGCGCACCCTCGACGAGATAGCCGAGGCAAGCATGATGGACCGCAAGGAGATAGGGCGCATCTACCGCTTCATCCTGCGCGAGCTTGGCATAAACCTCTCGCCCACCACACCTCTGGACTACATCCCCCGCTTCTGCTCCTCTCTGGGTTTATCCCGGGAGGTTCAGATGAAGGCGATGGACATTCTAAACAAGGCGATGAACCTGCAGCTAACTTCGGGGCGTGGCCCAACCGGGGTAAGCGCTGCAGCGATTTACATTGCAAGCGTCCTCGTTGGGGAGCGCAGGACGCAGCAGGAGATAAGCGAGGTCGCAGGCGTAACCGAGGTTACAATACGCAACCGCTACAAGGAGATTGCGGAGAAGCTTGAGATTGAGATTACCATGTAGGCTACTTCCCCGCCTCCATGCTCCTGCGGAGCTCTTCAACGTAGCCGAGCAGAGCTTTTTTTCCAGCTTCGGTTATTGAAAAGTAAGTTTTGGGTTTTCTGCCCTCAAAGACCTTCTCCATGGTTACATAACCGGCGTCGCAGAGCTTCTGCATGTGCACGCTCAGATTGCCGTCGGTGGTGCGCAGCTTCTCCTTAAGATAGGTGAAGCTGGCCTTCTCCACGCCTGAGAGCAGGGCAA
>WANX01000031.1 GCA_015521565.1 Candidatus Hydrothermarchaeota archaeon
CTCCTCCGGCATCAGCGGGTTCAGGTACACCACATCCACGTCCACAGGGCCAGCACTACTCTTTCTTATCAGGTCACTCTCGCTGAGGGTTTTCCCGGAGGCGGCAGAGATGGAAGCGTCGCCACCACTATTAGCCGAAGTACAGCCGGTAAACAGCACAATCGCACCAATCAGAAAAATTGCAAGGATTCTTCTCATTTCATCACCTCATACTTTAAATCACACCAGATGGGAGATGAAATTTGTTCGCAAAACTGTAGGGGAATGGAAATTCGGAAGACATCCTCTTGCAACAACTACGCCTGAGACCGTCCAAAACGGCACGTCAGGCACATTTTGACTTCCGATTCTCTATTTATTTCCTGTAGTTTAATTAATAAATTCACCATTGTTGTTTACATAGATAAAATCCAATTTAATATTTTTATCTATGATTCCTTGCTTAATTAGAAGCTTTTTGCATTTTTTGCATTCTTTCCAAAATCTTTTATCATTTGTGTAGAAAATAAGCGGGTTGATATTCTTAATATTGGCAAGAATGTCTATTAAAATCAATCTATCAACATCGTCCTTAAATTTTATGTCAAGCAATGCTTTATAACATTTTATCCCAAATGCATAATTTTCCCCATAAGATACTTTTCTCCAATTACGTTTGATTTTGTCCATTTTCTTGTCCAGATCATTTAAAAATGCGATAGGGAGTTCATGAATGAAATCTTCTAATCTAAGCGAATGAGCATTAGATTTATAATTTTTATCAATCTCTTTATAGATTAGATCAAAAAAATCTTGATATTCAGGATACTGAGATCTCAATTTTTTGTTTATTTTTAATAAGCTTTCATTAAACTCTATAGAATAAACATCTTTTATTTTTGCCAAACTTGGAATAAATTTCCAGAAATAATAAGTTGCCATTAAAATCTTTTTTCCGCAGACTTTTCTGATTTCGTCATAGGATGTTTTAGAGACAATAAGAGTATCATCTAAACTTTCATCTATTAAATTCTTTATACTATCATGTAACCTACTCCCCTCTATTAAAGCAAATAATATCAAATTTGTATCGAGTGAGAAGTACATTATTATGCTTCTAATGATTTGATTAAACGATTATCAATTTCGACTGGATATTTTGGTTCTATATACTGTGACAAATTAATTATGTCGTAATAAATATCGTCTATTGTCAACTTGCCTTCTTTCAAAGCTAATATTCTCAGAAGTTCAATTGAAATAAAATTTATTAAGGACGCTAATTCAAAAGTTAATTTATCTAAACGCAATAATTTATCAATTAGTCTCTCTAAGAGATATAATAATTGTGAAACGACGAAAAAATCATACCCACCTAAAGAAAAAGATTCTTCTTCTACTTCGATCCTCATATCATGTATTTTTATACTAGATTCTTTTAGGGCTTTCTTTATTATTATTAATTGTTCTCTTTCACTGAGTCTTTGAAAATTATTTGCAAATTTTTCAAAGGTTTTCCCCAATTTTTTTTCTTTTGAAAAATTTTTCTCTACTTCATTGCTTATTTTTTCAATATCCACAAATTCATCGAATTTAAAAGAGGCTATATCAATCATTGTTTTAAGGAAGATATCCTTCTCACGGTCAGATAATTTAAATAAATTTTCCATCCCTCTTAAATAACTTTCTTTTCTCCATTTCTTTAGATAATTTCTAGCAGAAACAATTGGTCGATATAAATATAATATAATTTCATAAATATCTTCCACTGACCTCCTTAGAAACTTATTTAAGTTAGGATTAATTTCAAGATAATATTCTTCTTCATTATGGAAAAGGTTAGACATTTTTACCTCCACCAAGTATTAGTACATTTAATCTTTTAAAAAGGTTTCGAACCATGTTTAGGAATTTATTGAGTTTGTTGAGGTTTTATTTAACCACTCTCACAACTGCACACCAAGGATGCAAGGGCGCTTATGCCTTCTGATTATTCTCCACCTGCTGCAGCCGCATACCTCCACAACAAATTTAAATACCTTCAGGCCCTACTTCATCAGGATGCTTTTCTGTGAGATTGCCAAGCTTACCCAAGAGCAGAAGGCTGAGCTCCTGCGCAGGGGCAGGGCTGACCTGGGCAAAGCGGAGGCGAAGGTGGCGGAGATTATCGCAGAGGTCCGTGCCAGAGGCGACGCCGCGCTGCGCGAACTCACGAAGCGCTTCGACGGCGTCGAGGTGGAGGAGCTCAGGGTAAGCGAGGAGGAGATTGAAGAGGCAAAGGAGAGGGTGGATTCAGAGCTCATGGAGGCGCTGGAGCTTGCGCGGGAGAACATTGCCGACTTCCACCGCAGGCAGCTGCGCGGCGACTGGAGCTACACAAAGGACGGCATAACCCTGGGGCAGGTTTTTCGTGCTATCGAGAGCGTGGGCTGCTACGTGCCCGGAGGAAGGGCCAGCTACCCCTCGACAGTGCTGATGTGCGCTGTGCCCGCGAGGGTCGCTGGCGTAAGGCGCGTGGTTGTGACAACTCCGCCGGCGAAGAGCGGGGAGGTGAACCCCCTAACTTTAGCTGCGTGCTCCGTCGCGGGCGTTGACGAGGTTTACCGCGTGGGCGGTGCGCAGGCGATAGCAGCGCTCGCCTATGGCACGGAGAGCATAGCGAGGGTTGAGAAGATCGTCGGCCCCGGCAACGTCTACGTAACCGCGGCCAAGCGCCTAGTTAGCGGCGACGCTGCGATAGACATGCCCGCCGGCCCGAGCGAGGTGCTAATCATCGCCGACGGCTCCGCGGACGCGCGCTTTGTAGCGCTGGATATGCTTGCGCAGGCGGAGCACGACCCGCTGGCGAGCAGCGTGCTCGTGAGCACCTCGCAAGAGCTTGCGGAGCGGGTGAAGCGGGTGCTGGAAGGGGAAGCGCCCTCCCGCCCCGAGGCGAGGCAGGCGATTGAGAGCAACGGCGCAATACTCCTCGCCCGCGATATAGACGAAGCGATAGAGTTTGCAAATATGTTTGCCCCCGAGCACCTTGAGATTATTACCCGCGACGACGAGGCGGTGCTCCGCAGGATAGAAAGCGCGGGCTCGGTGTTCTTGGGCAGCTATTCGCCTGTTGCGTGCGGCGACTATGCGAGCGGCACAAACCACGTGCTCCCCACCGCGGGCTACGCGCGCGTCTACTCGGGGCTGAGCGTTCACCACTTCCTCAAGGCAATATCCTTCCAGAAGCTGAGCAGAGAGGCGCTGGAGAGGCTTGCAAAGGCGATACTGCCCCTCGCGAGGGCGGAGGGGCTCGAGATGCATGCAAGAAGTGTAGAAGAGAGGTTGAGGCGAGAGCATGATTGAGCGGGTATATGCAGGCGAGCTTTCCCCGGAGATGGACGGAGAAGAGGTGAGCATCGCGGGCTGGGTGCACGAGAAGCGCAAGCTGGGCGGCCTGCTCTTCCTGCTCATAAGAGACCGCTCAGGCATGGTGCAGGTTACCCTTCCCAAGAAGTTCGTGCCAGCGGAGGTATTTGAGCTGGCAAAAAATGTGAGCAAGGAGAGCGTCGTTGTAGTTAGAGGCAGGCTCCAGGCGATGGACAAGGCTCCTGGGGGGGTGGAGGTGATACCCTCGCAGATTGAGGTGCTGAGCAGCGCCGCCTCGCCTCTGCCGCTTGACCCCACGGGAAAGGTTCCCGCCAACCTGGACACCCGCCTGGACCACCGCGTGCTCGACCTGCGCAGGCCACGCGTGGCGGCGATTTTCAGGATAAGAGCGCGCGCGTTGAAGGCGGCGAGGGAGCACCTCACGCGGGAGGGCTTCATTGAGGTGCACACCCCGAGGATAATCTCCACCGCCAGCGAAGGCGGCACAGAGCTCTTCCCCATAAGCTACTTCGAGCGCGAGGCCTTCCTGGCGCAGAGCCCGCAGCTGTACAAGCAGATGCTCATGGGCTCTGGTATGGACCGCGTGTTTGAGATAGCCACCTACTTCCGCGCCGAGGAGCACGACACCATCTGGCACCTGAATGAGGTCACAGCTATAGACTGCGAGCTCGCCTTCATCTCCAGCTATGAGGATGTGCTCAGAGTGATAGAGGGGCTTATCAGAGCGATGATACGCGAGGTGAGGGAGCACTGCGCAAAGGAGCTGGAGCTGCTCGGCGTCGAGCTTAAAGAGCCGCCGGAGCGCTTCCCAAGGCTGAGCTACGAGGAGGTGCTTGCACTACTCGAGGAGGAGGCGAACCTGAAGCTCCCCTTCGGCGAGGATTTGACAACCGAGGCCGAGAAGAAGCTGGGCGAGCTCATGCGCCGGCGCGGGCATGAGCTTTACTTCGTAACCCGCTTCCCCCTTGAGGCAAAGCCCTTCTACACCATGCCAGCTCCCGACAACCCCGAGCTGAGCGCCAGCTTCGATTTAGAGTTTAAAGGAAGGGAGATAATCTCGGGTTCGCAGCGTATCCACGATTATGACCTTCTCGTGCAGCGCATAAAGGCGAAGGGGCTGCGCGTGGAGAGCTTCTCCAGCTACCTGGAAGCCTTCAGGTACGGCATGCCTCCCCACGGCGGCTTCGGCATGGGCATAGAGCGCTTCCTCATGCTCCTGCTCGATCTGCCCAACATCCGCGAGGCGGTGCTCTTCCCGCGCGACAGGCACCGCCTGGAGCCATGAAATTGATGACAGCCTTCCAAAAACTGGCAAACCTTTATCTAAGAGCTCGGCTTTTAATTTAGTAACCTCCTCAGGAAGGTGGAAGCTTGCAGTTTGTGAACCGCTACAGGGATTATGTGGTGATAAATCCGCTGATGCGAGGCGGAATCTTGCCCGGAGAAGTGCAGGAGCAGCTCTGTAAAGAGGGCTGGCTCGAGGTTGGCTATGCGGTGTGCCACGACTGCATCGAGGGCAGGAGCAGCCTCATCACCAAGCCGCCGGTGCGGAAGTTCTTAAAGCAGGTGGCCCAGTTCTTCGGCGGCGACGAGGCGGAGCACACCTTCGGGTGCAGGGCGGCGCAGTACGTGGTGATGAAGACCATAGCGGAGTACGCAAAGGAGGAGAAGCTTGAGCCGGTGGTTGTAACCGACCCGAATTCGCACTACTCCACCAACATTGCGGCGGAGATGGTGGGTCTGCGCGTGGTGGAGCCGCCGCACACCGGCTACCCGGAGTACCGCGTTACCGTTGAGGCGTATCGGGAGAAGATTGAGGAGGTGGGCAAGCCCGCGCTCGTCGTGGCTACGCACGCCGACCCCTACTTCGGCAACCTCGAGCCCGTGGAGGAGCTGGGCAAGCTGTGCGAGGAGCTTGAGGTGCCCTTCATGGTGAACGCCGCCTACACCGCGGGCGTTGCGCCGGTGAACATGAAGCGAATGCGCGCCGACTTTCTCACAGTGAGCGCCCACAAGAGCATGGCCTCTCTCGCACCCCTCGGCTTTGTGGTTACCACCTACGAGTGGAGCCGCCGCGCCTTTGCGGCGTCGAAGTCGCAGGCGGAGTGGACGGGCAGGGTGTTCGGCAAGAAGATACCCAACGTCTTCGGTTGCAGCGTGGGCGGCGTGCCCTTAATCTCTGCGATGCTGAGCTTCGACTACGTTAAGGCGCGCGTGAAGCGCTGGGAGGACGAGCTGAAGAAGACCAACGACTTCGTCGAGAGGCTCGAGGACATAGGCGAGGGTGACATAATGCTCCTGGGGGAGCGCCCAAAACGCCACCACCTGCTCCACTTCGAGACCCCTCTATTCTGGGAGATTTCAAAGAAGCACAAACGCAAGGGCTTCTTCCTGGCTGAGGAGATGCTCAAGCGCCGCATTGTGGGGCTGCACAAAGGCCTGAGCAAGCACATAAAGCTCAGCGTCTACGGGCTTGGCGAGGAAGAGATAGAGCGCGTGCTTGCCGCTTTCGAGGAGATAGCCTCGCTGAGGGATAAGCTTTAAGCCACCGCCGCCCTGGCGTACTCCACCAGAACTTCAAGCTTCTCCCGGGGGAGCCCTGTACGCTCCGCAAGCCTGCCGGTGGGAACCCCAAGCAGGTCCTTTATCAGCATGTACCCCGCTCTGGAAAAGGCGCCCACAACTGTGCTGTCGACATCCCTGAGTGCGGTTATCGGGTAAAGCTTCCTCCTGTCTATCAGCTTTTCCAGCCCTCTGCCGGGGGGATACTTCCAGCACAGCAGCCTTAAGCCGGCACACTCCGCATACTTCCTCGCCTCCGCAGATGTGCGTGTATTGCAGGTCAGCCACGCTTCTGTAAAACGGCTGCGCCTGCGGGTATCAAGAAACCTGGCGTAGGTGTAAAGTGCCTCCTTCAGGTCTATGTACGTGCCGGGAGAGTTGTGGAACTTAACCTCCACCATTGCTCTGGTTCTCCCCTTTTCAGCCACCACATCCACCTCGTGGGTTGCACAATCGCCTCTGAGCTTCACCCTCAGCCGTGTTGAGTAGCCGTACTCCTGCAGCACCCTGGCTATGTAGGTCTCAAAGGGATAGCCGCTGGGACCAAGCCGCATTATTGCGCGCTTCAAATCGTAGCGCTGCGCCACTCCCGGGTGCTCTGAAAGCAGCTCCATGAGACGGCTGTATATCTTTGCTGTGGTAACGCCGTCCGGCAGTTCATCCCTAAGGCGGTGGGCTATTTCCAAAGCAAGCGCCGCATCAGCTCCTGCCCTGCGAAGAGAAGTTTCAATCTTCTTTACACTGAACCTCTCCTTCCTGCCGGAGGCTTTGACAACGTTCATGGCTACAACCTGGACACGAGCTCAAGGTATCTGAGCACTCCGGATAGATCCACGCCTCTGTTTTCGGCGAAGTAGGCATTTACAATCGCATTAATCAGATGACGTCTGGCCACCCTGGAGAGAACATCTTCCACAACCCTGTCGGGAAGCCTGTAGGCCACCTTCTGGATGGCCAGCATGGTGTCGTAGAACTTCCTGGAGCTCAGCACACCCCTCCGGTATATCTCCTGCGCCTCCTCCAGGGGGAGTTCTCCATTTATAACCCGTGATATCAGCCCACCGCACAGTTCTGCATATTCGAAGGCCTTTCTTATGCCTTCCGCGGTTCCCGGGAGCACCTGTCCGCCGGCGTCTCCAACCGCAAAAATCCCCCCAACAACAGGCTCCCGCAGTCCGGAGCAGGGTATCACTCCGCCATGGTGGCTTCCGTACCTCTCGATTCCCAGGTACTCCAGAAAGCTCCTGTTGAGTTCCGGCAGATTTACCTTCTTCAAGCTGCCGAGTCCCACCCTGGCACGGCCGTTCTCAAGCGGAAATACCCATGCATAACCCCCGGGTATTATCCGGCTGCCCAGGTAAATGTGCACCTTCTTCGCATCATACTCGGCTTCTGTCTCTACCCCTCTGGCAGGAGGTGGGGCAGAATAGTCCTCCTTCAGACCTGAGACAACAGCGGCTCGCCATCCACTGGCGTCCACAACAACCTCTGCGGAGTAAACACCTGCGGGGGTGCTCAGCTTCAGTCTCCTGCCAGGGACCACACCAGTGACTTCGGCTCCTGTCTTTATCTCGGCATCCAGCCTTTCCGCTACCAGACTGCAGAAGGCCGCGTAGTCCAGGGTGCAGTAGCGCTCGGGCAGTGGGACAGTGATTTCCATCCCGAAAGGAGAGTGTACCACCAGTGTGTCCATCACACCTCTGATGCTGCCGGCAGCACCGAGCCTCTTCACCCAGGAGACGGGTGCTGCGCAGGTGGAGCGCTGCCTTGCTCCGAGCCGGGCCTCTTTCTCAAGAACCAGCAGCTTATCACCCCTGGTGAAGCTGGCGGTTGCCAGGCCAGCGAAGCTCGCCCCCACTATTATCGCATCATATTCTTCCATCCCTGAAATCTTCGATAGAGGTGAATATAGTATTTTCGTGTTCCAGATTGGAAAGTTTGAAGGGGCACGACTGGCAAAACCGGTACCAGCACGCTTCGGAGTACGGGAATACTACGCGGCGGTGGCTCCTGTGGAGGCCCTGGAGGCGAGCCTGGCGAGAAGCAGATAAAGGGGGACGGAAAGCAGCAGGAAGAGCACCAGGGGGGTGGTGCTGTGGAACCGTCCGGTAGCAAGGGCTGCGGTGGCACCGAGGGGCGAGACTTCGCCCAGCTGCATGCCAGCCAGAAAGAAGTTGATAAGCATGAGGGAATAGAGCAGGTGAGCCCTGCTCCTCCTGCGTGCGGCGATTGCGATTATACCTGCAGATATCACCAGCATCAGTGCGACGCTCATGCTGATGAGGAGCAGAAGGAGCTCGTTCTCAATGTTTATACCGTTGAACTCCAGCAGTCGCATCCACAGAACTGCCTGAAGTGGCACCACCGCAAGCGCGGCCAGCATCTTGGCCCTCAGAACCCTGAGAAGGCCTGCGGGCGAGGCTAAGAGGAGCTGCAGCGTCTTCTTCTCCACCTCTTCGGTGAACAGGTCTATTACCAGACCTCCTGCTATAAAAGCAGGCGCCAGGAGTAGCAGTGGAATGAGCACACCGTATACAAACTCGAAGTAGGCAGACCTTCCGCTCTCGCGCACCGGAAGCTCGTATCCCAGGACCTCCCGCATCTGCTCAGGAAGGAAGCGCAGTCTTTCCCTGCGCAGCACCTC
>WANX01000032.1 GCA_015521565.1 Candidatus Hydrothermarchaeota archaeon
CCAGTGTAGAAGGCTGTTCAGTAAAGGTGATGGTTACCCACTCCCCTCCCTTTGGCACTGTGCTCGATCTGACAGGTGCAGGGGTGCATGCAGGCTCCAGGGCGGTAAAGGATTTCATAAAGCGCAGGTCACCTGCTCTGGCGCTGTGCGGACACATCCACGAGGCCCGGGGGAGCACACGTGTTGCCTCGACAATGGCTGTCAATCCAGGTGCGGTGCACATGGGGTATGCAGTTGTAGAGCTGGGAGATGTGCTGCAGGTGGAGCTGAAGGAGTACAGGTAGTTATTCTTCCTTTGCTATCCTCTCGAGCACACTGTCTATCTTGGACACCAGCACCGCTTTTGGCACCGCTCCAACGAGGCCGTCAATGGGCTCGCCCCTGTAAAAGAAGCCTATGGTCGGGATGCTCATTATGCCGTAGCGCATTGCAACGCTGCGATTCTCGTCGGTGTTCAGCTTTACAAATCTGGCCTTTCCGGCGTACTCCGCTGCGACCTCCTCGAATACAGGTGACAGCATTCTGCATGGCATGCACCATTCAGCCCAGAAGTCAACCACTACCAGCTCCTCGGCATCCAGCACCAGCCTGTCCCAGTTGTCCTCACTTCCCCTGTACAGGTTCTCACCTATCTTTTCCACCTGTGCCACCTCATCCAACTGTACACCTCTAACCTTTTAAAATATTTATGTTTAACATTGTGCAACATATACGAACACAAAATTTATCACGTCCTCCTGCTACTGTAGCATATGCACACCCTCCAGGAAATCGCAGAAAGGATTGCGACGTGCAGGAGATGCCCGCTGGGGATGCGCAGAAGAAATCCCGTGCCTGGTGAGGGAAGTGCAGACGCTGCGCTGATGCTTGTGGGTGAGGCGCCTGGGAGGGAGGAGGACAGCACCGGAAGACCCTTTGTTGGACGCGCTGGAAAACTTCTGGACGGTGTTCTGAGAGAGTCTGGACTGAGGCGTGATGAGGTTTTTATAACCTCTGTGATAAAGTGCAGACCCCCAGGCAACAGAAGGCCAAAAAAAGCAGAGCTGACCTCCTGTCTGCCCTATCTCACGGCTCAGATAGAGGTGCTCCAGCCCCGGGTGGTGCTGCTTCTCGGCGGTGTTGCTGCCGGTGCGCTCCTGAATGTGGGACGGGTTGGCAGCGCAAGGGGTATACCTGTCAGGGCTGAGCGCATATATCTGGTCACCTACCATCCCGCCGCAGTGCTCAGGAATATAAACCTGATGCCGCAGCTGAAAGAGGACGTTGAACTTGCAAAAAAGCTCGCCTACAGTGAGACCTGACGCAGGAGGCGCGCCATCCTGCACAGTATATCCCTGCGCGTAATTATGCCTATAGCATCACCCCTGTCGTCCACCACAATCAGCCTGCTGACGTTGTTCTGCTCCATCACGGCTATAGCGGTGCTCAGTGCGGCATCCTTGTGAATGGTTATCAGGGTTTTGCTCATCACCTCCTTCACCCGGCCGTCCTCTCTGCCCGCGGCCAGGGCGCGGGCAATGTCGGTGGTGGTGATAATTCCCACCGCCTTTGACCCTTCCATAACCGGGGCCCCGCGGATACCTATCCTGGTGAAAAGGGATGCGGCGTCGCGGATGCTCGCCTCTGGGGATATGGACTTTATGGTGTGTGTGGCCACATCATACACCCTCTCCTTTGGAACGGAGACCATCTCCAGAATATCGATGAGAAGCACATTGTCTATGTCGTCGCGTCCCACCACCCTTCCACGGATAGCGAGGCGGTTAACAGGAGTTGGACCTATGAGCACCACCTCTCCTACAGGGATCTGCTTCAGGTTGCCCAGGGCGTGCACATTGGCACGGCACTTCTCCGGGTCATGGATGGTTATCAGGTCTATACCGGTTACAGTAACGTCCTCCACGGGTTTGCCGTTTATTCGTATAGGAACCGCCACCTCGCGTTCAAGCTTCTCGTAGTTAAGAATTGAATAACATTCTGCAGTGGGGCGATATCCTCCCTTTGGTCCAGGCACACCCTCCACCAGACCGAGACTTCGAAGCGACTGCATCTGGTTGCGTATTGTGCCCGGGTTCTTGTGGATGAGCTCAGCTATGTCCTCCCCTTTGACTGCCTCACCACCCGACTTGTGGTAAAGCTCCACCAGAGCCATTAGAACTTCTCTCTGCACCGGAGTGAGCTTCATGGCTTTCCCCTTCAAAGTCCGCAAACTCAAAGAAAATATTTAATGATTAACTATGATAGATATTTATATATAAATCTTTAGTCAGGTTGTCAGAAGATGAACTTCAAGCGCGTACCCCGGATTCTGGACCCCCAGGAACTGATGGACTACGCTTTTTCCAGGGCATCCCGGGAGGCGAGGCGTTGTTCTGCAGGGCGGGGGTTGCGGGGGATAAAAAGTAGAGAGGAGCGCAGAATAGTTATTGCGGGCTCCTCTGTGAGGAGGTATCTGAACAGGATACTTGCAAGAATTCCCGATCTGGAAAAGCTTTCAACCTTCTACAGGGAACTGATTGATGTCACTGCGGATCTGGAACAGTTCAAGCACAGCCTGCGCTCCCTGCGCTGGCTGGTGGGTAAGCTTGAGAGAATGGAGAGGGAGTATGTGAGCAGGGTGCGCAGGGCGGGGAGTGAAGAGGAGGTGTACCGCTGCAGAAGAGAGTTCTACGGCAGGGTTGCGTCTCTGCTGCGCAAAATTGAACCGGAGCTTGAGTTTCTCAGAGATGCCCGCGAGCGGCTAAAAAACCTGCCAACCGTTGAGGACACCTTCACCGTCGTAATCGCAGGAGCGCCAAATGTGGGGAAATCCTCGCTTCTTCGCCGTTTAACCGGAGCGGAGCCCAGGGTGGAAAGCTATCCCTTCACAACGCGTCAGCTTCTGCTGGGGTATATGGAGCACAGGCACATGAAAATCCAGGTGGTGGATACTCCGGGCCTTCTCGACAGGAGTTTTGAGGAAATGCGTCCGGAGGAGAGGCAGAGCATCCTGGCTCTGAGGCATCTCGCTGGTATTGTGCTCTTTGTCTTCGACGCTACTGAGAGCTGTGGCTATCCCCTGGAGGAGCAGCTACGCATCTACAGAGCTGTGCGCCAGAACTTCGGCGCACAGGTGGTGCCGGTTATAAACAAGGCAGACCTGCTCCAGGAGAGGCACCTGCGGAGGCTGAGAAGCAGGGAACCCTTCCACAGGGCTCTGGTGTGCTCGGCAAAGACTGGCGAGGGTATGGAGGAGCTGATAAGAGCAATATCAGAAGCCGCCCAGAACAAATAGGTTTAAATAGAAATTCATGGTATATTAAGAATAGTTAATCGCCTCTAATGACGGAGGAGTGAGTTATGGCAAAGATTATGGTGGTTGATGATGAGCCGGAGATGGTTTTTCTCATTAAGAAGATTCTGGAAGAGGGGGGACACCAGGTAGAGACCGCCTACTCCGGACAGGAGGCTCTTGAGAAGCTGGAGTCCGGCTTCAGGCCGGACCTTATACTCCTGGATGTGATGATGCCCGGACTGAATGGATGGGAGGTGAGCAGAAAAATTAAAGAAAGGAAGGAGACAAAAGACATCATCGTGGCAATGCTCACCATAAAGAGTGAGGATGAGGACAAGGTCACAAGCCTGGATGAGGGCCTCGCAGACTGGCACATAAGCAAGCCGTTCAGGAATGAAGACCTGCTCCGTACTGTTAACTGGCTTCTGGACAGGCCGATAAAACGGGAAAGTTAGCGGGCGATTACCATGGGTGTCTCCATTGCAGTATGTTCTGGAAAGGGTGGAACAGGTAAGACCACAATTTCGGCAAATCTGGGAGTTGCGCTTGCTCAGCTGGGCAGGGATGTGCTGATCCTGGACGCAGACATAGAGATGGCCAACCTGGAGCTCATCCTCGGTCTGGAGGATGTAAATACCACCCTTCACCACGTCCTGGCCGGTGAAGCAGACATCTCGGAGGCAATCTACGAGGGACCGGCGGGTGTGAAGGTGGTGCCTGCGGGCATCTCCCTGGAGACGCTGAAGAAGGCAGATCCAGATCGCCTGGATGCCGTGCTTGAGGCGCTCAAAAACGTTGAGATACTTCTTATTGATGCTCCGGCAGGGCTTGGAAGGAGTGTGCTCACCGCCCTCTCCACGGCGCAGGAGGCGATGCTGGTTGTGAACCCGGAGATTTCCAGTATGAGCGATGCGCTCAAGACGAAGATAGTGGCAAAGAAGCTGGGCACCCACCTTCTGGGGGCGGTGCTAAACCGCACAACCTTCGACAGCAGCGACCTCACAGTTAAGGAGGTGGAGATGATTCTGGAGACGAAGATACTGGCGGTGGTGCCGGAGGACCCTGAGGTGCGGCGCAGTGCAGCCTTCGGTCAGCCCTTTGTAATCCGCGCACCCAACTCGCAGGCTTCACAGGCAATAAAAAAGCTGGCAGCCGACCTGGTGGGGGAGGAGTATATACCGCCTCAGCCAAAGGAATCCTTTATGAAGCGCCTCATTAAAGGACTGTTCGGCAGGAGCTGAGATGATACCGGAGTCACAGCTCCTGTTCTGGAGGATAGCATTATGGAGTATGAAACCTTTGACCACGAGGCGGATGTAGGCATAAGGGGCTACGGCAGAACCCTGGAGGAGGCCTTTGAAAATGCCGCAAAGGCGATGTTTTCTGTTATGGTTGACCTGCGCAGAGTAAGACCTCTGAAGGAGTTCCATGTGGTTGCGGAGGCACCCGACACGGAGACGCTGCTGGTGGAGTGGCTGAACCAGCTTCTGGCTCTGGCCCACCTGGAGGGATACCTCTTTGCCGACTTCGGTGTTAAGATCTCGGAGGATGGCACCCGTCTCGAAGGCTATGCCCGCGGAGAGCCCGTGGACAGAGACAGGCATGAGATAGCCGTGGAGGTTAAGGGTGCCACATATGCGATGCTTGAGGTTGGTAAGGAAGGGGGAAGATATAAGGCGCAGTGTGTGGTGGATGTGTGAGGTGGTTTAGATGGAGCTGAATTCCCTGGTGAGGAAAGGTGAGTACGAGTGGGAGATTCCGAAAAGGGGTGACATGCGGGTACCGGGCAGGATATTTGCATCACGCAGGCTGATTGAGGAGATGGACGATAAGGTCAGGGAGCAGATTAGCAATGTGGCGTCTCTGCCGGGGATTCAGAAGGCCTCGCTTGCGATGCCCGACGCCCACTGGGGGTACGGCTTCCCGATAGGTGGCGTGGGCGCCTTTGACCCGGAAGAGGGGGGCGTCATCTGCATGGGAGGCATAGGCTTCGATATCTCCTGCGGTGTCCGCACGCTGCGCACGGGGCTCAGTGTGGAGGAGGTTAAGCCCAGGATAGATGAGCTCGCCGAGGCTTTATTCCGCAAGGTTCCGGCAGGACTGGGAAGCAGGGGGAAGCTGCACCTGAGCATGAGCGAAATCGACGAGGTGCTCCGCGGAGGCGCAGTCTGGGCTGTGGAGCAGGGGTACGGCTACCAGGAGGACCTGGAGTACATAGAGGAGAAAGGCAGGATGCCGGGAGCGAAGCCCGAGAACGTCTCCAGTACAGCGAAGAAGCGCCAGCTTCACGAGGTGGGCACCCTGGGCTCTGGTAACCACTACCTGGAGGTGCAGTACGTGAGCGAGGTGTACGATGCAGAGGCTGCGCGCACCTACGGCATCGATAAGGGCAGCGTGGTTATCTCAGTGCACTGCGGCTCCCGTGCCCTGGGGCACCAGATAGGCATGGACTACATAAAGGAGCTCTACAAGGCGGCGAAGAAGTACGGAATTCCCATCAAGGACCGCGAGCTTGCCTGTGCTCCTATAAACTCTCCTGAGGGTGAGAGGTACTTTTCCGCTGTTGCTGCAGGCATAAACTGTGCCCTGGCGAACCGTCAGGTAATTGCCCACCTGGTCAGGGAGGTATTCCAGGAGGTAATGCCAGAGGCGAAAGTGGAGATGCTTTACGACATAAGCCACAACACCTGCAAGGTGGAGGAGCACCGGGTTGACGGGGTGCGAAAAACACTGTATGTACACCGGAAGGGTTCAACCCGCGCTCTGGGTCCGGGGAGGAATGAGGTTCCCCGCGCCTACCGCAAGGTGGGTCAACCTGTGCTCATAGGTGGGACCATGGGCACCTGCTCTTTCATCCTGAGGGGTACGGAGGAGGGGCTGGAGAAGGCCTTCGGAAGTGCCTGCCATGGCGCGGGGAGGGCGAAGAGTAGAAGACAGGCAAAGCGCACCTACAGGGGTGAGCGCATTATTCAGGAGCTGAGGCGAAAGGGAATAGTGATTAAAGCTCACTCGTATGCAGGCGTGGCCGAGGAAGCGCCGGGAGCCTACAAAGACGTGGTTGAGGTGGTGAACGCGGTGCACAGCGCCGGTCTGGCCAGGAAGGTTGTCCAGCTAAAACCACTTGCCTGCATCAAAGGGTAGTATTTCTACTCCTTGTTAACATAGGAAGGTCAGGGTATGTGGTTTTAGAGATGGCTAAAATTCTTTTTGTTGATGATGAGCCAGATATAGGGGTGCTGGTTACAAAGATACTTGAGGAGGATGGTCATGAAGTCAGGTGGGTGTTCAGCGCACAGGAATGCTACGGGATGATGGATGACTACTGCCCAGACCTGGTGATAATGGACATATTCATGCCCGGAGAAAACGGCGTGGAGGCTGCCCGTTGGATAAAGGAAAGGTATCCACATATACCCGTGCTGATGTTTTCCATAATGTATTCAACCCGCGATATAGAGGAGGCGATGCAAATCTCGGGTGCGGACGATTTCCTGGGCAAGCCCTTCGACAGGGCAGAGCTTCTGGAAAGAGTGGAAAAGCTGACAAAGAGATGAGGGGTAGCAGGATTGGCGGTGGGCGAGACTGAAGTATTAGAGACAATTTTAACCCTGTGCCTGCTTATATTCGCCGCAAAGGGCGGCGGTGAGATAGCACAGCGCCTTGGTGTCGCTGCAGTGGTGGGAGAATTGCTTGCCGGAGTTCTTCTCTCACCTGCGCTGCTCGGCAGTGTCGAGGTTTCCGGCTACAGGCTGGTGAACATCAACGAAACCGTCAAGGTGTTTGCGGAGATAGGCGCAATACTTCTCCTCTTCCTCATAGGGCTGGAGATGCAGTTCGCCCAGTTTAGAAAGACGGGTGGGATCGCACTGGGCGTGGCTCTCGGGGGAATTGCTGTGCCCTTTACTCTCGGGTACTACTTTGTGCTTGTCACAGGGGGTTCCCGGGAGGAGGCGATGCTCATCGGCGCCGCTCTTACTGCAACAAGCATAGCAATAACTGTTAAAACTCTCTACGACATGGGCAGAGGTACCGCCAGGGAAAGCAGGATAATTGTCAGCGCGGCTGTTTTTGACGATATCCTGGGACTGGTGGTGCTCGCTGTAGTTCTTGCAATAATTCAGAGCGGCGGCATCACACTGATGGACACCCTGTTCATCGCAGGCAAGGCAGTTATGGCATGGGTTCTCCTGACCCTGGTGGGGATACTCATTTTCTCACGCATAATAACCACAGCTGCACCCTTTATAAAGACAAAGGGTGGAAAAGAGGCGCTCGCGGTGGCCTCCTGCTTCGGCTTCGCATACATCGCCGGCATTGCAGGTCTTGCACCGATTCTGGGAGCCTTTGCAGCGGGCATGGCGATAGCGGAGACCAGGCTGATTCAGAGCATCCACAAATTCATAGAAAAGGTGAACTTCATGATGGCCCCGCTCTTCTTTACGGTCATAGGCACTCAGGTAAATCTGGTTGCTCTGGACGCTGCCACCCTGGGGTTTGCGGCGGCGCTGTTCATCATAGCAGTGTTAAGCAAGGTGGTGGGCTGTGGTCTGCCAGTGTACCTGTCAACAAAAGACATAAAGAGCTCCGCTGTAGTGGGGGTGGGGATGGTCTCCCGGGGAGAGGTGGGGCTTATAATTACAGGAATAGGGGCAACCTCTGGCATCTTTTCTCCCGAGCTGTTCTCGGCGGCGGTGCTGGTGATGCTCGCGACAACAGTACTGACACCCGTGGCCCTGAAGAGGCTTTTTGCGGATTGAGGAACTGCTTTCAACATGACGCCGGCAACGGCGGTCTTTAAAAACTTTTAAAAAACTTTATATGTAGTCTTAACTAAAGTTTATAAATAAGTCAGAAAAGTTCGCCATCCGAGGGCGTGGGCTGGTTTTTTTCTGGTCTGCGTTCTTATGTGGCTGGCATATCAGAGGGAAGGAGAATTTGTCTCCACTGTGAAGGTGGTATAAATGGCTGGTGGAGAGGAAATTGTCTCCACGGGACTGAATGAAATCCTTGCCGAATGTTCCCTCGATAACAGATTGCTCATACTCAGCATAATGGGCGATAAGCCCAAAAGTGTGGCCGATGTGAGGCGTGCTCTTCGTGATGCAGGAGCTCAGAAGTCCTACACCACGGTAAAGCGATATATGGTGGCCCTGAAGAAGATCGGGCTGGTAGATGAGAAAAGAAAGCACTTCTTCCTGACAAACCTGGGCACCTACGTCGCATCCACCTTCAGTGAGATGTGCCTCAACATTGAGGTGCTGAAATCGAGGGCGAAAGCCATGAGATTGCTCAGCATCTCATGCCTTCCACAGAGATTTATGCACGGTATAAAGGCACTGAAGCATGCGGAATACGTGCCCGACCCCTTTTCCTTTATAACCGAGTTCTTTGTGCGCATTCAGGAATCTGAGAGCAGCATAGCGCTGCTTTCTGACAAAGTATCCAGAAGATTTTACGAGCTGATAGTTAAGAAAGTCGCAGAAGGTGTGGAGTACAGGGGAATAAACAGCATTGAGAATACCTCCAGGCGGGTGGAATATGTGAGCAGGATGGTGGAGGGGCTTGGAATACACGGCGAGGAGCTCCAGAAGTTCAGAGCAAGGTGCAGGATGAGAGAGCATGACAGCGTGCCCATGCACATAATAGTGGTTGATGGAAGAATAGCGGGGATAAACTTTCCATACAGGGACGGGAGGGCAAACCTCAACGGAGCATTTGTATCCCAGAAGAAGGAGTTTGTGAGCTGGGCAGAGGAAATCCTGAACCACTTCTGGGAGGAAAGCAGAGAGGTGGAGTTCTGAGTTCACAGTGTCGAAGCGTGTAAGTATGTGACGCACCGTGCGACATTTTTCGGTAAAATGTAACAAAAAAACGTGCAATTGAACTGATTTAACAAAAAATATATCTACATCCTGCCGAAATAACTATTTAATATCTGGGAGTGGAGTGAGGTGCATATAACATGCCAATCCCGGAGGAAATATCCACTAACTGCAGGATTGATTGCATAAATCTTAAAAATACTGTTTTTTCTGGACTATTGCGGGTATTAAATTTTACTGTACTCCGGGGGTGTGATTTTGAAGCTCACCAATAAAATTCTGCTGCTCTTTTTCCTCCTCTCAGGCGCTGCTCCGATTTGGGGTTTCTCCTCTTCTGACGAAGCTAACGGCTTCGGCAATCCAGCGCTATCAGCCGCTGAGGGTTCCTGCAAAAATACGAGTTACTACCCCCACGGCACCTGCTCGAGGCTTACCTGCTATGAAAGCTGCATCGTGGTTAAGTGGGACGAGTTCATAGGCGGGGAGCTGCCCACGCAGGCTTCGGCGGACACCATGATGGTGGACATTGCAATGGACTGTCTTGGAGTGAGGGCAGCTGAGGTCTTCACGAGCATTTACACTGCTTCTAAAAATTTAGAATGCAGCAATAAATGCTTGCTCTCAGCCACCAATCCTACGGTAGAGAACATCCTACAATGCACCTCGTGCGCACTCTCAACCGCCATAGGCAAATACATATCTCGACTCAGAGATAGGGGTCCTGCGGCAGTACAGGAATTAGCTAGGATGGGCGGGTGTGCTCTAACCCTGTGGGGCACCCTCGGCGAGCTTGCAAAGCCTCACGTATGGTGCATCGCCGAGTGCGCCTCTCCCGTGCATTCCTGGGAGCGCAACTGGGGGCATGAGTGCAGGGACGACGTGAGCCCGGATATATACCGGTGCGACGAGTTCGGGCTTGACTTACTGCAGAAGTACTCCTGCCGGGACTGTGAGTACCGTTTTGAGAATATAGCCCAGAACTGCGGGAGCAGTGGTAGGGTGTGCGTCCAGAGCAGGAGAGGAGGAGTATGTGCCTCGGGGGGCGGCTCCAGAGGCGGGGGTGGCGATGTGGACATTCCCGACCTTCCCGGCAACGACAGACCTGACGACAGCTACAGCGTCTCTGGTTTATACCTCGCCCAGGCAAGCGCGGGTAATGACAAAAAGCTGCACAAACCTGTGGCGGTGCTCAAGCGGGGGTACCATGTCCCGCTGCGCAGCATGCTGAAAGGGGAGGGCATCCCCTCCACCCTCTTCGGGCTTAAAACCAGAATAGACCCCGCCACCTATCCACTGCTTGTCATCCCCTCGGGCGGTCTCTACGGAATTCGCGCAGGCTCTGTAAGGGCATGGCTTGAGGATTATGTGAGCAAGGGAGGCACGCTTGTGGTATTCGCCCAGCAGCACGGCTACGACTACGCGGTTTTGCCAGGTGGTGAAGTGGGCGGCTACGGCTGGGTGGAGGACCAGCAGTGTCACTTTGCCTCGGTGGTAATTTCCAGCTACATCCCGGCTTTTGCGGGGCTCAACACCACCCTTGACGCCAACGTTGACGGGTTCTTCACCTCTTACCCGAGGAATACCACTGTTCTCCTCAGCAGGACGAAGAACGGTCAGCCGGCGATGCTCATGTACAGCTACGGCAACGGCACGGTTATTGCCACGACGCTCTACTCCGACATGGCGAAAA
>WANX01000033.1 GCA_015521565.1 Candidatus Hydrothermarchaeota archaeon
AACCCGTTATACGGGGGAGCACAGCGTCTCTAAAGCCGCTGCGCCTCCTTCTCCTTCATCAGCTTGTACTCTATACTATCCGCGAGGGCTATGAAGCTGGCTTCAATAATGTTCTCAGACACACCCACTGTGCCCCAGCTCTCCCTGCCGTCGCTGCTCTCTATGAGCACCCGCACCTTCGCCCCTGTGCCCTCGTGGGTGTCCAGCACGCGCACCTTGTAGTCGGTGAGGTACACCTGCTTCAGCACCGGATAGAACTTCTCCAGTGCCTTTCGAAGGGCATTGTCCAGTGCATTCACAGGACCATTGCCCTCAGCGGCGGTATGTTCGTACTGCTCATGGACCCTCACCTTTACTGTGGCCTCTGAGCGTATCTGCTCCTGCTCTGTGCTCACCATCACGCGAAAGCCCTCAAGCTCAAAGAAGGGCTCCACCATGCCCAGGGCGCGCTTCATGAGGAGCTCAAAACTTGCCTCAGCCCCCTCGAACTGGTAGCCCTGCTTCTCCATCTCTTTGAGTTTTTTGAGGATCAGAGTGACCTCTGGAGAGTTTTTCTCCAGCGATATGCCAAACTCACGGGCCTTTACGTGGATATTTGCCCTTCCGGATAGTTCTGAGACGAGGAAGCGCCGGGCGTTTCCCACCAGCTCGGGGTTAACATGCTCGTAGGTGGGCGGCGCCTTGTTCACAGCGTCCACGTGCACACCTCCCTTGTGGGCAAATGCAGAGCTGCCCACGTAGGGGAGGTTGTGCTGGTGGGGAAGATTGGCAATCTCGCTTACAAATCGTGATACCTCCGTGAGCTTCCGCAGCTGCTCGTCGCTTATGCAGTCTATGCCAAGCTTGAGCTTCAGATTGGGGATTATGGAGCACAGGTTAGCGTTGCCGCATCGCTCGCCGTAGCCGTTTATTGTGCCCTGAACCTGCACCGCCCCCATGCGAACTGCGATTACAGAATTTGCCACCGCTGTATCCGAGTCATTGTGAGCATGTATCCCGAGAGGTGTGCGCATCTTCTTCAGCACCTCTCTGACTATCTCCATGGTCTCAAAGGGGAGCGTGCCCCCGTTGGTGTCGCACAGCACCAGGCAGTCCACATCCGCCTCCTCGGCAGCTTTAAGGGCCGCAATGGCATACTCTGGATTGCTCTTGTAGGCGTCGAAGAAGTGCTCAGCATCGAAGAAAACCCTCACCCCGTGCTCCTTGAGAAATTCCACACTCTCCGCAATCATCCTCAGGTTTTCCTCAAGGCTCGCCCTGAGCGCAGCTTTTACGTGCAGGTCCCAGGTTTTGCCGAAGATGGTTACGGTATCCACACCGCTCTCCAGGAGAGCCAGGAGGTTTGCATCCTTTGCAGGTCTGGAGTTGGCGCGCCTGGTGCTTCCGAAGGCGACTATGCGGGAGCTGCTGAGCTCCAGCTTCCTGACACGCTCAAAGAACTCCGCATCTTTGGGGTTTGAGCCCGGCCAGCCCCCCTCGATGTAGTGGATGCCCAGCTCGTCCAGCTTCGCCGCTATCCGGAGTTTGTCCTCTACCGAAAAGGAGATGTGCTCCGACTGGGCACCGTCTCTGAGGGTGGTGTCGTAGAGCTCTACCCGCATACCGGTAACCTCTACGGGATAGTTCTCGGTAACAATTACAAGCAAAACAATAACCTACTTCTCAGAGGAAATCCTCACCGCAAGCGCAAAGAAGGCTATACCAAGCACAAAAAGAACCGCAGATTGCACAACATCATTTTTGAAAAGGTAGTGAATTGAGAAGAGTATGCATGCAAATCCGAAAGCTCCGTTCATAATCGCTGATTTGAACGACCCCGCCCTGTAAAGCTGCACTGGACGCAGTATTCCTCCCTCCGGGTGTAAGGTCAGATATTGAGGTCAGGCTAAAAGATTTGCCTGGGTCATATTTAAATCTTTTGATTCTTGAGTTAGCGTGTATGAAAAAACTGAATCTGCTGGTGCTCACAGCCCTTACCCTCCTCCTGCTGTGGGCTGCGCGGGAGATAAGCTGGAAGCAGACGCTTCAGATAGCCTCCTCTGCCAGGGTTGAATATCTGCTCCTTGCAGTGGCCATAACGGTGGTGAGGTTTTTGGTCTGGTGTGCGAAGTGGCAGCTTCTGGTGAAGCAGATTGCAGGCGGTGTGAGCTCTGTGCACCTGCTTGCTATCCTGTTAGCTGGTTTATTCGTGAGCACCTCCACGCCCGGCGCACAGGTAGGGGGAGAGCCCCTGCGTGCCTACTACCTGGCACGAGAGGCGGGGATTAAGAAGAGCGCTGCCATGGCCACAGTAATGCTGGACAAGGCGGGTAATTATGCAGCCTTCTCCGTCTTCTCAGTCATAAGCGTTCTCCTGCTGTGGCCTCTGCTGCAGATGCCGCGGCTCTTTAAGCTCGCCGGTGAGCTTCTGCTGGTGCTACTGCTGCTCGTGCTCATATCCTCAGTGCTCCTGAGAAGGGGTTCTTCCCACGCAGGTGTGCTGCGGTTTGTGTACCACCTTCCCTTTCTGCAGGTGCTCAGGCGGAAGTTCAGCAGCTATGCAGCCTTTGAGGAGTTTCTATCCTCCCGGGTGGAGCTGTTCCTGGGAACGCTGCACCAGATTTCGGGGCGGAGGGATGTACTCGCAGCAAACCTCCTCCTCTCCTTTGCCATGTGGTCCACCTCCTATCTGAAGACATATCTGGTTTTCATGGCCCTGGGCGTTGATGCCTCGCTGCTCCAGGTTACGGTGGTCAAGACCGTGGCAATCCTCGCTGGTATGGTGAGCTTCCTGCCCGGTGGTGTAGGCGCAACGGAGGCGGTGATGGTGGCTCTTTTCGCGGCCACCGGAATAGAGGGAAGCGCAGCTCTCGCCGGTATAATACTCTCCAGGGCCATCTACTACTCCTTCGCCCTCGGTGTGGGCTACGCCTGTCTGCTCTGGCTTAGGCTGAGTTACACCCGTTAGGCTTTTAGAATAGCACATGGGCGTCATGCTCAGGGACTTTATTCAAACAGACGATGGTCTGATATTCGCATCGGTGAGCTATGCCCATCCCGAAGACCGCTACATAGCCTTCCTGCGCTACTACCCCTGCAGCACTCGAGGCTCCAGAAGAGGATACTGCAAGGTGGCCTCCACGAGCCAGTCCTTCACCTACCTGCGGAGACACCACCCGGAGTACCTTTACAGCTTTCGCGGCACACGTCTTCAAGCCGTTCCCAGGGAGCACGTTGGAAAGGTGCTGCGGCCAAGAGAGAGGCTGGCACAGATTGTTGCGGGGGCGGAGGATGCGCTGGAGGCAAAGGTGGCCAGGCTTGCGGAGCTCTTCTCCAGAGCCGTGCCGCTCTCCAGGCTCGGGGTCACGGGCTCCCTGCTGCCCCGTCTGCACCTTCCCGGCTCCGACATAGACCTGGTGGTGTACGGGAGGGGGGGCCACCTGAGGGCGAGGCGTACGCTGGCGGAGCTTCTGGAGGAGGGTGCTGTGCAGGAACTCTCACCGGAGGAATGGCGACGCGCATATGAGAAGAGGTTTCCACACGAAAAGACGCTGAGCTTCTCCGAATTCCTGTGGCACGAGCGCAGAAAATTCCACAGGGCAAGTTTTCAAGGTACAAGCTTCGACCTGCTGCTGGTGAGGGAGAATGTGATAAAGCGCTGGGGTGAGGAGAGCTACACCCGGCTTGGAATAGCCGAGCTCGAGTGCACAGTGGTCGATGCCAGCCTTGCCTTCGACTATCCGGCGCGCTACAGGGTGAGCTGCGAGAAAAGTGATGTGGAGGAGGTGGTATCCTACACCCACACCTACGCTGGCCAGGCCTTCGATGGTGAGCGCATCCTTGCGAGGGGCTGTCTGGAGGAGGTTTCCTCGCGCAGAAGAAGCTACCTGCGTCTTGTGGTTGGCACCACCCGTGAGGCTGCGGGAGAGTACATAAAGCTCCTGGAGCCTCAGGGCAGTTCGAGTCTTTTTATAAGAGAGCGCAGGTAGGAGATGCCCTCCTCCAGGAGCCTCTCCCCCCTCGGGGTAATCCTGTAGTACTTCTTGTTGCTGCTCCTCCGTGCCTCCACGTAGCCATCGCGCTCCAGGCGATAGAGCACCACGTAGGGCGTAACCAGCGCCGGCGATATTCCGAACCTCTCCCTGAGCAGGGGCTTTATCTCGTATGCGTACAGCTCCCTCTCCTTCAGCAGACGGAGGATGTAGAGCCACAGCACCTCCTTGGTGGTCTTATCCTTCAGCCGGCGCAGGGGCATGCTTAGCTATTGAGCACGGGAGTTTAAATTAGTATGCACAAAAAAGAGAGGGGGCTCAGTGGCAGGCGAGGATACCTATTGAGTGCCGCGTGGCGTGGAAGAAGTCGTGGGTATTTGGTATAGGGGTAAAGAACATCAGCCACAGCACGGCACCGGTAACACCAACTATCACCGCCAGCTGCGCCAGCAGTCCCATGTCTATCTTGAATCTTGAGTAGCCATACTCACTCATGTGCAACCACCAGAGTCTAACTTGTACCCGGTGGTATTTAAACGTGACGTATGGGTTAACATATGTTGCCCAGCCTGCTAACGCTACATGGCTGTTCTCATAACCATGGGCTGGGCAATCAGCCACAGGCTCACCACGGAGTAGCCCACCAGCACCACCAGCTGGGGAATCAGACTCCTGAAAGCCTGCCTCCTGTCCTGAAAGGTCATTCTTGCCACGCGGGAGGCGATGAGTATGGAGATGACATGCCCTGCCACAATAAGTATTACCTGAAGGTACCAGATGGTGCTTATTGATAGCAGGGGCTCCGCCGCAGTCTTTGCGGTGCCCAGCAGATTCCAGCCCCAGCCGAAGGGATCAGAGAGCACCGGCAGAATTTTTGGAGCTTCTCTGAAGAAGTGCATGGCGTTGTGGGCGAGGTGGTAGAAGAGGGCTATTGGCAGTATGGGATAGGCGTAGCTGATGAATATCTTCCCGACGGATACACTGCTGCCGGAAAAAATTCGGGAGAGCCAGCATATGAGGTAGTAGGCTGCGGGAAAGACCAGCAGAACCGCCACCATGAGAAGTGTGAAGGTTGTGTAGTATCCCACCCCAAGCACTTCCTGAAGCTTCACTATCCAGAAGAACCACTGGGGGGTCATTGTGACTCCGTGAAAGGAGGTCATGCTCAGCATCACCAGGGAGAGGTAGGCCTCGTCTTTGCGCGGTCTTCTCAGGCGAAGCAGGTCCACAGCGAAGGTGCGCAGATTCAGCGCCACATTACTGCGTCTGCAGCTCTTTATGCACTCCGTGCACAGTATGCAGTAGGTGTTGGCATCCATGGTATCAAGTCTCTCAAAGGTGGGACAGGGATATCCTCTTTCATTTCCCCTGTGGCAGTCTTTTGTCCTGCAGCTCTGGCAGAGCTTTTTGCTCCTGCTCCTGAGCTCCAGAGGCGCTATCATGGAATAGAGTCCGGAAATCCTCCCCACGAGGCATGCGTACCTGCAGAAGGGCTTGCCCTCAAACAGCACTGCGGGTACGATGGCCATGGCCAGGATCAGGAGCCCCAGGTATGCGGTTGCCATGGGACTGGTGGTAACCCCGAAGCCGAGCTCCAGCCAGGTGAGAACCAGAAACAGCACTGTGGCCAGGTATATGTTCTTCAGCTTTTTCGGCCACCTGAGATTGAGGGTGAAGAGCTTCTCATCTGGCACACGCCTCCAGAAGCTGCGTCTTCTCAGCCAGTCGCTTATCGCATTCCAGGGGCAAACGGTACACCACACCTTTCCGGCAACGAGCACCACGAACACAATCACAGCCCACCAGATAATCCAGGTGAGCACAGTTGCAATGTTGCGCTCAGGCTCCTGCACACCAAAAAGACCCGCGGCTATAATCAGGAAGAAGAGAAGCACGAAGGGCAGCTGCACAGCAAACTGAAACTTTCTGCTGCGCAGTATCCCGGCGATGACTCTGAACCTGAGCAGGTCGTATTTCCAGTAGTCACCGCCCCTCCCCCTTCTCCCCTCCAGGTACTCCACTACACCGAAGGTCACAAGCAGCAGCACTATTATGCCTCCCAGAAAGAGGGAGTCAGGTATGCCAGGCATCATCATCCTGCCCGGCTCAAGCTCCGCACTGAGCAGTTCGGTGAAGGTGAACAGCACACCACCCCTCTCCTCCAGGAAGCGCCTCGCATTCTCATCGCAGCAAAAGGCAACGATATTGTACCCCATGGGCGTGAGGATGTTGCCCCCCTTCACAAACAGGGCATCCTCCGCCTTCAGCCACTCCCTTGTGTAGTAGTCAACCACCATTATCTCGGCTCCGCTTCTGAGCACCTCTCCGGAACGGTCAAACACCTCACCCAGGTCGTCCACCTTGAGAACCTCACCCGTGGGGTACACAACCAGGGCGCTGAATCTCAGGTCCCTTATGGGCATTCCGCAGAGTCCGCATTCGTCGGCGCTTATACCGGTGTCGATCTCCACCGGTGGGGTAACTCCGTACACCTGGGAGGAGAGGAGCAGAAGGAGGAACAGAAGAATCCTCACGTCCTCCGCCTCCTCAGATACCACACGGCCACAATGACTGCTCCCACGGCGGTGAACAGCAGGAGGGGCAGAACCAGCGGGGAATCCCTCTCCTCAACGGCAGTGACGCTCACCGTGGTTGTAAAGTTCTCTTTTTCTGTTCTCAGTTCGATTGGCACTTCATGCCTGCCGGCACGTGCAAAGGTGAGATTCTGTTCATAAAATGCGAGAGAGAACCTTCTGGCGGGTGAGCCATTTATCCACACCTCCCCCTCGAAGGGCTCGCTGGTTTCCATCTTCACCACCCCGACAATAATCTCGCTGGTCCTGTTGACCCTGGGCTCTGCGGGGAATACCACTATCCTCACGGAGTAACCGCCCACCTCTGTGGATAGTTTGAGCTTGTAACCTGCTGGCATGTGGGCAGCCACGGGGGAGAAAAGTATCAGCAGGAGGAGAAGCAGGTGCTTCATCAGCCTCCCGCACTCTGCCTGCTCCTTAGAACGACGCCGGAAATGCCCAGCAAAATTCCCAGGAGGAGAACGCCCATGAGGAATATCCAGGTTTTGAACCAGACCCTGTTCGGCGGCTCTGGAAGCTCAACCTCCACCAGGAAGGTTCGCTTTATCTCCCTGCCATCAGGTGCCCGTGCTATAACGTTTATGGCGTGTTCACTTGCATCCTGGAAGTGGTAGAGCATGCTCAGCCTCCCGTCTGGAGAGAAGAAGCTTCCCGAGAAAAGGGCAAGACCCTCCTCCGCAATCTCTATGCTCACAGAAATTCTGACGTTTTTAACCGGATTGCCTGCACCGTCCCTGACAATCAGCTCCAGCTGGGAAGGAACTCCCACCCTGGGCTCCGGCTTCAGCTCCATCTCCATCACCATATCATTCTCCTGGGCAGCATACACCTGGGATAGCAGAGCAAGCACCAGCACTAAAGCGCTCAGCATTTTCACCATATCACCTCACTTTAGACCGTACCTCCAGCCGTACTTCAGGAAGAGGCTGAAGGCGAGAAGCAGCATCAGAAACACCGCGGTGATAAGCCACAGGGCCTTTGAACCGCTCATGTTCTCAACCTCACACCAGCTTTCCCGAAGATTACTCCGAGAGCAATCCCGAAAGAGAGCATCATGAGCACCAGGATTGCGGCATTTCTCACCTGGTACCCCCACTCCTTCACCTGCACCGAAAACTCCCTGCGCAGCGGCTCAAACTCCTCAGAATCCCCTGCGGGAAGCACCTCAACCGAGACGGCGTATTCCCCCCTTATTGGGAATATGTAGTCGAATTCCACCACACCATCTGGTGCAAAAAACTCACCGCCGAGCACGTCCTTGCCTTCGAGGTACGGAAAGCCTGAATGAAGCAGCTTTCCGCTGAAAATTCCCTTTACATGTGTAACCTTCAGCCTTATTAGAACATTTTTGGCTGCCTCACCGTTTTCGTCGATAACATTTATTACAACCCTGGCGGGTTGATTTCCTTCAAAGAAGGGCTGAAATGGTGATGGAGTCTCCGGGCTGGTATAGAACTCCACATCCGCGGGAGCAGAAGCCACCAGCGGTGGAAGCACAGCAGCAAGCAGCAGCACTACAAGCAGAGCTCTCAATACCATCACCTCTGCATGAAGCACTGAGGCGGTTATATAAATACTTTGCTTTTCAGTTGAGAAGTGTTACTCATTCTGATAAAATTGCTTTGGCAGACGCACGCAGAAAACCGCGCCTTGAGGCGAGTTGTCCTCAACCCACACCTCTCCCCTGTGGAGCTCGACGATGCGCCTCACTATGGCCAGACCCAGGCCGACGCCCTTCACGCCGCGCTTCTCCTTCCTGGCGAACCTTTCGAATATGGCCTCTTTGAACTCGTCCGGTATCCCGGGTCCGAAGTCCCTTACCTTAATCAGGTAGCTGTCCTCTTCCTCCTCAACCTCTATCACCACCCTCTTTCCCCCGGCAGCGTACTTCGCAGCGTTGGTGAGGAGGTTTACAAAAACCTGTTCCAGCATTCTGGAACCCCTCAATGGAAGATTATCTTTAAAGTTCAGCTCTATTCGCATCCCCTCCTTAAAGAGGTGATGGGTCGAAGCCACTGCGCGGCGTATCACCTCGGCGAGATTCAGCTCTTCAAAGCTCAGCCCCTTTCTGCTCTCCAGCCTCGCCAGGATGGAGGCGTCCTCAACAATACGTATGAGCTTCTCTATACTCCTACGTATCGCCTTTAGGCTTTCCCTCTCCTCTGGGCTGTGCACCTCCTCCAGGAGGAGGTCTGTAAAGTTGAGCGCCACTCCGGCGGGGTTGAGCACATCGTGGCGCAGAATGTCCAGAAAAAGCTCCTTCATGCGGTTTGCTTCCTCAAGCTCTCTGGCGTATCTTCTCACCTCCTCCTCCCTGCGCCTGTGCTCTGTTACGTCCCTCATTGACTCAACCACTCCCCAAAGGGAGCCGTCGGCATCTAATAGCGGGGAAGCGAGAACCTCTATGTATCTTGTCTCATCATCATGCCTGTGTACATGCTCCACCACAATTGGTCTGCGTATTTTGCGCATTTCCTCCAGAGGGCAGGGGTGGTCGGCTCCTCTGCATGGCTCCCTGCGTCTGTGGGTTATCCAGTAACATTTTCCGTAGCCAGGATACAGTCTGCGGAAGGCCCTGTTTGCCAGCTTTATCCTGTGCTCCAGGTCAATTACAACAATGGGGTCAGCTATTCCGTCGATTACCGACTGAAGGAAGTTTCGTGCCTCTTCCAGTTGTTTCTCCTTCTCCTTAATTCTGGTTATGTCCTTAATTATGTGGACCACGGCGAGTATCTCACCATGCTTTATCACAGGATACACAGAAACCAGAAAGCTTCTGCCGTTCATTGAGAACTCGGCATTGTGGGGCAGCAGGTCACGCTTTGACCTTACCATAGGACAGAAGTGGGGAAAGTCCTTCTCGTCGTGTACCACATCGTAGCACTTCTTTCCCAGAATCTCCTCGCGCGGTTTTCCAACCAGCCTGCAGAAGGCGCTGTTTACCAGAAGCAGTGTGCCATCGGTTTTGTGCACAGAAAGAGCGTCTTCCGCGTGCTCAAAGGCTTCCTTCAGCAGCTGAGATGTGGAGAATCCCATGTATATAGGTGGCAAAGTCGCATATTAACCTTTTCTAACCCCACTGCTGCTCAGGCAGGGAGTCTTACAAATTTTATTACCATAAAATACTTATACTATTTTATGCACGTAAAACACTGGTGAGTGCATGGGAAAGGTGAGGGTTGCGATAATCGGCGTGGGTAACTGCGCCTCCTCGCTGGTGCAGGGTGTTGAGTACTACAAGAACGCTGCCGAGGGAGAGAGCATCCCCGGTTTAATGCATGTGAAGCTCGGAGACTACCACATCCGCGACATAGAGTTCAGCGCCGCCTTCGACGTGGACGCGAGGAAGGTGGGCAGGGACCTGAGCGAGGCGATTTTTACTGAGCCCAACAACACCGTAAAGTTCGCAGATGTGCCCCACCTCGGAGTTGAGGTAATGCGGGGCATGACCCACGACGGAATAGGGAGATACCTGAGCGAGAGAATAGAGAAGCACCCCTCAGCAACAGTGGACGTAGCAGGAGTGCTGGAGGAGACCAGTACCGATGTGGTGGTTAACTTCCTGCCGGTTGGAAGCGAGTTCGCAACCAAGTGGTACGTGGAGCAGGCTTTGAAGGCGGGCTGCGCCTTTGTGAACTGCATCCCCGTGTTCATAGCGCGGGAGAAGCGCTGGCAGGAGGTTTTTGAGAAGGCGGGCGTGCCCATAATAGGCGACGACGTGAAGAGCCAGGTGGGCGCCACCATAGTGCACCGCACCCTGGCGAACCTTTTCAACGCGCGGGGCGTAAGGCTTGAGCGCACAATGCAGCTCAACGTGGGAGGCAACACCGACTTCTTCAACATGCTCGAGAGGGAGCGTCTGGAGAGCAAGAAGATATCAAAGACCAGCGCTGTTACCTCGATGCTGGACTACGACATCGGCGAGGAGAATGTGCACATAGGCCCAAGCGACTACGTCGCCTGGCTCGCGGACAGAAAGTGGGCGTACATCCGCCTCGAGGGGCGCAGCTTCGGCGATGTTCCTCTCAACATCGAGCTGAAGCTTGAGGTTTGGGACTCCCCCAACAGCGCGGGCGTGGTTATTGACGCTGTGAGGTGCGCAAAGCTCGCCCTCGACAGGGGCGAGGCAGGCGCCTTGGAGGCGCCTTCAGCGTACTTCATGAAGTCCCCTCCGGTGCAGCATCCGGACGACATCGCAGGGGAGATGCTCGAGGCGTGGATTCGCGGCGAAGCTTAAATCACGCCCAGGCTTCGCAGCACCACGCTTAGCAGGATGAGCGCAACAAGAATGTACAGCAGACTGCGCGTGTCTATGCCGTAGATGGCTTCCCTCAGCTTCTCCGCGATACTCTTTTCCCGCACCCTGCCCGCGAGGCGCTTGTGCTCTGCCTTGAAGGGCTCGTATATCCACTTCTCGGGCTCCTTTCCGCGGGACTCCTTGTACGCCGCCAAGCCTGGGCATGCATGGTTCTCAGGCAGGCGGTGCTCCGCGCAGAACTTGCCGCCGCAGAACTTGCAGGTGAAGGGCATGCTCTCGCTTGCGCCGCAGTAGCTGCACTTCGCCACTACCTGCGCCTCCTTCTCAGCTCTTCATACACCTCCTCAAGCTCCACACCCTTTGCGGCGAGGAGCACCATGAGGTGGAACACCAGGTCAGCGCTCTCGTATATGAGCTCCTCCCTTCCGCCGCTCTTTGAGGCGAGGATTACCTCCACCGCCTCCTCACCGATTTTTTCCAGAATTTTGTCCTCACCTTTTTCAAACAGCGAGGCTACATAGCTCCCGCGCGGCATGCTCTCCTTCCTCTGCCTGATTATCTCAAAAACTTCTTGGAGAATATCGCAGCTCATTTCCGCTTGCCCCCGACGATGTCTGCAACTATGCCGTGCTCCGTCTCTTCTGCGATTTTTATGTCGTCTATGGTGCGCAGCCCCTGGGCGCGGGCGGTGCGCTCCAGGCCGAGCTCGATGTCGCGGCTGAGCACTATTATGTAGGCGTCTATCTCCTCTATGCTCAGCTTCTTTGCCGCGAGGGCGCGGTGATGGCCGTCCACAAGGATGAGACGCTCGCCGGTTTTAATTACCACAACCGGCTCGGCCAAGCCCCGCTTGAGCTCGTACTCCCTGCCCCGGAACTCGTCGGGATGAACCTTCGCCTGCGTGGGTATTAGCTGGGAGATTCTCACCCTCCCCAGGCGCACTATGCTTTTAACCCCGTAGAGCTTCTCCAGCGACTCCTGGAGCTTCTTGACCTTCCCCGGGGTTGCCCTCTCTATGTGGGAGCGGATTACGTCCGTAATGGTAACTATGCCTATGAGCTTCATGTTGCGGTC
>WANX01000034.1 GCA_015521565.1 Candidatus Hydrothermarchaeota archaeon
CCGGTTATCGAAAAGGTAGTAAGAAATTCAAAATTAACAAGAATATGGTAGAGGAAGAGGTTGACTACAGCAAACTTTCAACTGTAGAGCTGCGGAGAAGGCTGAGATAGCTTGAAGAGGAATACGGCAGGGAGATGGTGCGCAATTTGGACGAGAACCTGTCGAAGATATTCACACCAAAGCGCATAGCATTGTTCAGCGCCCTTTCTGGAAGGGATACCACTAAAAGCCTTGCAAAGAAGCTCAACAGAAATCCAAAGAGCATAGCAAGGGACATTGCTGTTCTGGAGGATTTCGGCATAGTAAGAAAGAAAAAGAAGGGCAAAGAGGTAGAAGTAGAGCTTATTGCGAGAGAAATTGTGATATCAAAATAACCTTTTCGAAAAGAAAACATTACTTAACCCTGAAAACCTCCAGGTTCTGCACCGCCCTCGTCTCGCTTCTCGTGCGCTTGTACAGCGAGGAGGCGAGCTCAATGCACTTGCTCTCCTCGCCGTGGCAGGTTATTATGCGCTCCGGCTTGGGGTTCAGCCTGCGCACGTAGTTTATGAGCTGGTTCCTGTCGCTGTGGCCGGAGAAGCCCTCTATCGTATGAACCTCCATGTTTATCTCCACCACCTTGGTCTTGCCGTTCTCCTTCATGGGTATCTCCTTCCAGCCCTTCTGGATGCGCCTGCCCAGGCTGCCCTCAGCCTGGTAGCCCACGAAGACAAGGGAGTTCTTCTCGTCATCAGCGAGGTGGCGCAGGTACTCGATGCTCGGCCCGCCGGTGAGCATGCCCGAGGTGGCGAGAATCACGCTGGGCTCGCCGTCGATGACCTCCTTGCGCTTCGCCGTGCCCGTGACCCGCTTGAATATCTCGCTCAGGAAGGGGTTGTGTCCGCGGTGGAATATCTCGGTGCGCAGGGAGCGGTTCAGATACTCCGGGTAGGTGGTGTGTATCGCCGTCGCCTCCCAGATCATCCCATCCAGGTAAACCGGAATCTCCTCCAGAACGCCGTTGAGCACGTAATCCTCCAGGGCAAGCATCAGCTCCTGCGCCCTGCCCACGCTGAACACCGGCACGAGCACCTTCCCCCTGCGCTCTATGGTGCGCCTTATTATCTTTATGAGCTCCTCCTCTGCCCTGCGCCTGCTCGGCAGCACGTCGCGCTTGCCGCCGTAGGTGCTCTCTATGATGAGCGTCTCCAGGCGGGGGAAGCGGAAGTTCGCCGGCTCGAGCAGGCGGGAGCGCTCAAACTTTATATCCCCGGTGTAGGCGAGATTGTAGAGCCCGTCGCCTATGTGGAAGTGGGCTATCGAGGAGCCCAGGATGTGCCCCGCATTGTGAAGGGTTAAACGCACATCCGGCGCTATGTCGGTTACATCCCCGTACTCCAGGGGGATAACGTACTTCAGCATCTCCTTTATGAACTTCCTGGGATAGGGTGCCTGTCTGCCCTCGCGCTCCACAACGTCGAGATAGTCCCACTGCAGCAGGAACATAAGGTCTCGAGTGGGAGGGGTGCAGTACACAGGCCCCTCGTAGCCCATGTAGTACAGGAAGGGCACAAAGCCGCAGTGGTCCAGGTGCGCGTGGGTTATGACCACAGCATCAAGCTGCTGCAGGTCGAACTCCGGAATGTTCAGGTAGGGGTACGCCTTCTCCGAATCGCCCGCGGCCACATTTACCCCGCAGTCTATCAGAATCTTACTCTCGGGCGTGTGGAGGTACATGCAGGTCCTGCCCACCTCGCGGAACCCGCCGAGGGCGGAGATTCTTATCCAGTAGGTGTCCCTTGCGTGCGTGGAGCGGTGTATCCTGCGCCCGATTTTGAGAAGGATGTCCTTTCGCTTATCGCTGCTCGCGAGAAGCTGGTGCCGGATGCTCTTCACTATCTTCGACTCTATTGGCGGTGCCCTGCGCACACGCGGGAGCCAGCCCACTGCAGCTCGAATCTCATTCAGCGTTTTGCCGGCTTTGCCTATTACCAGCCCCGGTTTTACGGCCTCTATTATAACCTCTCCGAAGACGGGGTCGAACTTTATGTCGGTTATCCCCGCCTCCTCCGGTACAATCTGCTTTATTTTACTTATTGCTGTCTCTTCGTCGGTAAGCACGCTCGGGTCTGGACGTATTATGATGCGCTTGCGTATTATCTTCGCCAGCTCCTTGACTATGCTTGCATCTGCAGCAATCACTGCCGGGTTCTTGGAGTACAGCACAAGTTCACTGCCCTCAAAGTCAACCCTGGTTATCAGTGCCTCAGCCGGCACATTTTCCTTGACAATGTTCTTAATCTCCTCAAGCGTATTGGCTCCCATAACCACTTCCTCTTCTCATAAAATAGGTGGGTAACCGAGAGAGGTCACAGGGCTTCTATTAATCTGCTGACGTCCTCCTCTGAGAGCTTTACGGCACCTTCTTTTGTAATCTTTATTACATCTATTCCATTACCGCTCATGGCATCGCGCTCCATCGCAGCACGCATCGCCCTGAGAGCTACAGCTGTGGCAGCGTCTATGTCCAGGTCCTCCCTGTAGGAGTCCTCAAGCACACCGTAGGCGTAAGGCGAACCGGAGCCGGTGGCAATTACTCTGTCCTCTATTGCGCTACCCAGCGGGTCCAGGGAGTAGAGCTTTGCACCTTCCCTGCCCACACCGCCTATTATTAGCTGCACTATGAGGGGGAAGTAGCGCGATGAGAACAGCACATTGCCCATAAGAGTGGACATGGCCTGTGCACTGATCTCCTCACCCCTGCGCATGCGGTAGAGCCTGGCCTCGGCGCGCATCCACCTTATCGCTGCCTGAGCGTCGCCCACCGCCCCTGCCACCGTCGCGGCGAGGTGCCTGTCTATGATGAAGCTCTTCTGCACCACTTTATGTGCGATGAGCGTGCCCATGGTAGCGCGCTTGTCGCTGACAAGCACCACCCCATCTCTGGTCGTAAGTCCAACTGTTGTGGTTCCCTTCATGTATTCCTTAACCCTTTCAACGGCCTCCATCAATTAACCTCCAAGAAAAAGGGAGTAAAACCAGTTTGCTACTACTATTGGGGGCTTTATCGTATATAAACATTACTATAAAAATGGGAGAGGTTAGGCGCATGGCAGGAGAACATGAAAAAGCTATTCAACGAAGCGGCCTGTATAGTGGAAGATTCGCTTGTTGTAGCAGACCTGCATCTGGGCGTGGAGATGGAGCTTCTCAGCAGCGGGCTCGTGGTGCCCTCCATGAAGGAGAGCATGCAGAAGCGCCTCCTGGAGTTAATAAAGAGAACGGGTGTGGACAGGCTGGTTATTCTGGGCGACCTCAAGCACAGTATTGTGAAAACAACCTGGAAAGAGCACAAAGAGGTCTCAGGGCTGGTGGCCGCACTGAAGGAGGAGGTGGATGTGGTGCTGGTAAAGGGAAACCATGATTCTGCGATAGAAACTCTGCTCCCCGGTGTTGAGGTTGTGGACCATCTTGTTCTGGGAGAGACTCTCCTGGTGCATGGCCACAGACGTGCGCCCGGAATGGGGTTCAAAAGGATTCTGACGGCCCACAACCACCCCGCGGTTGAATTTGTGGACCCGCTGGGAGCAAGGCTGCGTGAGAAGGTTTGGCTGGAACTCGTGCTGAGGGAGGAGGCGGTGCAGCGGTTCTGCCTTGATATAAGCCCGCGCATAACTGTGATGCCGGCCTTTAATGAGCTAATCGAAGGTCGTGCCTTTAATCTGGAACCGGGAGGTCAGGGGCCGCTGCTCAGGGAGGAGCTGGTGGACGTGGGAGAAGCAGAGGTCTTTCTGCTTGACGGTACAGAGCTTGGCAGGCTCAGGGACCTGGCTGAGCTCTGCTCAGGGCTCCCGCCAGGAAGGAGAGAAGAGCAATGAACATCCCCAGCTTTATATATCTTGCACTTTTTGGGGCACTTCCCTTCCAGAGCACCAGCAGCGCATATAAGAATACCGCATCCGCGATGCTCACCAGCGGGAGGTAGGCGTATCCCAGAATTCCCAGCAGATACGGCAGAGGGCTGAGGAACACGCCCAGCAGAAGAAAGACCGAGGCCAGCATGCTGCTGCGCTGTATCCCAATTTTCACTGGCAGGGTTTCGCAGGCTCCACGGTCGCCTTTAATGTCTGCAATGTCCTTCACAATCTCCCGGGAGACATTGGCCAGGGCAGCAAGGGCTGCAAACACCACTGTGGCCCCGGGATTTGAGGCGGCTACACCACCGTAGAGGAAGGGTGATGCAACCAGATAGCTCACCGTCAGATTCTTTTTAAGTCCGCCGGAGCGCTTTATGCGCCAGGCATAGGCGTACAGCAGGGCCGAGTTGAAGATGGCAAGCGCAAAGGCTGCGAAGCCTATGGCTGCTGCAAGCACCACCCCCGCCGTGAAGAGGAAAAGTGCATATATGTGTGCGGTTCTCAGACCGATAGCACCCCTGGGGAGGGGTCTCCCCGGTGCGTTTATCCTGTCTATGTTATAGTCGTAGTAGTCGTTTATCACATTTCCTGCACCACAGACAAGAAAAGCGACAGCGCACGCAATAAAAACATCAAAGATGCTGAAACTGCCCGAGGCTATACCTGCGCCGAGAAATACCGCAAAGGCTGCCATTGCGCAGTTCAGGGGTCTGAGAATCTCAACATAGGCGCGCATCTGACAACACCATCTGGTGCTAATAAATGGCACAGGGTATTTATCAATTTCCGTGCCGTGTTTTAAAAACCACAAAAATAGTTATGACTCGTTAAAGCTGGAGATATGGCTGACAGCCCCGTGGTGTAGCGGTCAATCATGCGGGACTCTGGATCCTGCGACGGCGGTTCGAATCCGCCCGGGGCTATTTGTTATATTCTCATTGAGCAGGCGAAAAAAAGGAACGGCGCAGTCGCATGCCTACATTTTCATCTCCCCCTCATCCATCTGCATGCCCGGCATCGCAGGTCCCTCCATTTTCATTGTTCCAAGAGTCTTTATCACCTCCACGGTGACCTCTTTATAGGCAAGCACCTCTCCGCCGTGCTGCGAGGCGAAGTTGCTTGCCTCTTCTTTCTTTGCAAAGGGCACGAGGTCTCTGCCCATAGGACCGCGCACCTCGCTATCCTTAACGTAGTATGCCCGGGTGGCATCGATGTACTGCGCTGTGCTGTAGTCGGTCACAAACAGCGCCGCAATTTCTGAACTGTCTATCCACTTCCTGGGCTCGTTCTTGCTGTTAAGACCGAGCACAAATCTGAACATATCTCTGGGGGAGTCGAAGTGGTAGCGTTCTCCATTTTTAAGCACCACCTGAGCCTGCCATTCCGGATACTTGGCAGGCATCATACCGCACACCGGACACTTCGCATCCATGGAGGGCTTCACCGGAGCAGTGATTCCGGTTGCCCCTTTCTCCGCCGGCTTTTCTGTGCATGCCGCAAATAGCAGCAAAAGGGAAATAAAAATTAGTGTCCCGGATTTCAATCGGCTCACCTCCAGTTTTTGGTTGTCCCTTAATTAATTCAATGTATTTAAATCTAATCAGTGAAATCGTTTCAATACGTAATATTATATTCACAGTACCCGGGTAAAACGATTAAACACGCGTAATTTCACGTTTAAACGCGTCACACGTTCAGGCGAACCCTGAAGGTTTTTTTGTAAGGCTCCCTGACTATCAGCCCCCGGGCCTCCAGCTCGGATATTATTCTGCTAACCTTTGGCCTCGAGAAGGGTAGCACTTCACTCTTCCATATGGACTCCTGAAGCACCTCACCACCCTGGCTGCGGATAAACTCCACTATAGCGCGCTCCTCTTCATTCAGAAAAATATCTGCCACCTCCCTCCTGCGCCGGCGCCTGGCATAATGGAACCCCACCAGGAAGGCAGCACCCAGGAGCAGAAGCGATAGGAGCACATAGACAGGACTTCTGCTCTCCGGGAGGTGTATTCCCACTTCAAAGCTTTCCCCCGCACTGAGGGAGCGCTCCCACATCAGAGTCACCCTGCCGTCCTGAATCGCCACACCGTCTGGTGGAATGCTGGTACTCCTCTGGAAGGCGTCCGCTGCACAGCAGTTCGGCAGGGTGCGGTTAAAGGTTCTAACCTCGGGAAGCACACCTCTGGGGAAAATCACCAGGAGGCGGAAAGAGTCAATTGGATAGGGGGTGGAAAAACCTTTGTAGAAGTATGTGCTTTCCACCAGCTCCAGCCTCTCCACTGTGCGCATTGTAAAGAGGATGCTGTCGCCAGAGGTTAAACTCTCGGGGAAGTATATCCTCTTCCTGACACCATTTCCCTCCACCCTGAGGCGCTCTCCATTTTTTGTGAAGGCCTCCAGAGGCAGATGGTAGGCGAACTCGAAGTATTCAAGACCATCCACAGTTGACGTAAGCTCAACGTTAAATTCCTCCACACCGGTTTCCAGGTCGAGAACGGCGGTTATCCTGTTTATATGGTATCCGCTGTCGTCGGCCACAGATAACGGAAGAAGCAGAAGCCACAGCAGAAGGGGCAGGTATTTTGAGCTCATCAAACTCTAACATTTTGCCTAACATCTTAACACCTGTTGTAAGAATAAAAGCAACAGGGTTGCTGGCGAATTCCGCCAGAACGTGAACATTTCTTTTCGAACCATTTCGAATGCCGTGTTTATAGCTCTCAGGCAGTGTCAGGTCGTGGCTTAAGTTCCAGTAGGGGTGGGCGGCAATCCTTGCAGCTGCTCTTGTCGCTGTTCTGGTCCTGCTCTATCATCGCAGAAGATAGTGCCTCAGGCAGGCACGTACTTCTCCGGAAATATCACCACGGGAACCTTTGAATAAGATGCCACTCTACGTGAAACCGAGCCCATAAAAAAGCGCTGTATCCTGCCCTTCCCGGTCATCCCCATAAACAGGATATCTGCTCCAATTTCAGCGGAGTATTCAAGAATGGCATCCGCCACATCTCGAGAGGTGTGCACCACCTCACACACCACCCGGGGTACGCTACCCCTGACTATACCCTCCGCAGCCTCGAGCACAACCCTGTGGCCGTAGATGTCCCGCTCACATGTACCGGAGATTTTATCCTTTACGGAATCCACTGCCTTCTCATCCTCCGCCGTCCGCTCACCGCTTCTGTGGATGTGGAGAATCACCACCTTTTTGAATCTGTAAATTTCGTTTCTGTTCTTTATTTCATAAAGCGACTTGAAGGACTCCTCAGAACCATCGACAGGTACGAGGCATATATCAAACCTGTCCTGCGGCTCATTCACAAGCATCACGGGTGCTGTAATCCTGGAGAGTACCCTCTCCACCACACTTCCGAGTCGCTCCGCCGGACTGAAAACCCGGGAGCGCATTATTAGAATATCGCGCTTCTCTGCCTCTTTTACTATAACATCCTCCGGATTGCCCTCCATCAGCAGCGTCTTTACAGAAATACCGCACACCTTCGCCTGCTTTTTTGCATTCCTCAAAATCTCCTCCCCTCTTTTTACCAGGTACTCTTTCATGCTCTCCGGCATCTCCCTCACAAAGCTGCGCCGCAGCGGCGTCCTGTCCACCACATGAAGAAAATGAAGAGACGCCCCTATATGACACGCAAAATTTACACTTGTCTCCACCACCGGATTCCTGTCTTCTGAGAACTTCACGGCGGCCAGTATCTTCATCTTCATCCTCCTATAGTATGAAGGTTTTAACATAAAGAAGTATCCCGGAGATAAAGACGGTTATGAAGGTTAGAGGTGCCCCGTACTTCAGAAACTCCCTGAAGGATATGGGGTACCCCATCCTTTCACTTATCCCCGCAACCACCACATTTGCCGAAGCACCAATAAGTGTGCCATTTCCACCAAGACATGCACCGAGAGAAAGGGCCCACCAGAGCGGGTTCCCATCCAGCTGGGAAATCTGGGCCGCCAGCTCCGGGCTTGAGCTCATGCTGTTTACCAGGGGCACCATAGTAGCGGTGAAGGGTATGTTGTCAATTATCGCACTGGCAATGGCGGACACCCACAGGATAACAAACATCGCCACCACCAGGTTGCCGCCGGTAAGCTCCACCGCAAGCAGGGCCACCTTCTCTATTAGACCCGCCTCCTCCACCCCCTTTACTATCACGAAAAGTCCGGCAAAGAATAGAAGAACTCCCCATTCCACCTGATGAAGAGCCCTGTCCGGATGCTCCATCGTTATGATGAGAAGGAGCGCAGCACCAAGCAGCGCCACTGTTGAGGGCTCAAGATGCAGTGCTGAGTGGAGGAAGAAGAGGACTATAACGAAGCCAAGCACGCCAAGCGACTTCTTCAGCAGCACAGGGTCTTTAATCTGTTCCCACTCGTCCATTGCCAGCACTTCTTCGATGTTTTCAGGCTTCTGTGACAGATGCGACCTGAAAACATACCTCAGGAAGAAGAGCGCCACCACAAAAATCACAACAACAATCGGCCCCAGATTGATTATAAAGTCGTTGAAGCTGAGCCCCGCACCGCTGCCTATTATTATGTTGGGCGGGTCTCCAATCAGAGTGGCGGTCCCGCCGATGTTGGATGCCAGCACCTCAGATATCAGAAAGGGGACAGGATTGAGCTTCAGACTCAGGGTAATGCTCACGGTAACGGGTGCTATGAGCAGGACCGTGGTGACGTTGTCCAGAAAGGCAGAAAGCACCGCAGTGGTTGTGGCGAAGAGCAGCATTATCCGCCAGGGGTCTCCGCGGGACAGCTTGGCTGTTTTTATGGCTATGAACTCAAAGATACCTGTGTCTTTCAGAATACCCACGATTATCATCATTCCGAGAAGGAGCCCTATGGTGTTCCAGTCCACCGCCTCACTCATGAAGTGAATCTCACTGGGATACGTCTCCCGGTCAATCAGGCCAAAGAAGGGTCCAAGAGCAACAACCAGGGCCCCGCCCGCCAGAGCGGCGACGGTGCGGTGCACCTTTTCTGTGACAATAAGCGCATAGGACACGAGAAGAACTGATGCTGCAAACAGCTGGGCGGTGTCCATAAACCTACTCTCCAATAGCGGAAATAATCGGGTATATAAAATCGGCCAGCCCTATATAACTGTTTTGGCGGATGAGGGGATGAGGGGGCTCCCCTCAATTATTGCAACCCCACCAAGAGTTCCCTCCTTACAGCCCAGGTGGGCGTCGCCACACACAACCACAGATTTTAAATAGCAGTTTAGTGTGATTTGAACTTAATAAAAATGTATCTAAATAAAAGCAGGAGGTTACCCGATGGTTGAGGCGGAGCATGCTGCGAACCACAAGGGGTTGCTTGCCCACAAGAGAATGTGGACATCCATGGGATTTTTTGTTTTTCTGGTAATTACGGCTCTACCCGCCCCAGAGGGTCTGTATGAGGTCGTAAGGGAGAATGGATATGCTGAGAGGATGTTTGTGGAGAAGAAAATAATTGGCAACGCAAAGGATTTTCTGTACTTCTATGAAACCGGCAGAATAAAACTCTCCGAAGAGGACAGGGCAAAGATAGACGAGCTCCTGTCACTGGCGGAGAGTGAGGAGGAAAAGGTGAAGCTCATAGAGGAGGTTATCTTCTACAGCAGGGAGTGGCGGGAGAAGATAGCCCAGAGTGAGGCCTGGCTCGACCACATCGCCAATGAGGCAGCCTTCAAGGCAAAGGTGGTAATAGCCCTTGTTCTGATGTCTATAATATTCTTCGCCACAGAGGCTGTGCCCATAGGAGCCGCGGCAATGCTTATCCCTATGACCGGCTACGTCTTTGTGCTCGATGGGCCCAGTCCCAGTGATATAGCCAAGAACTTCATGGGGGATGCGGTGTTCTTCATACTGGGAGTGCTCGCCCTGGGGTACATCGTATCCGAGGTTGGGCTTCACAGCAGAATTGCTGCCTCAATCCTGGGCTGGGCCCACGGATTCAGGGGACCTATTTTTGCCATCGCGATAATAATGCCGGTTGTCGGCGCTTTCATCTCCGCTCATGCCCTTGCTGCTTTTCTTGCACCTGTTATGGCGAGCATATACTACGGTGCTGTGCGTGCAGCAAGCAGAAGGGGTGAGGTGGTCCACGACCCTGTGCTTGCGAAGATGCTGCTGCTCACCCTCACCTGGTCCATGAACGTCGGCGGAGTGGGCTCGCCCGCTGCAGGAGCAAGAAATGCAATAATGCTTCAGTACTTTGAGCACTTCGGGGTGCCCATGAGCTTTGCCCAGTGGATGATGTACGGGCTTCCCATGGTTCCGGTGCTTGGAGTTGCGGTTGCCCTCTACGTAATGGCAGTCTTCAAACCAAGGGTGAAGGACCTCACCCCCGGAATAGAGACCATAAAGGAGGAGATAAGAAGGAGAGGTCCAATGAGCAGAGATGAGAAGCTCGTCGCCCTGATACTTGTCATTACCATTGCAGGCTGGGTTTTTGGAGAGCTCTTCGAAATAGGCGGTCTGGGAGCCGCTTCTCTTTTTGCCATGCTGGCACCAATATTCCTCAGAATTATAAACTGGGAGCGCATGCTTAAGGGTATAGCCTGGGATGCGTGGTTTGTGTACATAGGCGCCCTGGGACTGGGCGCCTTTATGAAGGAGACAGGCGCAGCCCTCTGGATTGCGAAGAGCTTTATGGAGCTCATATCCAGCATAGTGGAGCCCAGCGGTCTCATGCTGTGGATTTTTGTGAGCCTCCTCAGCGGAATTATAACCAACTTCATGAGCGATGCCGCCACAACTGCACTGCTGGGACCCATAACCATACCCATGGGTCTTCTCAGCAACAATCCTGCAGAGCCCTGGGCGGTAGGCCTCGCCACAGCCTTCGCAACCAGCTTTGCCCATGTTCTTGTGATAGGCACGCCGAACAACGTTATAGTTTACGCCCTGGGCAGGTATCCCGACACAGGAGAGCGCATGCTGAGCGCCAGCGACTTCATAAAATACGGGGTGGGGATATTCATAATAAGCATGGCCATAATGTGGATATTCACCTTCGTGCTTGTGTTCAGCCTCGTTGGATTCCCGGAGGGGATGGTAGAAAGAGCACGCGAATTTGCGGGTATTGGAGGTTATTAAAATGAGGCCAGAATTCCTGCTGGGTGTGTACCCCGGGGAGCACCTGGAGAGTCTGCTGGTGGTTTCGGGGCAGGTGATAAAGGCGCTCCGGGGAAAGGCCACGGCTGTTTACGTAGCCCCGGAGGTTCCGAAGAGATACTTCTCCCTGCTGAACATACCCGCCGGTCCCAGAGGAGAGACCATCTCCAGCATGTTCGGTGTGGAATGGGTGGCGGAGAAGGTCTTTGAGAAGGTAAGGGAGGTGCTCGGCGAGTACGGTGTTGAGGTGGAGACAAGATATATCACCGGAGACCCTGCGAGAGAAATAGTCCAGGAAATTGAAAGAGGAGGTTACGACTTTGCTGCGGTGAGCACATCCGGAATCACCGGAATACAGCGCTCCATTCTCGGAAGCATCTCCGGCAAGGTTGCCGAGTATTCCAGAACACCTGTGCTTGTGGTAAAGAAGAATACCCGGCTGTGCAGACTGCTGGCGTGCACAGACGGTTCAAAGCTCGCTGCATGTGCTGTAAAGCTTGGCGCATATCTGGCCGGAAATCTGAACGCCGAACTTACGGTGCTCTCCGTGGCAAGAAGCGAAGAACTGGTAGAAATAGCGGAAAAAAACGTCGAAGAGGGCGCTGAAATTGCCAGAGAGCAGGGTGCCAGCGTGAGAACTCTTGTGAAGGTTGGGAAGGTCAGGGATACGATACTTGAGGTTTCCAGGAATCAGGACATGCTGCTTCTCGGTTCGAGAGGTCTGAGCAAGCTGCAGCGCCTCCTGATGGGACACGTATCCCTGGCGATGGTTGCCCATGCAGACACCAATGTGTTTGTGGTGAAGAGCTGCCCTGCCTTCTAACGCACCAGCAGCACATTGCTCTCAGCCTTCTCCAGCACGTGAAGGGAGATGTGGCCCAGCACAACCCGCTCAATCTTGCTAAGCCCCCTGGGAGCGAGAGCGAGCAGGTCGTGGTGTCTGCCCTCCCTAAGGATGGTCTCCCTGACACCGCCCACTTCAACTTTATCCTCCACCTTTCCGGAGTATATTCCTGCTATAGCCTCCCTTGCCCTCTTTACCGCTTCCTCAGCTCTGGGGCGCTCTTCCTCACTTCTGGCAACTGAGAGCAGTGCAAGCGTTGCCCCCATGGGGGCCGCAAGCCTTGCCGCAAACTCTGCGGCGCGCAGTGAGTGCTCACTTCCATCTGTGCAGACAAGGAAACTTGAGAGCCTCTCACCCCGCCTGTATATCAGAGTGGTCACGTGGGAATACTCTGCCAGCTTCTTGGTGAGCTTTGAATCCACGTCAGCATAAATTAGCATGTCGTAGTTTCCCTTCTCAATCTCGTCGAGCACCTGAGACACAAGCTCACCGCCGCGGCTGAGCTTAACCACATCGTTTCCCAGCACTCTTGTTATATCCTCAAATATCTTCTTCTCCTCCTCCTTGTCCACTTTTCCCAGCTGAATGCTGAAGGGTGAGTAGTACTTCTGGGCGATTTCACTTCTGACACACAGTGCCGCTATGCTGCCGTTAAGCGCATCTCTTACAATCTCCGCCACCCTGAGCAGGCCTTCCACATTTCTGTAGGGCGGACACACCACCAGCAGGAGCTTCAACACGTCACCTCCTCTCTCTGCACTCATTGAATATATCTCTGTCACATTCCTTACATATACTTTTGTCAAGGTGCTTAAAGGCACTGGCAATTGCCTCCTTTTTGGTTTCGTGCACCTCAATCTGATCTATTAGGCCTTCCCCCGCAATGGCATCCATCACGGCATCTTCCACATGAATCAGAAGCAGCCGTATGTTCTTCTTGTGGAGTTCCTCCACGAGGTCACGGAGGGCATCTATGCCGGAGGTGTCCATATAGTAAACCGCAGCCATGTCCAGAATGAGGCACCTGGTACGCGGGTGATTGGCAACAATCCGCAGTATCTCATCCCTCATGTGCTCCGCATTCACATATATCATCGGCCCCTCCGGCTTCAGTATGAGCAGCTGCTCACATCCGGATTCCCTGAGCTCCGAACAGGCAATGAAGTATCCTGTCTCCTTGTCCTTTGTTACAATATAAACACTGGTGTGCATGGTCTTCCACACATAGAGCGCCAGCGCCAGTATCACACCAACTATTATCCCGTCGTCTGGCTTTGTGAGTATGGATACTGAAAAGGTGGTCATTGCAACAATACCGTCGTACTTGTTTATCCTGTATATCTCCAGCAGCTGCCTGGGCTGAAATAGCTTCATAACGGCAATTATCACGATAACAGCCAGCATGAACTTGGGGAGGTAGTAGAAGATGGGGGTCAGCACAGTTATAGACAGCAGGGAGAGGATGCTGAAGATTATTATTGAGACACCGGTACGGGCACCGCTTGACCAGTTGACACTGGTGCCCGAGAAGCTGCCGCATACGGGATATCCCCTGAAGAAGGCTGTTGCAATGTTTGCAAGCCCCTGGCCTATGAACTCCTGATTGAAGTCCACCTTCTGCTTTGTGTTGTAGGCAACTATCTTGGATATGGAGTAGGTCTCTGTCATGCCAACTATGGCTATCACCGCCGCAGAGGTTATTAGCACTCCAATATGTGAGATATCAACACCTGGAAATACCGGCATGGGCAGCCCCTGCGGAAGACTGCCCACCAGCTCCACACCCTTCTCCTCCAGATTCAGGAAGTACACAAGCAGGGTGAGAACCACCAGCACCACAAGGGTCTCGGGAAGCCTGGGGTAACGCCTGTGGAGGTAGATGATGGATGCAAAGGCTGTGAGGGACAGTCCAAAAACGTAGATGTTCATTTCTGGCAGACTTTTGAAAATCTCCAGGAACATCAGGATTACATACTCCTCCTTTGGTACATGGATACCGAAGATGTACTTCAGCTGCGTGGCTGTTATTATCAGCGCCGCTGCATTAACAAACCCTATTACCGCAGCATGAGAAATGAGGTTGAGTATAAAAGTGAGCCTCAGAAGGGCTATCATGAGTATTATAAATCCGACAATCAGCGACAGCATGGCCGCAAGATTTATGTACTCCTGTGTTCCCGGCTCTGCTATCGGCGAGAGTGCCGTAAACACCAGGACTGTCATCACACCCACAGGGCCTGTGAAGAGGAGCTTGTTGCTGCCGAAAAGTATGGCCACAAGAGGGGCGACAAAGCTTGCATAGAGACCGTAAATGGGGGGAAGGCCCGCAACAAGCGCATATGCCATGGCCTTTGGTATCATGCTAACTCCCAGGTTTATCCCCGAGATGAGGTCAAAGTAGAAGTACCTGGACTTGTAGTTCCTGAGCCAGGATAGCGCGGGTATAAGCCTTTCCAGATTCATCGCAGTACCTCCTCATAGCAGCAGCAAACCTCTGCTTCATCCATACGGTGGGTAGAGCCAGAGCAACCCTGCCCGTCCTTATAAACACTAACAATCAAAGCCACTGACGGCAAAACAAACGTTCCTACCTACCTCCTGAAGGAGTCTGGACAGATTCCGGAAACAATCGGGTTGTAGATATCCCTCCCCCTATTTAAACTTTACTAACGGTTTTGCATATACGAACACTTGCGCCCCATTTTAATCCTGTTTTGGAACTACAAGAACAGGCACCTTCAGGAGACGGCCGAGCTCACCGATAAGACCTTCGGTTGTGCTTCCAAGAAACAGCTTGAAAAGATGGCTCTTACCGGTGGGTGCTATGACTATGAGGTCTATGTCCCCGCGCTGCCTCACAAACTTTATTATTTCGTCGGAGGGTCTGCCCCTGCCCTTGATTATGACCCCCTCGACCTCCACACCCGCCTTCTCACCCAGTTCCTTTACTCTGTCGATGATCTCAAGGGCATCGCTCTCCGTCTGCATCCTTCCCAGCAGCTCCCTCTTTATTCTTACTTTCCACGTCTCCAAAGAGATTTCCGGGTCATAGACATGGAGGGCAACAATCCTGCCTCCGCATCTGCGACACAGCTTTACGGCATACCTCTCAGCCGCATACGCCGCCCAGGAGCCGTCTGTGGGTACGAGTATGTTCATCAATCTTCCCCTCCTGTTATTTTCTCATATATTTTCAGAAATTCGTCCCAGTGCTCCAGCATCCTGTCGGTGAGAAAGTACATAACGATGTAGGTGTGCTCAGAGGTCTCAACGATTCCGTGCTTCAAGAGGATATTGAGGTGGTACCTCACCGTAGTATAGTCCATCTTCAGCTTCTGGGCAATCTGGTTGGCGTTGCTGGGCCTGTCGTAGAGCATTTTTACTATTTTCGCCCTGACAACCCCGCCCTTGGTTACTCCGAAAATCCACCAGAGCAGTTTTCTGTTCATCGTCACTACCTGAAACAGAATAATCTCAATAAAACTTATATATTAACTCCCGACATCTTTTTTCTGAAGGATATGGAAGACCTCATTCTCACGGCAAGGCTGGTATTCAGTGTAATAAACCTCATCATCCTGAGCGTATTGGTTTACATCTTTTTTAAGCGTTACCTTGAGCTGAAGTCAACCTTCACTCTGGGCTTTCTCCTCTTCGCCCTGGCGCTGTTTTTCAGAACCTTCTTCGCAGCACCCATTATAAAGGTGTTTGTATTCGGCGTGGAAACGTCAAATGTCGTTGACCACTACAGGCTAATCGCCGATATCTTTGAAACTGTTGCGCTGCTCATATTTATCTACCTGAGCACCCGGTAGTGAATCCGTTGGGAGGAAGTTGGGAAAAAGTTTAAAGATTTCTGGGAAGGTTTTGAGATATTTCTTTTAATATTATTGGAAAAATAATAAATATACCGCTTGTTTTAGTATTAAACGTCTAATAAACGGAGGAGTACATTAAATGGCTTGTAGAAACATCATAATCGGCATACATGACCTCGAAATTTTCAGAAAAATTCTGCCGGATATGGTGGAGTGGATGAAGGAGATGGGGGAGGAGGTGTGTGCCACACTGCTCTATGTTGCACCGGTGCTCGAGGCAGCGACCCCTGTACTGGAGGAGATGAAGCTCAGGGGCATTCAGCTGGAGGATTTTGCACTGGAACTGGAACGCAGGGGAATCAGAACACAAACGAAGGTAAGAGCCGGAGAGTTTGCCGGTGAGGTTGTGCGGGAAGCAGGTGAAAAGGGCGCTTTTGCAGTTTTAATAAGCACCGGCGGAAGAGCAAGGCGCAGTGCCCATACCTGGATTGTAAACGAGGTGATACGCAGGGCGCCCTGTCCTGTGGTGGTATTCAGGCCAAAACTCCTGAAATTTACCGACAGAGTTGCAATCTCACTGTCCTCGAGGATTCGGAAGCTTACAGCGAAGGCAGCCACAGAGCATACTTAGGAGGATGAAAGATGGAGAGGAAAGCGGTGGTAGTTGTAAATACAGCCATGGAAGGGGGCATGCAGCATCTTCTTGATTTCACAGAATTCTGCGCGGAGTGGCTGAGAACACACACCCGTGGAGGCAGGTGCAGTGTCGCTCTGATATACGCCCCGGAAGATGGAAATGGAGAAGTGCTGAACAGGCTCATGCAGGTCTTTGAAAGACGTGGCATCGAAGCGAAGCCCGTTCTGGTGAGTGGCCCCGCCTCCGCCCTGCCAGAAAAAATAAACAGTCTGCGACCTGAAGTGGTTTTTATGGCGGAGTCTAAGCTGGGCAGGAGAATAAAGAAAGAGCTGCTGGGGCTGCAGGTCGAATTTACCGACCCCAGGAGGAGAGAGCTCAAAATATCTGCAGCCTACGGCATGGGGGCGCTGATTCTGTACGCTGTGATCTTCATATCTTTCAGCAGTATAAAGGGGATACTCATACAGAAGAACCTGATTTCAGTGGGTGTAATCCTCGGCACAGTGCTGGCTGTGGCCTACCTCTATGGAGGAACAGTGGCCCACGCCCTCAGGTACCTCGGTATAAAACCCGGGGCTCATTAGGAGGCGGGAATATGGGTGGCTTTGTACCTCCGCCGGGTGGGATGAGTGTAGAGTTCATGGACCTCACACTGGAAACCGCCCTTGCTGTGGCACTGCTCGGGTTTATAGGAGGTATATTGAGCGGTTTCCTGGGCAGCGGCGGCGCTTTTATAATGACCCCCGGGATGATGAATCTGGGTGTCCCGGGAATACTCGCGGTTGGTTCCAATATAACCCACAAGTTCGGCAAGGCCATTGTGGGTTCCAGAAGCCACGGTGAGCTGGGACATGTGGACAAAAAGCTGGCGATAATGATGGTGGTCGGTCTGCTGACAGGTGTGCAGGTGGCGGTTAAGGTAAATTCGCAGATATTTGAGTCCATGGGGCGAGCCGCATCCAACCTCTACATAAGTCTGATTTTCATAATTGTGCTCACCGCCATCACGGCGGTAATTCTGCGGGACCTCAGACAGGCGGGGCAGGATGAAGAGCGAAGCCCAGAGCTGGCCGCAAAAATACAGAGGGTCAGAATTCCGCCGGTGGTGCACTTCGACGTTGCAGGGATAACCGTATCTGTGTGGTTTCCTCTTGCAGTTGCCTTCGCCACCGGCTACCTGGCCGGTACCATAGGTGTTGGCGGATTTATAGGCGTCCCGGCGATGATATATCTGCTTGGAATAAGCACCAGGGTTGCCGCAGGAACCGAACTCTTCCTCGCGATATTTTCCGGAGCCTGGGGGGCGATTAACTACGCTCTCCGGGGATATGTCGATCTTAGGCTGGTGGTGCTCCTCTACCTGGGCTCACTGGTGGGTGTGCAGCTTGGAGCAATCGCTACCGAGATAGTTGAACAGAGGGTGGCAAAAGTTGCCCTTGTTACAGTCATAGCCACCTCTGACCTGGGCAGGGTAGTAATGATACCCGAGTATCTCAGAGAAATGGGATACATACAGATGGGAGAGGGCGTAGGGCATCTGCTCAGCATGACAAGCACCGCACTGCTCTTCGGAGGAGCGCTCATGGCCATAGGCGTGATTTTCAAGAAGGTCAGAGAGGCAGCGGCGGTGGAGAAGGAGTCTCCCGCACCGAGTTATCGTTAGGAGGTGACAAAATGAACAGACTCTATTCCCACATCCTGGTTGCCACCGATGGCTCCAGCTTCAGCGAAGCTGCCGTGTGCTACGCAATGCGGCTGGCAAAGGCAACCGGAGCCCGGCTGACAATAATACATGTTGCAAATGTGCACGGATATGTGGAGGTACTCTGGCATGACATGAGGAGGAGATACAGGGAAGAGGGGAAAAAGGTGCTGGAAGAGGTGCGGGAGCACTGCAGCATTGAGGGCATTGAAGCTGATACACTGCTCGAGGAGGGGGCACCATACCTAAAAATTGTGGAAGCCGCCAGGCGTCTGAACTGCGACCTTATAATTCTGGGGAGTCACGGGCACTCCGGGCTGGAGAAGCTGCTGCTGGGCAGTGTGACAGAGCGGGTGATAGGCATCTCACCGGTGCCCGTGGTGGTGGTTCCGCCGGATTTCAAACATCTGAAAAAGGGAAAACATGTGCACGGTGAACGATGATAAAAAGATATGAATGATATTTCAAAAAATTGAGCAATTTTTTTCATGATTTTTTATTGTGTGTGAACCGTGTTTCAGGATATTTTAAGTCCCTGCAGGGTATTATTTAATTCAAAAGATTAAGGAGGTGATGTGTGTGAGAGGGCTGCTTGTACTTGCAGCTTTGCTGACACTTGTGGCACCGGCGTATGCTCAGGAGGTTAAGGTTGCCATACTGGTCTCCGACAACCCCGCAGACTACGCCGTGGGCCAGCTTCTCGCAGAGAAGCTCAACGCAACGCTGGTGGTTACCCCCTGGGGTATGCTGAGCGATGAAGCGGTGGCGGAGATAGAGGCGAGCGGTGCTACCCTGGTATACGTGGTGGGTGGACCCGTGGCCGTGCCCGATGTGGAGGTCAGGATAAAGGTGACTGTTAAGAGAATCGGCGGCAAGGACAGGTATGAAACCGCAGCGCTGGCGGCAGGCCTCTGGAACAGAACACAGGAAGCGATAGTTGTGGAAGGTGAGGACGAGTACGGCATAATGGAGGCGCTCAAACGTGCCAGGAAGCTTGGAGTGCCCATCCTGCTGGTAAAGGACGACGACGTGCCGGAGGAGGTCAGAGAGACTTTCAGGAAGCTTGGTGCAAAGAGGGTGCAGCTTATACCCGCACCGGATATGAACAACACCCGAATAAGGGAGGAGCTTGAGGAGCACGTGGAAGAGATAAATGAGACCCGGGTGGATATGCAGGAGCGTGCTGCGGAGGCTATTGAAGATGCCAGGGAGGAGATAGCAGAAGTGGAGGCAAAGCTTAACACCACCAACATTACCACCGGATGGGAACTGGCAGCTGCCAGGCTTCTTGTCAATGCCAAGAGGCACCTGAAGGAGGCAGAAGAGGCCTACAGCCAGGGCAACTACGGCAGGGCATTTGGAATGGCCGTGGCAGCAGAGAACAAGGCGGAGGCTGCTGAGAAGATTCTGGAGCGGGTGGCACCCGGCTACTTCCGCAGCCATGTGGAGGAAGCGGAGAAGGAGCTCAAGGAGCACGGCATAGAAAAGGCGCTGGAAAAGCTGGAGATGGCAGAAGAGAGGCTGGAGAAGGCCAGGGAAATGGCAGAGGAAAGGCGTGAAAAAGCGATGGAAAAGATGAAAGAGCGCGCCCGGGCGGGAAAGCAGGGCGACATGGAGCGTGAGCACGAAGAAGAGGAAGAAGAGCGGTACACCAACACCACCAACACCACAGGGAGCGAGGAAATGGAAGGGATAATGGGCGGCGGGCGGTGACCGTCGCTCATATTTTTATTTACGTCCCAGGAGTATGTAGTATCCGGCTCTGCTCAGCACTTCTTCCCTTTTGCGCTTTGGTGCAAAGTGCACATGAAGTATATGCTCTCTCCCGAGACCTGCTTTTCGTTTTATCTCTCCAGCTGCCCTGGCCCTCCTGTCTCCGGGTGGAGGGGTGTCTGTGAGCACAAGCAGGTCCACATCTCCGGCCCGGGAAAGTTCATCCCTCGCTACACTTCCCACCAGGTAAACCTCGGCATCCGTATACATGTCCTCTATGCACTCCACCGCAGCATCCACCCACTCTGACCAGTTCCTGATTCCCTCCTCCTTTTTGCAGAGCCACGCATCCACATATTCGCCCATCTCCCTGCCGCTGATTTTTCTGTACAGCAGCTCAACTGAAAATGCACCCGCCACCAGTGCTGCAAACACTGCCAGCGTGTGAGGAGCACTTGTGCTCATTCTGTAAAGAAGAATCAGCAGCGCAGCGAGGGTGAGCAGAGCTCCCAGAGCCGGTATCGCAGGGTTGATTTTGAGGTTCTTTCTGAGCTTCAGGGCCGCAAGGTTTACAAAAAAGAAGACGAGCAGAAAACCACCGCTCCCCGCGGTGGATATCGATTCAAGACTTGCGGTGCTTGCGAGTGCAATGGACAGGATGCCAACAATAACCAGCCCCTCATACGCCTGCTTCCACACTGGCCTCTCAATCTCCTCCGGAAGCTGACCGTACTTCGCCACCACATAGCTTGCCCTCGCGGTACCGTACAGGGTTGCATTTATTGCCGAGCTTGTGGACACCAGCGCAGCTATGCTCACAAGGAGAAAACCCGCCTTTCCGAGCGCCGGTTCAGCTGCAGCTGCCAGGGCGTAGTCCCTCGCCCTCAGAATCTCATCGAAGGACAGTGTTCCGATGGTAACCACCGCCACAGTTGTGTACAGCGCCATGACAAAAAGTACCGAAGCATAAAATGCCCTTGGAAGGACTGAAGGATTTTCCACATCACCGGCTGTATTGGCTATGAGTTCAAATCCCTCATAGGCGAGGAATATTATCATACCAGCCGCCACAATGCTGAGCGGGTCCGCCCACTGGGAAGAAAGCCGCGCTGAATCGACAAAAGCAGCACTGGCAGCCGCTATTAAAATGAGGATTGAAATCTTTACAGCAACGAGAACATCCTCAGCTCTCCCGCTGACTGCTGCACCCAGGGCGTTTAAAATTGTGAACAGAGCTACCACGAGAGCGGCAAGCATGTGCTTTGCTGCCTGAGAGGCAGAGTTCAGCAGATTTGCACCGTAGCTTCCGAAGGCATACGCGTACAGGGATATCATGACCACATAACTTGCCAGCAGAAGCACATTCAGTGTACCCGGGAGCAGACCTCTGCCAAAAGCCCTGACCAGAAACTCGATTGTGCCACCCCGGCTTGGAAACCTGACCGAAAGCCTTGCGTATGAATAGGCTGTTGTCAGCGCCACAGCACCTGCAATAAGAAAGGAGATTGGCGCTGCACCCCCTGACAGCTGAATGCTCAGACCCAGTACCGCAAAAATACCGCCGCCTATCATCCCCCCAATACCAATGCTGAGCGCCTCCCGGAAACCTATCCTTCCCTCCCTTATCAACCAAAACCCCCGCAACTTCGAGGCTAATGAATCCTTCCCACACCAGCCAGGTATACGACGGTCTCCTCCCTTCCGTCCACTCCGATAATCTCATTCACCTCATCGTCGAAGCAGGCACCGACTGCACAGCATCCCAGGTCGAGTGCTGTGGCGGCAAGGTAGAGGTTTGCGCATATGTGCGCAGCATCCTTATATATATACCTCCATCCGCGCTCCCCGTACTTCCACTTTGTGCGCTCTGCCACGGCGCTCCATACGAAAACAACGCCCGCACGGGCAAGGAACTCCTGCTCCAGGGCCGCACTGGCGATGCGCTCGCTGAAATCACCTCTGCGCAGCAGCTCCAGTGCGTGCTTCAGAACAGCGTAGTGATACACCCCACGTTCCAGCCCATCAACAGAGTTCACAACCAGATAAGTTTCTATGGGATAGAGCGCTCCAGCGCTGGGTGCGGCGCGCAGATAGTAGCCCTCTATCTCCCCGGTTATACCCTGCGTTGCCCAGAGCAGCTGAGACAGCTCCTCCCCTGTTATCTCCTCCCCTGTGTACTCCCTGCGGGAGCGCCGCCTTGCAATCGCCTCCCACAGTGGCATACCCCCCCTCCTCTCAGGCTCAGGTAGCTTTACAAGCGGCGCATCCCTGTAAACCTTGTAAAGCTCCGGCGGCGCCCAGTAGCGCCAGCGATGCTTTGGAGGCTCACCGCGACGCAGCTTCGTGAACTCGTGGTACTCGTCACCTATGGCTGACATCCATCCTCCTCCGGAAAATCCCGCTCAAAAGAAACGCCCTTCCGGCTCACTCCCGGGTGAGGAGCATTATGGCCTCAGCCAGGTCGCCGCCGGTCTTTTTCAGCGCCTCCCTTGCCTCATCTGGACTGACCCCAGCCTGCTCCGCCACCAGCCTCACGTCCTCCTCCGGTACTGCAACGAGCTCCCTCTCCTCCCCTGCTATCTGGTAAGTCTTCTGCCCCATCGCACGTATAACATTCACTGTGGGATTCTCTATCACAATCTCCCTGTCCTCCAGTTTAATAACAACCTCCCTCGCCGGAAGCTCCTCCATCTCCATGCCCAGCTGCTTCATCATCTTCTTCATCTGTCTGGGATTTATCTTCCCCGGAAACATCTGCACACCCGGAGAAACTTTGGGGGGCTGAGAATAAAAAATTAACCCTCAGGATATGAGGCAGTAGTGGTTAACGCCGTTTATCTTCACTTTGCGCAGATACCTGTATAGCATGTGGTAGTAGATGAACATCTTTATGTGGCCCTCATTAACCCTGTATCCCCTCTCAGCAAGCCTCCTCGCGATGGTGCGTCCATCCACAACCTCACCCGGTTCAATTACCTCCAGGATAGCCCTAACCTTGTTCGCGGTGTTTCCGAACTTCTTCACCTCTCATCACCTCCTTTAAGTACAGGTCGAGAGCTATGCCGAGCAGGATGCTTGCCACGGCAAACAGCACAGTAGTAGCAGGGTCCACAAAACCACCTCGAACATTATGTTATAAAAGGCAGTATTTATTATTTTTCTTGCAAATATTTATATTTTCACATGTTTTAGCATCGTTTTTAACTTATTTTTGTTTATAAAGGTTTACAAGTGTTTACTTACGTAAAACATGGTTTTAAACTAACTGTGCAAAATCGTGGGTGAACTTTCTCTCTGAATTTCTGCGATAAATGTTTCGAAAAGTTTTATAATGAACCTGCGCTATTATAAAAAACGCAGACGCCACCATTATCTAAATAAACCATGACATTACAATATTAATAAAATCAGGCGATAAAATGCTCCAGACTTCGCTGATTCTTACTTAGCCTGCGCTGTCTTGCCACAACAAACTCCTGAAATGCCTCAAGACTCTGAAATCGCAGCCTTGCCAGTGCCCTGAAGTACCAGTCACTGGCGTTAATCGCTGCCACGCTGTTGGCGATATTTGCCGCTTTAACAGCATTCTCTGTGCGCAGATAGCTTGCAAGAAAAGCGCCTGCAAAGGCGTCGCCGCATCCTGTAAGGTCCACGATGCGGCGCTGAATCACAGAAGGCGAAAAGCTCACCTCTCCTCCCTCCAGGATCATACTGCCGTACACACCCATTGTCACCACAACAATGTTGTGTTTGAGCTTCTTTAGCGCATTAAGCGCATGTTCCAGGCTCCGCGTGCAGGTAAGGCGCATCGCCTCATCATCGTTTATTGTGAAGATGTCCACCTCGCCTATGAGTCTGAGAAGCTCTCTCCTGTACCTCTGAAAGTAGGCCACGTGGGTGTTGAGGGAAACAAGCGCATAGGTATGTTCCCTCACATGCTCCAGAAAGGAGCGCTGCTTGCTTGCAGCCATGGGCGCTATGTGGAAGGCCCTCGCAGTAAGGTAGCGCTCCGGTATGTCTCCAGGACGCAGATACACACCCACACCGAGGCGGTAGCTTTTGTAGTGGGCCTGTCCCGCACCATCATACTCTATTTCAAAGCTTGTGCTCTTTCCATGCACCTGTTTCACACCTGCAACATCCACTCCGGCATTCCTGAGCACAGAATAGAACTCCCGGGGAAAATCCCTTCCCACGCGGGTCACAATCCCCGCCCTTGAGAATATCTTGGCGGCGAGAGCTGAATAAATTGCAGCACCCCCGAGCTGAAGTCTTTCCCCGCCTCCAGCCCTCACCAGGTCAACACTTGCATGTCCAACAGTGACAACATCCATGCAATAACAAGGCCGTCTGCGAATAAATCTTTTACTCCAGCTGCTCTGCAGCAACGTAGCACTGCCCGAGAGCTATGCCACCATCGCCAGGTGGAACAAGACGGTGCTGCACAGTCTCAATTCCCTCCCCTCCGAGCACCTTCTTTACTGTGCGAACAATCGCCTCGTTGTAGGCCACACCGCCCGTGATTCCCACCCTGTCAGCACCCCTGCGTTCAGCCGCATGCACTGCAAGCTGCGCAATTCCCCGAGCAAGGGCAGTTTCAAGGCTTGCGGCTATGTTCTCCCCGGGCTCACCATCGCGCAGGTATTCCAGTGCACTGAGGAACATGGGTCTGGTCTCAAGCACGCCGCAGCCGCCTCTCTCCTTTATCTTAACGGGAAGCTCCAGGGCAGGAGTGCCACGCATGGCGAATGCCTCCAGCTTGATAGCCGGTTCGCCCTCGTAGGTGCGCTCTGTGCAAACCCCGAGCAGTGCCGCCGCTGCATCCAGAAACCTGCCAGCGCTCGAGGTTTCGACGATGTTGAAGCCATGCTCCAGCTGTTTCACCACCACCTCCGCCTCCCTCTCGTCCATCCCAAGAGCGCGGAGAAGTCGTAACAGCTCCTCACCCCGGTAGCTCGGGTATAGCATCCCTGCCAGCAGGCGCAGCGGACGCCGGGTGGCCATGTCTCCACCCGGTGCCGGTATGTACTCCAGGTGGGCTTCCCTGGAGAACCCGCCTCCGCTGCAGTAGAGCACCTCCCCACCCCAGGCTCTGCCGTCGCTTCCGTAGCCGAAGCCGTCCATGGCGATGACAACCAGCTCATCCTCGCCGCTCTCGGCAAGCAGTGCCGAGGCGTGTGCATGGTGGTGCTGCACCCCCATGGCAGAGCACCCGTATCGCGAGGCAAGCTCCCGGGCGAGCTCTGTGGTGGAGAACCCGGGATGAAGGTCGTGGACAACACAGTCCACGCGGGAAACGCGGTTGAACTCCATCATGGTGCGGCACGCCTCCTCAAGGAACTGCAACGTGGAAAGCTTCTTTGCGTCGCCGATATGCTGTGTGAGAAAGGCACGCCCCTGCGCGAGCACACAGCCGGCGACGTTTTCCTCTGCACCCAGGGCGAGAACTGTGCCTTCAAATTTCAGCCCCACCTCCACCGGCAGGGGGACGTAGCCCCGGGAGCGGCGCAGGAAAGCAGTTCTGCCCGCAACAACTCTGGCGACGCTATCGTCCACACGATTTTTAATCCTCCGGTTGTGCACCAGGGAGTAGTCCTGATAGCCCAGGCTTAGAACCTCCTCGCGGGTAATCGCCATGGGTTCGCCGGGCACATTCGCGGAGGTCATTATGAAAGCCGGCTCCCTGGAATGGTGGAAGAGCAGGTGGTGCACCCCTGTATAGGGCAGCATTATGCCCACGTTGCCAAGCCCGGGTGCAACGAGGGAAGAGAGGGGCGAGTCCTCGCGCTTTCGCAGAAGCACTATCGGTCGCTGCGCGCTCAGCAGGAGCCTCTCCTCTGCTTCGCTTATATGGGCAAAAAGCCTCGCCGCCTCTATGTCGCGCGCCATAATTGCAAAGGGCTTCTCCGGCCTGCGCGAGGCCCTGCGTAGCCTCTCTACCGGCTCATCCTCTGTAACCTTCGCCGCCAGATGCGTGCCCCCCAGCCCCATTATAGCCACTATGTACCCTTCATCCAGCAGCTTCGCCGCCTCGCGTATCGCATCGGCAGCCTCAACCCTGCTTTTGCCCCTGTAAAGCTCATACTCTGGACCGCAAGCGGGGCACGCCACGGGCTCTGCGTGAAAGCGCCTGTCCTCGGGGTTCGCGTACTCCCGGGCGCATGCCCCGCACATGGGGAAGTCGCGCATCGTCGTATTCCTGCGGTCGTAGGGCAGGGCTTCGATAATCGCAAACCTGGGACCGCAGTCTGTGCACACAGTGAAGGGGTACAGGTAGCGCCTGTCGCCGGGGTCGAACATCTCCTTCAGGCAGGCTTCGCATATTGCAACATCCGGCGGTATCACCGAGCCTCCTCCGCCCTCCTGCGAGCTTTCCAGCACCACAAAGTCGTCGTAGTCCTCGTCGCACGGTGGCAGCTCCTCTATCGCGTGGATCTCGGCCAGAGGTGGAAGCTCCTTTTTGAGGCTGGCGATAAACCGCTCCACATCACCAATCGCAAGAACCTCAACGCTGTTTCCGAGGTTGCGGACGTAGCCACGCAGCCGAAGGCGCTTGGCTATGCGGTACACGAAGGGTCTAAAACCAACGCCCTGCACTATGCCGCGGATAAGAAGGCGCTTTTTCATCGCTTAAGTATTGGCGGCGCCGCTTATAGGCTTTGCCTCTACTTGCCCTGCTTTTTCATGAAAGCGTAGGTGTAGAATATCCTCTCAAGCGCGGTCGAGTGGGAGAGCAGGGCAACGAGCACCAGCGCGTAGTACAGCGCCCGCTCCGCTTCCACAATGCCCGCGAGGCTGAGGGCAAGCGCAATAATAACTATTATCAGCCTCTCGGCGCGCTCTCCCAAGCCAACGTCGCAGCGCGGGATGAAGAGCTCTGCCCTTGCGCGGGTGTAGCTGACCATGAAGCTGCCGAGGAGCGCCAGGAAGGCGAGCAGGTAGTGGCTCTCAAGGTAGAGCGCTATTCCTATTATAATCGCAGCATCCGCATACCTGTCCAGGGTTGCATCGAGAAAGGCGCCGAAGTCGCTCACCCTGCCGCTCAGCCTTGCAACGGCACCGTCTATTGCGTCGAAGAAGCCGGTGAGCAGGAGAAGAAGCAGCGCGAGCTCCAGGCGCTTATCTGCAAGCGCAAAGGCGGTGGCGATGCTCGCAAGCAGCCCCAGCAAGGTCAGAAGGTTTGGTGCTATACCAAGCGCCGCAAACAGCCTTGCAATTGGCAATACGAAGATGTTTGCGACGCTTCTGAAGCGGGCGCTCAGCATGCTTGGGTTTAAAGCCTTTACTCGTTAAAATACTTATCGCGGATATGAAGGTGCTCATAGTTACCGGAAGGCTTGCGGCAGAGCGCGCCCTTGCGATAGCCAGGCGCTTCTCCGCAAAAGTGCACATAACAGGGGAGGAGGTTGCCAGCCTTCTCACGCCAAGGAAGATTGCAGCCAGCCTCGGGAGGGTGCGCGACGCCGAGCTTGTGCTTGTGCCCGGGCTGGTTAAGGGGGACGTGGCTGAGGTTTCCCGCGTAGCCGGCGTGCCCGTGTACAAGGGCACCCGCGACATCGCAGACCTGGAGGTTCTTCTCAAAAACCTGGACAAAATAGAGCTCTCCACCACAGAGCCAGCGGACCCGCTGCTGGAGGACATGATTATCGCCCAGGCGCTGCGCGAGCTCAAGCGCGTTGACTCCGCTAAAGTAAAGGAGAGGCTGCTCAAGCGCAGGGGGAACATGCTCATAGGCAGCCTTGCGGTTGGGAGAGACTTCCCCATGCGGGTTCTGGCCGAGATTGTGGGAGTAGAGCACCTGAGCGATGAGGAGATTCTGAGGCAGGCGGAGTACTTCAAGCAGAGCGGCGCCGACATAATAGACCTGGGGATAATGGAGTCTTCGCCTGAGCGCGTGGGTGAGGTTGTGGAGCTGCTGAAGCCTCTGGGCGTGCCAGTCTCAATAGACACCATGGACGCCCGCAACCTGGCTGCGGCGGTGGATGCGGGCGTTGACCTCCTGCTGAGCTTCGACCACGAGCTTATTAAGGAGTTCTCAGGCATAGATACCCCGAGCGTAGTAATTCCGCGCCGCGGAGGCGAGGTGCCTGCGAAGCCTGAGCAGCGTGTCAGACTCCTGGAGGAGAATATCGCTCTCGCGGAGGACCAGGGCTTTAAAAAGATTATAGCTGACCCCCTGCTCTCCCCGCTGAATGTCGGCTTTACAGCAAGCGTGGAAGCCTACCGCCGCTTCGGGGAGCGCCACCCTGAACGGGTGATGCTTTTCGGACTGGGCAATGTGAGCGAACTCCTCGACGCAGACTCCACCGGCGTTAATGCGCTGCTCGCGGGCATAGCCAGCGAGGTGGGAGCGAGTATCCTCTTCACCCCCGAGGCAAGCGGAAAGACTCGCGGCAGTGTGCGCGAGCTGAGCGTGGCTGCGAAGATGATGTTCCTTGCAAAGAGGCGGGGCACTATGCCAAAAGATCTGGGGCTCAGCCTGCTCGTTTGCAAGGAAAAGAAGGTAAAAAGGGAGCCCGTTCCTGAGGAGGTGAAGCGGGCTAAAGCTGTGGAGGCTGAGAGGAGCGCCTCTCATGCATGGGACAAAAAGGGTTACTTCAAGATATACGTGGAGGACAGAATATACTGCGCCCATTACGTGAACGGGAAGCTCAGTGCGGTGGTTACCGGCAACAGCGCAGAGGACATAGGGGACACGCTCCTCCGCCTCGGGTTAATAGGCGAGCTCTCACATGCCCTTTATCTCGGGCGGGAGCTTCAGCGCGCAGAGGAGGCGCTGCGCTTCGGGAAGAGCTACGTGCAGAGGTGAGTTAAAAATTGTTACCGTTGAGACTGCTCGGCCTAATTGCGGCTTTACAAGGCGAGAGAGGTTATAGGCGTGCCCAGGGTAAAGATTACCGATACCACTTTTCGTGATGCGCACCAGAGTTTGGCTGCAACGCGAATGCGGATGCGCCACATGCTGCCCATAATTGAGAAGATGGACGAGGTGGGCTTCTTCTCCATGGAGGTATGGGGCGGAGCCACCTTCGATGCGTGCATACGCTATCTCAACGAGGACCCGTGGGAGCGCATCCGCACCTTCAAGAAGCACATGAAGAACACTCCCACGCAGATGCTTCTCCGCGGGCAGAACCTGGTTGGTTACAAGCACTACAGCGACGATATAGTGGAGAAGTTTGTAGAAAAGGCATATGAGAACGGTGTGGATATCTTCCGAATATTCGACGCGCTCAACGATATCCGCAACATGGAGTTTGCGATACGCGTTGCCAAGCGCCTTGGGGCACATGTCCAGGGCACAATATGCTATACAATTTCGCCTGTGCACACCATCGAGAGCTACGTGGAGCTTGCGAAGCGCCTTGAAGAGCTTGAGTGCGACTCCCTGTGCATAAAGGACATGGCGGGCTTAATCTCACCTCAGGCGGCACGCGACCTCGTTACGGCGCTGAAGAAGGAGATTTCCATACCCATTGACCTGCACTCCCACTGCACCTCCGGCATGGCACCCATCTCCTACTTTGCAGCGATAGAGGCGGGCGTTGACATAATAGACACGGCGATGTCACCCTTTGCGTGGGGCACCTCGCAGCCGCCGACGGAGAGCATGGTAGCCGCGCTTAAAGGCACGCCCTACGACACGGGCATTGACCTGGAGGCTTTTGCCGAGATAACACCCTTCTTCAAGGATGTGCGAAAGCGCTACGATGCGATAATCGAAGACATCTCCGAGATGGTGGATGTTAATGTGCTGCTGTACCAGATTCCGGGAGGGATGATGTCCAACCTCATATCCCAGCTAAAGGAGCAGAACGCTCTCGACCGCCTGCAGGAGGTGCTCGAGGAGGTGCCCCGGGTGCGGAAGGATTTGGGCTACCCGCCCCTTGTAACGCCCACCTCGCAGATCGTGGGTACGCAGGCAGTGATGAACGTGCTTGTGGGAGAGCGCTACAAGGTGGTGCCTAAGGAGGTGAAGGACTACGTGCGCGGGCTCTACGGCAGACCGCCAGCGCCCATAGACGAGGAGGTCAAGGCGAAGATTATAGGCGACGAGGAGGTTATAACCTGCCGCCCCGCGGATTTACTCCCGCCCCAGCTGCACCAGCTTAAAGAAGAGGCGGAGAAGCTGGGAATAATCAGAAAGGAGGAGGACCTGCTCACCTATGCGCTCTACCCGGCGATAGCCGTGAAGTTTCTTAAAGGCGAGATGCGCGAGGAGCCGCTGCCTGAGAAGCGAGAGGCGGAGGCAAAGGAGGAGAAGGGCATCCCCACTGAGTATGTGGTTGAGGTTGACGGCGAGGAGTTCAACGTGCGCGTAAAGCCGGTGGGAGGCTTCATAGAGATTACACAGGCGGCAGGACAGCAGCATGCTCCGCCCAGGGAGGTGGAAGGCGGAATAAAGGCACCGATGCAGGGGATGATAGTGAAGATAAACGTCAAAAAAGGGGACAGGGTGGAGAAGGGTGATGTTATCGCCGTGCTCGAGGCCATGAAGATGCAGAACGATGTGGTAGCAAGCCACAGCGGAGTGGTGCAGGAGATCTTTGTTGAGGAGGGTGCCAGCGTTGCGGCGGGCGACATTATAATGGCGGTGAGGTAATTTCACTTTTCCCGCGGTATGCAAAAGGATTTAATAACCCCCTGCCCTACTTCTTTTAATGCTTGAGCTGACCTATGAGACCTTTGCCAGAAAGAGGAGGGAACTCAAACACAGACTCGAGGTGCTTCTGCGCAGCGAGGAGCTGCAGCAGTACCGCGAGCTGTGGCATGAGCACGATGCGGAGCCGGTGTTCTGCACAGCCGCCGGTGTGGATGGCAGTTCAAACTGCATACGCTACAAAAGCCTTATGCTCTACGCCGTAAACGCAGTCGCGGTGAGCTATGATGGCTCAATGCGCGAGCAGGGCTGCGCAGATGTGGACTTCCTCATCCCCTACAAGTATCCCTCTGAGAGAGTGGACCTCTACCGCTCCACCATGGAGCTTAAGGTGGCCCTGAGCGCTGCGGATGACGTAGAACTGCTGCTGCTGGACGGCTCTCTGCACAGCGCCCTCACGGCGCCGAAGCAGTGGTGGAGGTTCATGGAGGAGGATAAGGTGGAGGAGGTTATGAGCTATCTTCCCCTACTGGAAGAAAACCGGGGGATGGAGCTTCTGGCAAAGCGGCTCGGCTCCAGCCTCGATGCGGAGCAGGTAATGCTGCTGGAATATCTTGAGTACCTGGTGGCCATCCAGAAGCTGATAGAGCGGGGTGTGCACAGGCTGGTAGCTGTTGCGAAGACCTCCACAGACTCCAGCTTCAACAGGGGCATACCCGACATGGCAGTGCTCGAGGAGATAACCTCGGGCCCCGGCTACTCCATGCCCCGCGACAGGATGATAAAGATGCACTATCCCATATATGATGACTTCTTCAGGAGTCTGGTGTTTACCAGATTCTACGCCCGCCTTGAGAGGGGGAAGGATATGCTCATGATTGAGCTGCCCCGCGAGGTGGGGGATGAGGAGATAAGGAAACTCCTCAGCAGGCTGCGCCACCTGAGTGTGGAGGGCTACCCCTATCTGCTGAAAAGGGCCCACAGGCGAGTGGTTATCTCCAACAGAGAAATTGAAAGAATTGCGACCTCGCTGGGCATTGGCGAGAAAACCGGCAGAGAGGTGCTTGCATGGTAGAGCCGCTGGGAGTATGTGTGGGCGAGGGCTCGCCCTCACACGTGAGCTTCGTCGCCAGGAGCATGCCGAGGCTCGGGGAGTATGTGGTTCTCCACTTCGACGGGATGCGCGTTCTTGGCATGGTGGAGAGCATCACCCGGGGAAGCATCAGCATCTCCGGAGACATCCTCTCACCGGAGGTGGTGGAGCGCATCCTGAGCTTCGAAGGCCAGGAGGAGTACATAAAGGCAGAGGTGCGGCTCCTGGGGGAGGTGGACTCCCTGACAATGCCCCGCGTGCCTCCGCCTCCTGGTGCACGGGTGTACCGCGCAGACGCTGAAACGCTCAGAGGGATCTTCGGTAGGGGCGACATAAAGCTCGGAAAACTTCTCTCCCACCCAGATGTGGAGGTCTATATTGACGCCAACAGGATGATAACCAGGCATCTGGCAATTCTGGCAATAACCGGCGCCGGAAAGAGCAACACCGTCAGCGTTATAGTGGATGGTATCCTGAAGCTGAAGGGCATGCCGGTGATATTCGACATGCACTCAGAGTACGTGAACGCGGAATTCTCGGGTGGCGTGAAGCGCATTCTTCCAAGGCTGAACCCCGCCTACCTGCTCTACGGCGAGCTCAAACGGCTTGTGAACATAGACGAGAAGGCCTTCATCCAGGAGAGGTACCTGCGCGAGGCGCACACGCGGGCGATGGAGAGGGTGCGGAGCTCCTCCTCTGGCCTGATTGACGAGATGCTCGCCTACCTGGAGGAAATTTACTCCAGCGACAGCATAGCCTCAAATGAGAAGAATTCCGTCTCAGGCGTTATCGGCAAGCTGATGGACTTCAGGGAGAAGTACGGGGACATACTCGACGAACATGCCCCCGAACTTGTGGAGCAGTTTGAGCTGGGAATGGCAAACGTGGTGGACCTGGGAAATGTTGACGAGGACTACGCGGACGTAATCGTGAGCCATGTGCTAAGAAAGCTGCTGCACAGGCGGAAGCTCCGCCAGCTCCCACCGGCGTTCTGCATCCTGGAGGAGGCACACATCCTGGCACCTGCACACAGACCAACTCTCTCCAAGTACTGGATAGACCGCATAGCACGCGAGGGGAGGAAGTTCGGCATAGGCCTGTGCCTGGTCAGTCAGCGCCCCAAAAGTCTGGACCCCAACTCGCTGAGCCAGGCTAACAATGCCATAATAATGCGCCTCGTGGAGCCCAGCGATCAGAGGCATGTGCAGCAGGCGAGTGAGCGCCTTAGCGACGACCTTCTGGCCCAGCTCAGCTCCCTCAACATAGGCGAGGCGGTCGTCCTCGGTCTGATGACCCGCCTTCCCGCACTGGTAAAGATAGACAGGTTTAAAGGCAAGCTCTCCGGCGGCGACCCGGACATTATAGGGGAGTGGAAAGAGAGGAGAAGGGAGGCCGAAGAGGCGCTGAAGAGGGCACAGGAGGAGGTGGAAGAACTGTACTCCGGCATGGAGTAGGTGCCCTACATCCTGACCATCTGCGCATGAGGTATGCCGCACACGCGCAGCACATTTTCCTCGTCGATTATTCCCAGTCTTATGGCCATTGAGACGGCATCCTCACCCGCGATGTTGGCGATGGTGGCTTCTCTGAGCAGAAGGGCGACCTGCTCCTCCGTAAACTCCTCATCGCCGTAGAACTCCTTTTTTATGTCAAGAACAAGTTCCCCCTCCTCAAAAACCCTGCCATGAATGCTGGCGTCGCACACTGCTACGAGAACCTCGCTCTGCACCCTGTAAACCTTGGCATAGTACTTCATTCATCATGTAGGGACACACTAACGTTTTACTCCAATCTTAAACACGCCTGAACCTGCCAATCTTTGGCTCATATATTTCGCCGTCGTTGAGAAGCTCATTCAGCACCTCCTCCAGCTTCTCTTCCGCCAGACCGCTCTCCCTGAGCAGGGTGATGTACTTGACACCTTCCCCCTCATCAAGCTCATCAATTAGGTGCAGCAGCCTCAGCTTTGGCTCATCTTCTTCATCCTTGCCCTGCGCCTCCTCCACCACCTCCTCCATCACCGGAGGCGGCGCTTCCTCCTCCAGCACCTCCCGGGCTTCCCCCCCTGAAAGCCTCTCGGCTATTGCCAGCTCCAGCTCGCGCACGAGTTCCCAGTTGGGGTCCCTGAGCACATGCACAGCCTCGGCGAGCACATAAACCTCACCCTCGTACTCCTTCACCTTCCCAACCACATCCACTGTGTCCCCCACCTTTACCTTAAGCAACGGGTCAACCTCTCTGAAGGCGCGCACCGCTATCGTGGCGGTGGAGTCGTCTATGGTTATGCTGGAGTAGCTCCCGTCCTCACTCACAAACTTCGCCACCACCACGCCCAGCAAACGAACCCTCGAGGCCCTGAGCCCCCTTTCGGTGACAATATAGTTGGGCTCAAAGCGCTCGTTGCTGCGATGGAAGCTCGCCTCAACCACGTCCCTAATTCTGAGCTTTACGGCTGTAGCTCTCTCCATCATTTTTACTTCCTCAGGTTGTTTTAAAGTGGTCGTGCCTGGGCTCAAATATATCGCCCTGCTGGCGCAGCTTCTCTATCAGCTCCTGAGCGGTGCCCTTTGAGATTCCACGCTCCTCTGCAATGCTGAGTATCTCAGAACGCTTGGCGGTGCCGTACTCATCCTCAAGCTCCTTTATTATACTCAGTATTTCTTTAATCTTATCCCTCTGAGACTTGGTAACCCCTACGTATATCTTATCGATGTCGACTCTACCTGTCTCGAGGTCGATACCTGCCTGGGCCAGACTGAGCTTCACCAGAGAAATCGCCCGCTCTGCATCCTCTGCGGTTACCACACTGCTGAGCCTGACCCGCGCACTTGCCTTGGCGAGCCTCACTATCGCCCAGAGCTGCCTGGCGGTCAGCGGAATTGGCACGTCCTCGCTGTGCTGCGCTGCCTCACGCATCTCCACATAGAATTCCTCTATGGCGCGCCTCGCCTCTTCGCTTAGCTCCGGAAACACTTTCTGTCTGGCGTACGCGATGTACTTCTTCAGGAGCTCCGGCGAAATTGGTGGAGTTATACTCCCGGGCGAGGAGGCGGTATCCAGGATGTGCCTCGCAATCTCCCGGGTTTTTGAGAGGTCGTCTCTGACAAAGAATATCAGGTCGAAACGGGATAGTATGGTGGGAGGAAGATTGACCTGCTCAGATATCGGACGGTATTCGTCGAAGCGGCCGTACTTGGGATTTGCCGCCGCAAGAATTGCACAGCGGGAGCGGAAGGTGGCGAGAATTCCAGCCTTCGCTATGCTCACGCTCTGCTGTTCCATCGCCTCGTGCATGGCAGAGCGGTCACTCGCATCCATCTTGTCGAACTCGTCGATACACGCAATCCCCCTGTCAGCCAGAACAAGCGCTCCCGCTTCTAAGCTCCAGCCGCCGTCGCCGAACTCATCCTTTACCGCCGCAGCCGTCAACCCCGCTCCGGAAGTACCCTTCCCGCTGGCATACACACCGCGTGGAGCGAGCTCTTTGGCTACGTATTGCAGAATCTCGCTCTTGCCCGTAGCCGGCTCACCCATGATTATTATATGCGAGTCGCCGCGGATTCGACCCCCATCAGGCAGCTCAACCGCAGGCGCGGAGAACAGCTGGTACATTATCGCCTCCTTTATCTCGTCGTAGCCGTAGATGTGCGGAGCGATGCTGCCGCGTATCTTCCTGTAAATCTCAGGGTCCCGGGAAAGCGCCAGAATTTTCCTCTCATCCTCCCTTGATATCTGCACCTCCTCGAACTCTATCTGCTTTGGCAGAAAGTTGTTTGCCTCTATATAGATGTCGAAGACCCGTGACTTGGCGTTTCCGGTCTTCCTCCTGGCAGCACGGAGAACACCTATGACCTCGATGGAATCCCCCGGTGTCACCCTGCCGGTCAGGTCGTCCTCCAGCAGCACCACAATCTGTTTTGGATGCTCGCCGCCGCGCAGGTCTTCGAGGTTCTCCTGAATCAGTATCTTCTGGGCATCCACAAACCTTGAGCTCTCCACATCAAGCTTGAAGGGGCCGCGCTTTTCACAGCTCTCGCACAGATAGGGCTCCTTGAGCGAATCCTCCCCCTGGGGTATGTACATCACGCTGCCGCAGCGCTGACACTCAAAGGCACCAACCACAAGCTTCGGGCGCACGTCGGTGGCCTTTCTCACAATCCCGTCCACAGCTATAAGCCGTCCCACGTCGGCGCTGCGTATATCCCGGATCAGCAGCCTGCTCGTGCCGGGGAGATTGGCGAATCGGAGGTTGAGCTTTATCGCGGGGGAATCCACCGGAAGCTCTATACGCGAGAGAGCACGCTCCGCCGCAGGTATTGCCGTATCGGGAGAGCTGAGCACCTCCTCCGCCAGGCTTATGTCGTAGCTGTCCAGCTTTGAGAAGTCCACAAGCAGACTTCTCTCCTCAGGATAGCCGCGCACAATGCGGAGAATCTCCCTCGAGTAGTATGCGCGGAAAAACTTCTCAAACCTCTCCTCGAGGTCGGCGGACTGAAAAACCTCCGGAGAGTGCTCAGCCTCCATCACAACACCTCTTGCTACTATACCTCTGCCCTTTTAGCAACTTTCGATTTGCCCGCCTTGGCTGCGGGTGCTTCATCTGCAGGTTGTGGAAACCTCAAATAGCATCTTCCTCCCCCTGCAGGAAGAAACTTTTCCGAGAGCGCTGGAAAAATGAAGCTAAAGGAGCACGCCGTAGGTGCGCTCCACATTGTCGGCGTGGATCCTCCACACCTGCTCCTCGGTGAGCCTGCCCTCCGCAAGCAGCCGTCTGGTAAGCCTGGGCACGCTCCTCGGAGAGAGCACTGCTCCAGGACGGGAAAGGTCGTCGATGTAGTCGGACTCCATCAGGAACCTGTCACCCTGCTCCAGGGCGGCAAGCACATTTTTTCTGCTCGCTATGAGAGAGGGCATTATCCCCAGCTCTGAGCCCTTCTCAATCAATGGTGGGCAGAAGTGTTTCACCACCCGCTCCCTGCGCAGTCCTGCGCTGTCAGCGAGCTCTGCAATATCTTTCAGCCCTTCGGAGTCGATTCGCTCTGTGTGCAGCTGCACTGCGCAATTTAGCTCTCGTGCGAGCTCAAAGGCGCGGACCATGAGCTCCTCGCAGGCATTGAGCACATCCCTTTCCACAGGGTAGTGGGGCCTTCCCACCTCACCGATTGCCACCGCCTCATTCTCGGCGATATGCTCTGCTGCCAGCTCCAGCGCCTTCTCAGCTACCTCCTTTGCCCTTTCCATGCCTGCGCTCTCAATCATGTGGTGATACTCCGCCGGATGCACTCCCAGCACAGCAAACGCCGTAACCCCATGCTCCTCCGCCTGCCTCGCAAGCTCAATAGTGGCGCGGTAAAGCTTTGAGAAGTTATCCACATTAACGCCGCTTAGCCCCAGGTCGCGGGTGAGCTTGCTCACCACGAAGATCGTCTTTCCGCCTTCACCGGCGAACTTCTTAACCGCCTCCATGCCTTCTCCTTTCCCGGGATCAAGGTGCATGTGGTTGTCGGTTACAGGAAGCTCCCTGGATAAAGGCACCGCCTCCCGGGTTAGCACCGCCACCATCGCTACACCTTCGCAGAGGAGGAGCAGCCCTTTGGGGCACGCTCAGCCACTTCCTCTATCCCCAGCCTCATTGTGCGGAGAATCTCATCCAGGTTAACCTCCGTCTCCACGCAGCCGTCCTTCATGAGAGGCACGCCCATAACGGCGCAGCTCTTGCGCGATATCTCGTGCATCCCCATGTTGAGGTCGCGATGGCAGGCCACGCCGAGGGCTGCTTTGGGCTTTTTTGCTTTGATAATCCGCTTGACGAAGCTCCCGCCAGGCACTATGTAGAACTTGTAGCCCAGACGCTCTGCCTCCTCCTTCAGGTCTTTAATTATGCAAAGCCCGCAGTCCCTGCAGCTTATCCCGTGCCTCGCATCAAGGGGGGCAGGGCAGCGTATGTGGCGGATGCACTGTGGCACCACAATAATGCGCTCACTGGGTGGTACCCTCGCAAATTTGTCCCTGTTCAGGTGGTTCCTGACCTCTATACCGATGGCGTCCACCAGCTTCTCACTCAGGCCGAAGGCCCGCGCAACCTTCTTGAACTGCAGGTATAGCGCATCCATGGTGAACAGCAGCAGCCTTGGCAGGATGAGCTTCTTCTTTTTGACCAGAAGCAACCCCAGCACCAGGGACACCAGCAGCAGCGCAAATAGCGCCACCAGAGAGTAAACCGCCAGCCTCCCTACTATCTCATAAAAAGAGACCATCATCCCACCAGTGTAATATTAGGTGGGGGTACTTAAAAATATTTACCCTGCTTCACCCCCCGCGGAACTCATGAGCCTCCCCCGCTCCGGAGGTCGGTTCCTGAGGACTGCGGTTGCCTCGCCGTCAACCTTCCCACGCAACCTTTTTATTCCACTCATCACCAGTACTATATGTGGCAGAAGAGTTTTCTCCAGGCGACGGGTTCATGTACGTCCTCCTAATTCTGGCCATAGGCGTGGTGATAGTTGCGGCCTCGCTGCTGATGTCCTCCGGAAAGCTCAGCCTCGGCGCAGGCGTGCTGGTGATACTCGCCTCCTATGCAGCGGTTCTCGCGGTGGTGAGAAGCTTCAGAAAGAGGTTTCTGTCCTAATTGCCGGGCCGTTTTCCGGGCGATATAACCGTTCTACCCGCTTATTTTTGCTGTTATTCCGGGTGATACCTTACCAGTGCGCCTTTTGAGCCTCTGAAGCACCGCTCAATCCTCAACCAGTGCCACAAAAATCTCGCCGAAGAGTTCCTCCTGCCATACGTTTATCCTGCGCTGGGAATCGAGATAGAGAAGGCAGAGCAGAGTCTCCACAACAGCAAGACGGTCGCTTATATCTTCCACGATGTCGAAGAAGCTCACCATCCCCGAGGTGGAGCACAGGCGCTTTACCTTCTCATAAACCCTGTCGATCTTCTCCTTTATCCCCTCCTCGTCCACCTGGATCACGAGTCTGGGCTTCTCCCGTGTGCGCGGGAAGTTGCGGCGCAGCATCTCCTCCCCAAGAGCGCGCTGGAGTGCCTCAACAAGCTCGAACAGCGTTGTTCTGCGCTCCTCTCTGCGACGCACTGGCAGGGGAATCGGAGGCACGTCGTCCACACGCTTCTCCAGGTCCCCATCCTCCTCTTCCGGTTCAAAGTACTCCTCTTCCTCAGGCTCTTCCCTCGGAATAATCGCCTCACTCTTCATCCTCAGCAATATTGCCGCCGCAAGAATGGCACGCCCGCTCAGACGCAGATTGAGCCTGCGCATTCTCCGCAGTTTCTCCAGGAAGCTCTGTGCAATCTCGGCGATGTCTATGTCCCACGGGTCCATCTCCTCGGAGATTACCAGGTCCACGAGCATATCTACTGGGTGAATTTCCTCGTACAGCTCAGACTCCAGCATCTTTGAGTTCCACCCCTATTATCCTGGATACTCCCTCCTCATTGGTAACACCGAAGAGCTGATCGGCGGCCACCATCATGCTGTCGCGCAGACTTACCACTATGAACTGCGCCTCCTTTGAGGCCTCCTTTATCATCTCAGAAATCTTCCTGACATTGTTATCGTCCAGGAACATGTCTATCTCGTCCAGAATGTAGAAGGGCGCTGGCTGGTAGCGCTGAATTGCAAAAAGAAAAGACAGCGCAGTGAGGGTACGCTCTCCGCCGGAGAGCAGTTCTATGTACTGCGGATTCTTGCCAGGAGGCTTTGCCTGGATCTGCAGCCCGCCCTCGAGGGGGGCTTCCTCATCCAGGATGAGTTCCGCCTCACCACCCTCGCTGAGCTGCTTGAAGATTCGCCTGAAGTTCAGCGCAATGTTCTCAAAAACCTCCATGAAGACCGCCAGCTTGCGCTGTTCTATCTCCTCCATCAGCCTCATAATCGCCTCTTTCTCCTCCTCCAGCTTTCTGAGCCGGAACTCCAGCCTGTCGTGCTTCTCCTTGACCATCTCGTAGTCCTCGACAGCACGCATGTTCACCGGCTCAAGTGAGCGAAGCTCTGCCTCCATCCTTGCTATCTCCCTCTCAAGCTCATCCGTATCTACCGGCACGAGGAGCTCAATCTCCACGTCTGCGAACTCCTTCAGCGCCTCTGCCAGGCTCTCCTGCTTTGCCTGCAACTTGGCCTGCTCTATTCTGGCCTCCTCGAGCCTCTTCCTCATCTTTGCCTCATCTCTCTGAAGCTCCTCTAATTTGTCTGCAATCAGCCTTATTGCCCTTGAAAGGTCCTCCAGGTGCTTTCTCATGAGCTGCAGCTCGCGCTTTACCTCAGCCTCCCTCCTGCGGGCTGAGCTGAGCTCTGCTTCTGCGCTTCGCAGCTCCCCGGAGAGCACATCCGCCTGCTCCCTGGCCGAGCGCCTGGCGAAGAGTGCCTCAAGCAGGGCACTGCGCAGAGCGAGCATCCTGGAGACGATTGTCTCCTCCAGCCTGGAGCGCAGCACCCTCGCCTCACCCCGCATCGCCTCAAGGGAGCGCTCCTCATCCCGCAGCCTCTTCTCGAGGGCACGCGCCTCCTTCAACAGCGCCTCGGCCTCGCTGCTGCGGAGCTCCTCCTCCAGACTGCGTCTCTCCTGTGCAAGCCTGTCGCAGCGCTGTCTGAGTTCGCTCAGCTCTGGCTCAAGCACATTTCGCCGCCTTTCCAGTTCCGAGAACCTGCGTTTCGCTTCCCTGAGTTCAGCCTCCGTTTTTGCAAGAATTCGGGACAGCTCTGTCTTTTCCCTCTCCATAGCCTCTATTCTGGCCCCGAGAAGCTCCACCTCCTTCTCGGCGTTTGCGATGGAGCGCTGCACACTTTCTTTCTCCTGAAGCAGAGACTCCAGCTCTGCCTCAAGCTTTGACCGGCGCTTCTGAAGTGCAGCCACCTCCATTTCCAGCTGCTGCAGCCTGCTCCTGGAATCCGAAAGCTTCACACCTCCCTTTCGCCTGTAGTATCCTCCGGTTATTCTTCCAGAAACCTCAACCAGGTCGCCTTCAAGGGTCACCATCCTCGCTCTGCCCATCTCACGCCTGGCAAAACTGAGGTTTTCTACCACCACAGTGTTGCCAAAAACATGGGAGAAGGCGGGATAGAAGCGCTGATCAAAGCTTATCAGGTCTAAAGCAAAGCCGTAGCTGCGGGAGGCTACTTCTCTGGCTTCCGGAGATACCCGTCTCGGTTTGATTTTATTCAGGGGAAGAAAGGTGGCTCTGCCTATACGCCTCTCCTTTAGATAGCGGATGCACTCCTCCGCCACGGCATCACTTTCCACCACTATGCTTCTCAGACCCCTTCCCGCCGCAACCTCTATGGCAGGGGCAAACTTCTCATCCACACTCGCGAGCTCGCCTATGGTTCCGTAGATGCCCTTTACTCTGCCGGAGTCGCGAAGCTCAAGCACCGCTTCAACCGCAAGGTCACCGGTGCTGCGGCGGACCTCCTCCATGGCATGCATCTCCGCCCTTAGCCTGCTCAGCTCCTCCCGCTTGAAATCCAGCTCCCCGCAAACAGAGGCGAGGCTGCTCCTGAGCTCAGCCTGTTTCTCCTTTATCTCCGCCAGCCTCGTCTTCAGCCGGGAGAGCTCCTTCTGCTTTGAGAGGTGTTCTCTGCTGCTCTGCTCAAGGCTGGTGCTCAGCTCCCCGTACCTCTGCTTCGCCGAAAGATGTTCCCCTTTAATCCTGTCCAGCGTAGCCCTGCACTCCCGCTCCCTTTCCTCAAGCAGCGCCATTTCTCGCTCAAGTTCCGCAAGCCTGGTTCTTGTCTTCTCCAGCCGGGATATGAGCCTGGAGAGAAGCTCCCTCTTTCCAGCACTGGCTGCCTCCTGGCTGCTTAGCTCCGCGTACCTTCTGCGCACCTCCTCTCGCAGCCTCTCAAGTCCCGCCTCCTTATCTCTTATCTCCTGCTTCAGCCTGGCAGACCTCTCCTCCAGCTGTTTTCTCTCCCTGTGCAGCACCAGCAGCTCCTTCTTCGCCTCCTCAAGCTTTGAGTTCTGGCGCACTATCTCCTGCTCAACAGTGGAGAGCTTCTCCCTGAGGTACTCCAATCTGCTTCTCGCCTGCTCCACCCTGCGGAAAATCCGGTAATGTTCGCTCTCCTCTTTAACGGCAATCTCACGGTTTGTGCGCTCCATCTGCTCCTTCTTGACCTGCTTCTTCTGGCTCAGTATCTCGCGGTGCCTGGCTGCACGCCTGAGCTTCTCCTCCCCGGAGGCGAGCACCTGCTCAAGCTCGGTGAGCCTCTCCTTTACCTCCAGATACCTGGAGCTGAGCACCAGGGCCTTGCTTTTCCTTATACTCCTTACCAGCTCCTCGTAGCGCAGAGCCGCCTCACGTTCACGCGCGAGCTTCTCCAGCTGAGAGCTCACTTCTCCGAAAATATCCCTGGCTCGAGTAAGATTCTCCTCCACCTTCTCCAGCTCGCGCATCGCCTTTTTCTTCTTCTCATCGTACTCCGCTATACCTGCGATTTCGTCAATAATTCTGCGCCTCTCCACCGGATTCATCTCAATAATGCGGGTAATATCGCCCTGCAGTATTATGTTGTGCCCATCTGGACGGATGTTCGCCTGCCTTAGCAGGTCCAGAATCTCTGCACGGGAAACGCGCCTGCCGTTGAGTCTATATACACTGTTTCCACTGAGGTCTATGCTCCGTGTAATCTTGACTTCCCGCGTTGGCACCGGCAGCTCCCTCCCCGAGTTGTCGAAGTATATGCTTACCTCTGCCTCTTTGGCAGGCTTCCCCCTCTTACCCCCGTTGAAAATAAGGTCAGAGAACCGCTCGGCGCGCAGACTCTTGGCGCTGCTCCTTCCCAGCACGAAGCAGATGGCATCGACGATGTTGCTCTTTCCGGAGCCGTTGGGACCGACGATGGCCGTGAATCCCCTGGGTATGGGCAGGCTCACGCGCCTGAAGGACTTGAAGTTCCTCAGGGATATCTTTGAGATGTGTATCACAGGTGCACCTCTTTAGGTTAACTAATTTCTCTTCCCCGGTGTATTAAGAAACTATTGCCGCCACAGCTTTTAAATCTTTTGATATAAATTTTATTAACTTTTTGCCTGTACTTATATCGATAATTTAATCTCTTTATGGCAGCCTATCAGAAGGTTGTCACCGGGTTAGAGACGCTAACACTGAATTTGTGCTTTTGTTGTAGTATGTGAAACTTGCCTGTGAGTAAGGTGCCCAGATGCAGAAGCAGGTTGTTGTATCGAGTGTTCTGAGCAGTGTGTTCACAGCCTTCCTGGTGCTGATGCTGCTTCAGAATACCCCGGCAGGGGAGTACACCTTTCTAATTTATGGGGAGAATATAAGCGTACCAGGCGACGTGGAAGGAGTAAATATAATACTGGTGAACGGTACCCTCGTCCAGGACGAAGTGGTTACCCGCATCTTCGAGGAGACCCTGCCGAGTGTTGTGCACATAACAACGCGCAAAAATGTCACCGGCACGCATCCGGTACCAATAGAGGGAACTGGCACCGGGATAGTTATACGCGAGGACGGCTACATCCTGACAAATGAGCATGTGGTTAGCAACGCCAGCAGCATACTTGTGGTACTCCCCAACGGCGAGGAGTACGAGGCGGAGCTCATCGGCGTGGACCCGATGACAGACATAGCTGTGGTGAAAATTGACACCTCTGGACTGAGGCCCGCCAGGCTCGGAGATTCCTCGAAGCTCAGGCCCGGGCAGCTTGCCATCGCCATAGGGAATCCGTTTCGCTTTGACAACACCGTCACTGTTGGCGTAATCAGTGCCCTGAACAGAACCATAGAAACCAGCAGGGGGTACAGGATAAGGGGAATAATTCAGACCGACGCTGCAATAAATCCCGGAAACAGCGGTGGTCCTCTGATAAACTCCAGAGGCGAGGTGATAGGGGTCAACACCGCCATATTCACCACAAGTGAGGGATTCCAGGGCATAGGCTTTGCAATACCAATAAATACCGCCAGGGAGGTGGCGGAGAGTATTATTGAGAAGGGCAAGGTTCCCAGACCCTGGATGGGAATAACCGGCGTTGACCTGACACCGGCGCTGGCGGAGCAGCTGAATCTGAGCATAAGCCGTGGTGCGATTGTTATAAGCGTAACTCCGGGTTCTCCCGCAGAGAAGGCAGGGCTTCGTGGTAGCAGAGGTATGCCCGGGGAGGAGGACTTCGAGCTTGGGGATGTGATAGTGGAGATCGCAGGTATGGAGATAAAAAACATGGACGACGTGATTCAGGCTGTGCTGATGCACAGGATTGGTGACACCATAGAGGTAAAGTACTACCGCGATGGCGAGTTCAGGGTTACCTCCATTACCCTGGGGGAGCGTCCTCCAAACCTCTAAAAATACGGCTCAGAAACTCGTAGGTGGCAGTACCCCTTCCATGGTACATAAACTCACGTATATCCTCCGGGGTGTCCAGGTCCAGGGAGAGGTAGAAGGAGTCGTACACCTCCAGAGAGACGCCGTACCTTTCAGCAGTTTTCTGCACATCTATAAAGCTCCTGTCGGAAAAGACCTCGGGAATTACATCGGGGGGACGGCGGTACACAAGGGCGACGCCACCCTTTCTCGCAGGAGCCACCACCAGAGGGTGACTCCTCCCGAGCTCAAGCACCTCTTTTACATGGTGCCGCTTTATCAGGGGTACATCGGCAGGAAGAAATACTGTTGCGTCGGCGCCCCTCTCCAGGGCATAGGCATTGCCCAGTCTAACCGCCTCTGTCAGACCGCGCTTTTCCTTCTCCTTTATAAGCACATACTCGCCTGGAAGGTGTTCTTTAATGCTGGAGGGGCTCACCACCACAGGTGTGAGCAGCCCGTGCACAGCATGCAGCACGTCCTCAAGCATGCAGAGCAGCAGCTGTACCCTCTCCCTTCGGGTAAGAGCTGATGCAAGCCTGCTTTTTGCCTCTTCCAGCCGGTTGACCGGAATTATCCCGTACACCTGCACGTGGCTAAGGGCGAGCTACAGAGATAAATACTTTTCTGTGTCCTAACATTTTAGATTTTTGTGTTTTCGAATATGTTCGGAAAAAAGATATTAAGTTAGGCTGCCCTAATATATACAGAGGTGATGCAGATGGTGGAAGAGAGCCAGGTTATTGAGAAGCTGAGGGGTGTTGTGGACCCCCATACAGGTACAAGTGTGTACGACATGGGGCTTATCCAGGATCTGAAAGTGGACGGAGACAGGGTAAGCCTCAAGTTCAGGCCCTCCTCACCCTTCTGTCCCCTCGGGGTGCAGCTGGCGAAGAGCATCAAGGCTGCTCTGAAAGAAGTCGCCGGAGAGGTGGACATAACCGTCGTAGGGTATATTAATGAGGAGGAGCTAAATAGACAGCTCAGGGAGGAATGATACATGGAAACCCTTGATGTGCGCGGTCTTCCGCACAGTGAGCGACCGCAGCTTATATTCAAAAAGCTTGAGGAGCTTGGAGAGCTTGAGCTCATCGTTGAGGTGAAGCCGGTACCCGTGATAAACATGCTGGAGAGCAGGGGCTACAGCTGTGAGGCCAATTTTGAAGGAGATGCCTGGCACGTAAGGATACGGAAGAAGTAGTATGAGGATGCTCAGACTCCTGCCGGTAAGGTTCCTCTGCGCCGGTCTGGTGTATCTGGTCGCCGGTGTCATCCTTGGCGCCCTCGATGCGCTTGGATACGGGAGCTTTGCTCCCGCCCACTCTCATCTGTTAGCCGGAGCCTTCTTCACACTGGTCATAATGGGCGCCATGTATCAGCTGCTACCCACCATACTCGGCGCCGAGCTCAGGCACAGAAGAATTGCTGAACTCAGCTTTATGCTGGCAAACCTGGGGTTCGTCGGACTAACCTACGCCTTCCTGCGTGACTACAGCCTCCTTCCCGTGGCCGGCTCTGTTCTCCTTGCCGCCTTCCTGCTCTTCGCCTTTGAGATTTACAGCACGGCGCTGGGCGTTAAGGAGTTCTACAGGAGAAGCCTGGCGATATGGTTTTTTCTGGCGGCTGTGCTCTACCTGATTATAGGCTCCGCCTATGCTGTGCTGGGCTCGCTGGGTGCAATTCGCTTTGACGTGGCGACGCATGCCCACATCATGACCCTGGGATTCGTAGCCATGACCAACTTTGGTGGTCTTTATGAGCTATTCCCCATGCTCAGCCTGAGAAAACTCCACTCCCGCAGACTCGGCGAGCTTCACTTCCTGATAGCAAATCTGGGTGCTGCGGGCATGTTCATCGGCTTTGCAGAGCGTGGCGCTCTCTTTATCATCTCCTCCCTTCTCTTCCTGGCCGGCTTCTACCTCTTCGCATACAACCTCACCAGAACCTATTTCAGCAAACCCCACGGCCCTGCTGTGGAGATGGACATAAGCGCGCGTTTCATGGCCTACGCCCTGGCTTTCGGCGTTGCCGGCGTTACTGCAGGCTTCACCACCGCTCTCTTCGAAATCCCGGGCAGCTTCACCCACGTGCACCTGATACTTGCAGGCTGGGTGGGGCTGACCATAGTTGGAGCAATGTACCACATCCTGCCCATGCTCACCTGGCTTGAAAAATACAGCTCCAGAGTGGGTCAGCCCGGTGTGCCCCTGATTCAGGACCTGTACAACAGGCGCCTCGCAAAGATTCTGTTCATAACACTCAACGCATTCCTTGCTCTCTTTGCCTTCAGCAACCTTTTACCTGCGCTGAGAATCCTCGCACTTCCCCTCGCCCTGGCCCTGGTGGTATTTGCAGCTGAAATGTTTCTGGTGCTGAGGAGGTAACACAGGAGCATCACCACACAGAAAGAAGGCGGCCCCGGGTATTACATCTCCCACGGAGCCTTTTCTTCCGGCATGGACTGCTTCCTGAGCTCTATTCTGCGCTCTATCTCAGCAATGTCGTCCCAGCTGTCATCATACTCCTCCTTACCCGGATAGGCATTCCTTGCAAAAGTCAGAAACACCTCTCCGAGAGAAGTAATCTCCACCCTCGCGCCACCTCTCTCCACAATGCCGTAGTACTCAAGAATTTCAAGCGACTCCTTAACCTCCTTTTCAGGAAGCTCACTCTTCTCAATCAGCTCCTGAAGCTCCATTGGAGCCTTCTCCAGGAGGTTCAGGATAACAATATCACTCGCGGTGGGAAGTACAGAAAAGGCATCGATTTGCTCCAGGCACACCTCATGAACACACGCCCCGCCTCCCGAATTTCTGCATTCCACCTCCCGCACGGTTACACCTATCTTCAGGTTCTCCATGAAGAACCTGCCCACAGCTGTTGAGGTGGTGTGGCAGGCACCTCCCTGCACCATTCTGCAGACGTTGCACCTCTCCACCCTGAGCAGATAGGTAAGCGGTGCCTTAACCTCAAAGAAAACCTCCTCACCTATTCCTGCGCGGATAAGCACCTGCTCCAGGAGACGTCTGAGTCTGTTTTCTGAGAATCCCGAGCCGGAAGAGCGCAGAAACTCCCTCACCGCCTTTGGTGGAACAGAAATCGCTTCGAGGTAATCGTTCAGCCTCTCTTCCACCTCAAATACCTTCTCAAAACTTCCTATAATCTCCGAGAAGTTCAGTGGCTCATCCTCAAAGGTCTGCAGCTCCACATTCATTATCCTGCCCACATCCTCCTCATTGAGGTAGAAGAACAGGTGGCAGTAGGTCCTGCCAGAGTCCTGGAGGGTTGTGCTGAAAAAAAGGGCTCCGTTGTTTCCCATACCGAGCGCTGAGAGAAGTTCCGGAATTGAGCCTATCCTGCTTTCGTCCAGACGCGGTGAGGAGACCTTCACGTCAACTGCAAAGAAGTCGGAAATGGCTCTTGCAAAGGAGTCCGCCATTTTTCTGCTAACCTTCTGGAGCAGATTGTCCAGCTCCATTAGTGTGTTCACACCTCCTATACGCTTCCCCACCTCCCTGGCGCCTGTAAGGGGGTAGAAGAAGAGGAGTGTGCCGGTTATGTCATCCCCAAAATGGTAGGCGCTTACAATCATCTCCTCCTCACCAATACGCTCTGCCACCTCTGTGCCCGCGATCACATCTATTACCGGCGGGGTTATCTCCACCTTGGAGCTTAGCAGCTCTGAAAGGGAACCGGCTGAGTGGCTTGAACCTATGTTGCCCACCTCACGGAGCGCATCCTTTGCGAAGGTGCTCAGATTCACTTGTACCCCTCCTCCATCATAATGAGCTTGCCCTTCTCTGTGAGTATTCCCGCCTCAGTGCAGATGCCCTCCCGTTTGAATTCTTCAAGGATGCTGACTATCTCATCGTAGTCCCTCTTTACCAGAGGCATAATATTCTCAGGCCTGCGCACCCCATGGTAAAGCGCCTTAAGCACCAGCCTTTTTGCATCTGTAAACTTGATTGCTCCCACGGTATCGCTGGCCGTGGGCAGAACGCTCATCAGGGCATTGTAAAGGGAGTAGACCTTCGGCTTTTTTCCGCCTATGAATGTCTTCGTGTTGTCTATGACCATTACCATTACCGAGTTTCCACCACTGGCATCTTTTATTTCGGAAATGCTTATGTGGTCGTTGGGTATCTTCTTCCAGCCTTTGTCGGTCTTTATCCAGACGTTGAGGTCTGTGGAGGCCAGAACTATCTTCTTCCATTCCTTAAAATTTGTGGAAAAATATACATCCTCCACCTTAAACAGAAGCTTCTCCTGAGCCATACTCAGCCCCACTCGGAGATGTACTTCTTGCCGAAGGAGCTGGGAGCTGTCTTCCTGACGCTGGTACTCTGCCCCGCCTTGGGCTGCAGAATGAGTGTGAACTCCTGTCCTGGCTGAAGGGGCAGGTCACTGCCCTGGTTGTCCTCTATCCAGAAGATTATCTCAACAATCTCACTCTGCTCCAGCACAGTATTTGGACTTGAGGGATTCTTGTCCTTTATTCTCCTGATGTAAAACTGGGCAATGTCGGTATCGCTGCCGTTTACCACATTCTCAGCTCTGGAGATGTCATCTGTGAGATTGAGGATTCCCTGGGTGGGGCTGCTGCTCCCCGTGCCGTTAAACTTTATGCCCACCACATAGTGGTCACCTGACTGGTACGCCAGAATTATGTCGCTGTACCTGACATCACCACTCCCGGCAGCAAGCTGCACCCTGAGGATAATGGCGTTTATCTTCTCCTGCGTGGTGTCGTTTACATATCCCAGCACATCCATAACCTTTATGTTGGTGGAAACCTCCTTGGTAGCCTGCTCCCCGGTTACCGTAGCCTTCTGCTGCAAGCCACCGGAGGTCTTGAGAAGAACACCCGCAGCAACCGCAGATACCAGTACCATGGCGATGAAGATTATCAGCGTGCCAATACCAACCTGCGCCCTGCCACCAAGCCTCTTTCTCCCCATTTTATCTCCCCGTCTTTAATCTGAGGTTATTAGGATTATAAAGATTATTTTTTGAATCTCGAAAAACAGAAGAAAAAATAAAAAGCGCAGGGATTTTTTATCTATCCCCACTCCGTGGTGTACTTCTGGTTTATAACGCTGGGCGCTGTCTTCTTGACGGTGGTTGTCTGACCCGCCTTGGGCTGCACCGTTATTACAAACTGGTCGTCTGGGTCGAGGGGGACGTCTGTGCCGTCGTTCTTCTCAATCCAGAAGAGGATCTCTATGATTTCACCTGGCTCCAGCACCTCGTTGGGAGAGGTGTCCCTGTCCTTGAGCCTGCGGATGTAGAACTGGGCCTTGTCGTAGTCCTGAACCGTACCCGCCGTGGTATTTCCATATACGTTCTCTATACCTGTTATGTTGACAATGTCGCCTGACGAGCTATCCGTATAGAGGCTGGCACTTAATGCGATGGTAGAGTTGTATGCGATTCCACTCACGTAGGTGTTGCCCTCCTGGTAGGCCAGGACTATGTCGCTGTACTTAACATCGCCGCTGCCAGAGGCAAGCTGTGCCGTGAGGATGAGCGCCCTTATCTTCTTGTTGCTCGTGGTGTCGTTGCTGTAGCCCACAACATTGGTAACCTTTATGTTGGTGGAAACCTCCTTGGTAGCCTGCTCCCCGGTTACCGTCGCCTTCTGCTGCAAGCCACCGGAGGTCTTGAGAAGAACACCCGCAGCAACCGCAGCCACCAGAATCATCGCTATGAAGATTATCAGCGTGCCAATGCCAACCTGCGCCTTCCGGTCCCGCAGCAACCTTATCCTCATATCTTCAACACCTCCCGGCTGGAAAATTTAAAAAGACATGGTGAGGGGGATTTTTTATCTATCCCCACTCCGTGGTGTACTTCTGGTTTATAACGCTGGGCGCTGTCTTCTTGACAGTGGTGGTCTGACCCGCCTTGGGCTGCACTGTCAGTACAAACTGGTCGTCTGGGTCGAGGGGAACGTCTGTGCCGTCGTTCTTCTCAATCCAGAAGAGGATCTCTATGATTTCACCTGGCTCCAGCACCTC
>WANX01000035.1 GCA_015521565.1 Candidatus Hydrothermarchaeota archaeon
CTTTCCCTTTACTTTACCATCAAAAACACACCATTTTACGAGATATATGCTTCTGTAAATCCCGGCTGGTATCTTTTAGTCCTTCTGCTCACCCTGCTCATAGCTCTGGTCTCCTTTTACACCAGGGTGGTTGGTGAGAGGACCGGTCTGAAGTACTGGAACTATCTCAAAGCAGGGCTCTTTGTTCACACCGGTGCAAGCTTCTACGTTCTGGCGCTGGTGATATTTTCCTGGAAAAATCTCGGAGAAAAGCCCCAGACCCTCGGCATATTCTACCTGCTTCTGCTCTTCGCCTTCTACATATTCTACATTCTGGACCTGCGCTCCATAGTAAAGAACCTCAGGATAAAAATTGAACATGACCCCCTCAACCTCTCCAGGTACTTTATCTCCTACATCTCCATCTTCTTCATAATCTTCTTCGGAATAAGTCTCACATATGGAAAGCTCCTGCCTGTGGTTGGCTCCCTGAACGTACAGGACTATCCGCTCGTCATAGGCTTCATAGTCGTCTTCCTCATCTCCTACATAGGCTACCTCAGCACAACCCACAAAGGCTTCGAAGAGCTTATGGAAAAAAACATCTGGACAAACCTGAGCTACCTCAGTGGCTTTGCCGCCTTCGTCATCGTATATCTCCTGTACAGGTCATTTGAGGGCATCTCAAAATTTCCGCTTCACGGCGCCTTCTTTTTTGCCTACTTTGCTGTACTGATAATAGAGATATATGCCATAAACACTCTCAAAATAAAGCACCTCTCCGATGAAACCCACAGCACTGTTGACCTCCTCAACCACCACGCAGGATTCTGGATTCGCGTAGATGCCCTTCAAAAAATTCTTGAAGACATAAAAAACAGATTTGCTGACGAATATCCGGAAGTTAAAGACATCGAACTTGACGAAATGTCAAGAACCTTCTGGTTTCCGGAAAACATGCCAGAAAATATTAAAAACGCCGTAGCAGTAGCAATTTTGCTTTCAATGTACACCATCAGGGATGCAGAAAAGTTCTCACTCAAGCGCCAGAGCATGGAAGAGCTGGTCGGAGACATAGAGCGCATCCTGGGCATGGACATCCTCAACCTGCCCAAAGACCTCCGTCAGCACTTCGACACAACCAAATACTACCCCCGGGTACTCGAAGACACCCTGAAGGCTGTATCTGAAAAAATCTCGGCATTCGTACCCGAAAAAGAAAATAAAAACATAATATCAAAACTCGCAAAAATCAGCCCCTTCTTCAAAAGCCTCATTGAGGGCACATCCCCTCCCCCAATGAATGAAAAAGAATTCTGCAGAAATCTAAAGCTCTACCTGGACTCACTCGAAGAAAGTTTTCCCTTTGAATACTCCCTCTTCAGGACAGCGATAGCCAAAACAATAAACGAAAAGCTCTCCTCTCACGGCATTAAAGGAGAAGAAGCCCTCAACATCATACCCACTGGTATAGAAGCCTTCGATGAACTCATTGGAGGAGGTCTCACCAGAAACTCCTCCACCCTCATCCTCACCGACGAAACCCGCGGCAAGTCTCTATTTATCCGCAGCTTCGTCGTCCGTGGTCTGAAAAACAGAGACGCAGTCATCTACTTCACCTCCACCACACCACACAGCGAATTCAGAGACGACATGCTGAAAGAACTCCCTGCTGCTGCTCTCAAAAACCTCACCATTCTGGACCTTCACCGCACCCTCAACACCGCAGAAGCCCTCACAGCACTGCGCCATGAGAATGGCAGCATAATCGTCCCTCTAAATCTCACCCTTATTCAGCACGCCATAGTTAAAAGCATAAAAAGCCTTCCGAAAGAAAGGCAAAAACGTGTAATAATCGACATATTCTCCGACCTGCTCACCTACTACAAATGGGAAGAAGTAGAAGAAATACTGCTCAGGCACCTGGAAGGTCACAAGCGGTGGAACTGCACATCCATCATAATTCTCAACCCGGACCTCATCCCCCGCAGAGACATCGAAGCAATTAAAAGATATTTTGACAACATATTACTCCTCCAAAGCTCCGGGAGAGACATCAAAATAACTATAGAAAAATTATACGGAGGCCTTCCAAAAGAAAGGTCCGTAATTATAAAATACTGACAAAGCCTGCAAAAAAGCTTTTGACGGCTTTTTGCCATGTCCTGACTGTTCAAATTTATTTTACTCATTTCGAAAAGCTCAATAAAAGAAACCATTATATATTACCCTGGCAAAATCTAAATACAGGAGGGAAGGAGATGTTCCCGCAGCTCGCAGCATATGCCCTGATAGGTGGTGGTCTTAAGTATATAGACGACGCCTTTGACGAAGGCCTTCACAGCAGAAAAATTGCCTCTCTGATGGCGCCTGTGCTTGTGGCAACCTGGATATCTCTCTCGGTGCTCGATCCCTACTCTGCCACAATTCTCACCGCAGTTCTGCTGGGGGTACTCTTTTCAGGCAAAATCGACAACATGATATTCACCGCAAGCAGTGTGGCAATTATTCTAACAGTGGTACTGCTAAGCCGGGACAACATCCTGCTGTTCCCCCTCGCGGTACTTACGCTGTTCGGCATAATAGACGAGAAGGGTAACGACTATGTGGACAGACACCGCACCTCCGGTTTTCTCAGATTCTTCTTCGCCCACAGGTGTGCTCTGAAGCTGGCGCTTCTTGCTCTCTGTCTCGCCTCAATAATTCCCATAACCTACTTCTTCGCCTTCCTGTGCTTCGACCTGGCCTACGACGCCGTCGGCTATCTGGGCAAACTTGAAATAAGAAAGCCAGAAATACAGGAAATGCCGATGCTCAGAAGCCTTTACAGGATAATTGTATTTGGATAAAAAAGGCATAGAGTAGTATGTCCTGGCTCGAAAGCGACAGACGAGTGCACTCGGACGAGGGTATCTACGGTGCTGTTGTAATCAACGAAAACCTGGAAATCACACACGCAGAAGGTGACAAACTCTTCGCTGGCGGCATTGAAACCTTTTTCACCTACTTCGGGCTCGAATACGGAAAGGAGGAAGAGGAGCTTCTGAGGCGGATTATCCAGCAGAAACGCGAAGCTGTGGTTGAAGTTCTCTCCTCTAAAGAGACTCTGAACCTGATAGTCCTGCCTCTGGAATCCGACGCCGAAAATCGCTGGCTTCTCCTATTAAAAAGACGGGACGTTACTCTAAACGAGCTCGAAGAAATAAAGCACAACATACTCGCCAACATAAGCCACGAGCTGCTCACCCCGATCACCATAGCCAAGGCCTCACTGGAAATAATCGACCCCACCCCCGAAGAAGAGGAGATCCTCTCCACAGCCATGAACGCCATCGTCAGACTTGAGAAGCTTCTCCGTGACCTCGTCAGAATGCGTCAGGCACCAGAAGAATCTACAAAAAAGCCTCTCAGGGTGGACGATGTAGTGCGCCAGGCCCTCGGAATACTCCACAAAACCGCCGACGGCAGAGGGATTCAAATCAAAACCCGGATAGAAGATAACCTGCCCGAGATTATAGGCGACAGAGACGCTCTTGTGCATCTGCTCCTTCTCCTTCTCAACAACGCCATAAAATTCTCCCCGGAGGGTGGTGTCATAACCATCAGCGCCGGCTGGATTGCAGAAGAGCGCTCCCTGAGCAGGGGCAAGGTGCAGATATGTATCGAGGACCGCGGGATAGGCGTTCCCCCCGAAGAGCAGGAGCGCATCTTCGACCTCTTCTACCAGATAGACAGAGGGCCCAGCAGGAGATACGGCGGCGTCGGTCTGGGACTATTTCTTGCAAGAAGCATTGTCACAGGTCACGGTGGCAGGATATGGGTGGAAAGCGCTCCGGGGGAGGGATCCAGATTCTGCTTCACCCTGCCCACAAGCCCGGGAATAGAGAAGAGGAGGCTGTAGCCGGTATATGCATCCTCATCCTTCCCCTCCCGACATATACCGCATTCCGAGGCCTGCTCACGGTGGAGACGCCTGGAGATATCCTGGAACAATAGACTTCAGCGCAAATATCAATCCTCTTGGCCCCAGCAGCTCCGTAATAAGGGCCATCACCCGGGCACTTGAGTATGTGAACGCCTATCCCACAGACGGACGGGAACTCAGTCTCCTGCTTGCAGATAAGCACGGCCTTATGCCAGAGAACATAGTTCTCGGAAACGGCTCCTCTGAATTAATAAAAGCGGTGTGTGAAGTCACCCTCAGACCAGGAGACAGAGTGCTCATACCCCAGCCCACCTTCTCAGAGTACGAGTACTTCTCCGTCATATACGGAGCCAGCACATACGAGGTGCCGCTTCCCCCTGTGGGAGATGCACACATGCACCTGCACCCCGGCGGCTTCCGCATGCTCTTCCTGTGCAACCCCAACAACCCCACCGGCTCGTCAATCTCACCGCACCGCATTGAAGAACTGCTGGAAGAAGCCGAAAGGGCAGGATGCCTCGTGGTGGTTGACGAGGCATACCAGGAGTTCTCAAAACACACCAGCATTGCAGGGATGGTGGAAAGCCACGACACTCTGGTGGTTCTGCGCTCCATGACCAAATTCTACTCAATCCCGGGTCTCAGACTGGGCTACGCCGTCACCGGCGAGAGAACCGCCCGGATGCTGCGGCAGGTGCTTCCGCCCTGGAATGTAAACACAGTTGCAATAGCCGCAGGCGTGGCAGCTCTCGGGGATAAGCGCTTCGCTGCAGAAAGCAGACGGTACATAAGCAAGGAAAAGAAACACCTTTTTCAGGCCCTGTGCCGCCTTCCCGGACTGCGGATTCATCCCAGCGACGCAAACTTTTTCCTTATCAACATCGAAGATACCGGAATGAGTTCCTTTGAAATGAAGAAGAAGCTGGTAAAAAAGGGCTTTCTTATACGGGATTGCTCAAGCTTCAGACGGCTCGGAGACAGATACATACGGATATGCATCAGAAAACACGACGAAAACCTTAAGCTGATCTCTGCCATGGAGGAGCTGCTAAATGGGTAACACTTCATGCAGCTACTACCCATGCCACTTCGAAGGTCAGGACTGCACCTACTGCTTCTGCCCCTTCTACCCGTGCGAAGATACCACCACAGGAGGAAGGTGGATAACCAGCAAACGGAGCGGACGCAGGATATGGAGCTGCAGATACTGCCACTGGATACATCGCCCGGATGCAGCAGAGCGCGTGCGCAGGGAGCTGGAGGTCTGCCGTGAGGGTGAACTCACACAGGCGAGGCTCAGGGCCATGCAGCCCTCAAAGGCGGCGGTGCTCATGGTTCAGGGAACCTCATCCTTCTCTGGAAAGAGCTTTCTGGTTATGGCTCTTTGCAGAATCTTCTCAAACCGCGGATACCGGGTTGCACCCTTCAAGGCGCAGAACACCTCCCTGAACTCCTATGTAACCCCATCCGGTGAAGAAGTTGCCCGTGCCCAGGCGCTCCAGGCGCTCGCCGCGCATGTAGAGCCAGAAGTGGAGATGAACCCCATACTCATAAAACCGATGGGAAACAGCCGCGCACAGATTGTACTGATGGGAAGACCCTACAGGAATATCGAGGCGATGCGCTACTATACAGAATTTGCCCTCCAGGAAGGCCTTCAGACTGTAAAAAAAGCGCTGGAGCACCTTCGAAGCAGGTACGACCTGGTGATAATCGAGGGCGCTGGTTCCCCTGCCGAAATAAACCTCTATCAGAGGGATATCGCCAACATGCGTGTTGCTGAACTTGCCGACTCCCCCGTTATACTGGTGGCGGACATCGATAGAGGAGGAGTATTTGCGAGCATCTACGGCACAATAATGCTTCTGCCGGAGGAGTGGCGCAGGCGGATTAAGGGGGTGGTGATAAACAAATTCAGAGGCGACCCCGAAATTCTCAGACCAGGGTTAATTGAGATACAGGAACTCACCGGCGTGCCGGTGATTGGTGTAATACCCTATATAGAGGGGCTCTGTCTCCCAGAAGAGGATTCCATGGCGCTGCACAGTGGAGAAGAGGGAAGAGGGGGCCTCATCAGAATCTGTGTAATACGCCTCCCCCGCATAGCCAACTTCACTGATTTTGATGCACTTCTGCGCGAGCCGGGTGTAAGTGTTCGTTTTGTGAGCTCTCCGGATAATCTTGATGGCTGTGATGCGATAATCATTCCAGGTACCAAAAACACCGTCGCAGATCTCGAGTGGCTGAAAAAACAGGGTTTTGATGAAAAACTCAGAGAACTGCACGGGAAGGTGCCAATCTTCGGGATATGCGGCGGATACCAGATGCTGGGCTCAAAGATAGTGGATGAGCATGGCACAGAGGATTTCCGCGCAGGAGAGTACAGAGGACTGGGCTTTCTGAAGATGGAGACCAGATTTAGTGGGATGAGGAAGCTGACAACACGTGTTGCGGGCACCGCGAGAGAGGCCCTGACAGGAAGTGTGGTGGACATCACCGGATACGAGATTCACATGGGGGAATCCCGCTGCACCGCCCCGCCTCTTCTCAGTTTTAACTCACGCTCCGAAGGCTCCTTTGACGCCGGCAAAAAAGTTGCAGGGACGTACATCCATGGAATCTTCGATGCTCCTGGATTTAGAACAGCGTTCCTGAGATACATCTCCCCTGAAGTGAAGAGCTCTCAGAACAGCGGTATGCGGCTGGAGGATGTATGGAACAGGGAAATCGACCGCGCTGCCGGAGTGGTGGAGCAGAGCATAGATATGACGTACCTTGAGAACCTCATATTCGGACGTGGGTAGATGATTGAAGCCCCTGCAGCCATCGCAGTAGCCCTGCTTCTCGACCGTCTGCTCGGAGAGCCGCCTGACAGAGTACACCCCACTGTGCTTATGGGAAAGACAGCAAAATTGTTGATGAACCGCCTCCCGCATACCCCTGCGGGCGGTATCGCTCTCGCCGTGCTTACAGTGCTGCCATTCTCAGCCGCTGCGTATGCTGCCGTACTTTTAACCCCGGGAGTTGCAAAGCTCCTGACTGCCGGAGGTCTGCTGATGGCAAGTATAAGCTGGCGGGGTCTGAGGGACTACACTTATCGGGTATCCAGACCCCTCGGGGAAGGCGACCTGGAAACCGCCAGAAGGGAGCTGAAGTATCTGGTGAGCAGAAACCCGGAGAGGCTTGAGAGGCGTGAGATATGCTCTGCGTGTGTTGAAAGTGTTGCAGAAAACAGCGTGGATGCGGTTGCTTCACCATTGCTGTACTTCGCCATCTTCTCCGCGGCAGGCCTGGAGCCAGCTGCAGCTGCTGCAGTGGCCTACAGGTGCATAAATACACTTGACGCAATGGTGGGATATCCGGGCTTTGGAAGCTTCGGAGCACCCTCTGCGAGGCTGGACGACCTCCTGAACTTTCTGCCCTCCAGACTTATGGTGCCCTTCCTCCTCCTTTCCCTGAAAATCAACCGGCTGTCTGTAAAGTCTGCGGTTCACGCGTTGTGCAGGTTCAGAAGAGCGACGAAAAGCCCCAACGCCGGCATACCCATGAGCATTATGGCGGGCGGCCTGGGGGTCAGGCTCATCAAGCCCGGACACTACACCCTGGGCAACTCTCCGCAGCTTCCGCTGCCACGGGATATCGAAAGAGCACTCAAGGTTGTTGACGTGGCACTGCTGTTATATTCAGGAACAATTCTGTTTTTCCTGGCGGTGGTGTAGGTGCTGGCCGAAGAGGTAGCTGAGTATGCGAAGAAAAAGGGTGCGGAGCTGGTGGGTTTTGCTGACTCAAGGGAGGCGCTGAAATACTTCAGAAAATCCTGGGCAAGAAGCGCTGTAGTGCTGGGCATATCCATAAGACATCCGCTGCTCGCCACAGGAGTGCGCTATCCTTCCTGGGACGAACCCAGGCAGTTCATAGATGTGATAATGGATGCGATTGCCCTCAGTGTGGAGGAGTTCCTGAGGGAGAGGGGCCACCTGGCCATGGCCATAGGCGCCAGCAACAGAAGTGTGGACCTGCGCAGACTGGTGGTTGCCTCAGGTCTCGGTGTAGAGGGAAGAAACAGGCTCATAGTCACCCCGGAATTCGGACCCAGGGTGAGGTTCAGCGCTGTCGTAACGGATGCTGAATTTGCAGCATCCCGGAGAGAGCTTCAGAACCTGTGCAGAGGATGCAGAATATGTATGGACGCCTGTCCCTCAGGAGCACTGAACGGCGGGCTCAACATAAGAGCATGTGAGAGATACAACCAAGAGCTCGAAAAGGACTCGGGACTTCTTGTAAAGAAGTGCACACTGTGCACTGATGTATGCCCTGTGGGGAGGCGGTGGGAGTGAGCTGCCTCCACAGGCTGGAAGAGCTGGGAATTACCAAGGAGAAGCTCATCTCCACCTGCCTGGAGCTGTTTGTACCACATCCAGGGGTTGAGACAAGGGAAAAGGCCACGGAAGTGCTCGATAAGGTTTTCGACGAACTGCTTGAGGACGCAAACGTCTGCGCACTTCTTGAAGCGGCACTGGCACTGGAAACCAGGGCTTCTAAGGGTGAACTTGCCGGCATTCCAAAGGATGCCCACTCAGAGGATGCTGTCTTTATTGTGGCGGATGAAATTATTGGCATGGCCATCGCGGAGTACATTGCCGGTACCAGAGCGCGGTTTGAATTCGTAAGGTATGATGTAAAAAAACCGGGGGTGCTCTCTTCCCTACCCGCCTTCGTTGACGATGCGGTTGCTGGACTCATAGCCGGAGCCTCGGCGCTGATGTACTCCCGGAGGGGGCGAATTTAAAATTTGATTCAATAAACATAAAATTCGTTAGAAATAAATTACACATATGGAGGTACCCCTTTGAGCCTGAGAGACCTGGGCATTGGGACCAAGCTGATTCTTGCAATAACAGTTGTGATTGTTGGAATTTCCTCCGCAGGAAGCGTTGTGATATACACCTATCAGAAGCGCAGTCTTGATGAGCAGATTCTGGAACGTTCCAGAACAGTTGCGGAGCTTTTAATTCAGATTGAGGACCACAGGCTGATATCACGGGTTGCGGAGGAGTTCAACAAGGTCACCGGATACACACTGAAGCAGACTTCCCTGGAGCCGGTTAATCCGCGGAACATGCCCGACGAATTTGAGGCCATGGTAATGAGAAATTTCAGGGAAAACGGCGAAACTGAGTACTATGCGGTGGTCACATCTGAGGACGGGAGGAGATACTTCAGATACATGAAGGCGCTCCGCACAAAGGAGAACTGCATCTCATGCCATCCGGGGTATGAAGTGGGAGAGCTCAGGGGAAGCATTAGTGTCGTGGCGCCCTACGACACGATAACCGCAGCAATGAAACGCAACACCCTTTCTGTTCTTATTATACTTCAGATTCTTGCCATTTCCACCATAGGCGTGCTCTACATCCTCAGCAGAAAAATTGTATCCGAGCCTCTCAACAGACTCATCCGCGAAATGGAGGGCAGCGCCCGGGAGATACAGCGCGGCGAGGAGGTGAGGGACATACCGGTGAGCTCCAGGGATGAAATAGGCAGACTCGCCACCGCCTTCAACAATCTACGGAGGTCGCTGAGTGAGAGCTTCAGAAGAAAAAATGAGGCCATTGAGAGCTTTGTGTACTCCATCAGCCACGACCTGAAGGCACCGCTGCGCAGCATAGAGGGCTTTTCAATTGCCCTAATGGAGGACTACGGCGACAGGCTCAACAGTGAGGGGAGGCATTATATAAACAGAATAGTTTCAAGCGCCAGGAAGATGGGGGTGCTGATAGATGAGCTCCTGGAGTACTCCCGTATAGGACGGATAAACCTCCAGAGAGGTGACGTGAGCACATCCGAGGTTGTAGAACTTGTACTGGAGGACAACCTCTATGAGATAAACAGAAGGGGCGCTGAAGTAAAAGTAGCAGAGAATATGCCTGTTTTAAAGAATGTGGAAAAGCAGCGCATATACCAGATATTTTCAAACCTGATTTCCAACGCCCTCAAGTACAACAAAAGCAGCACTCCGGAGATAGAGGTGGGATGCATGGACCAGGGAGACCGGTACCTCTTCTACGTGAAGGATAATGGAATAGGTTTTGATATGCGATACCACGATAAAATTTTTGAGATATTTCAGCGGCTCCACAGAGAGGACGAGTACAGCGGCACGGGTGTTGGTCTGGCAATTGTGAAGAAGATTGTGGAAACCTACGGCGGGAGAATATGGGCAGAGTCGGAGCCCGGAAAGGGCTCAACCTTCTACTTCACCCTTCCAAAGGAGGCTGAAGTTTGAAAGGGGTAGTAAGGGCGATAGATATACTGCTGGTGGAGGACAGCCAGGATGACATAGAGCTGACCCTGAGGGCCTTCAGGAAGAACAATCTGGGCAACAGCATCCACATAGCCAGGGATGGAAGAGAGGCACTCGAATTTCTGAAGCATGTGGAGGAGGGCAGGGCCCAGACGCCGGGCCTGATACTCCTGGACCTCAAACTGCCAGGGGTGGACGGTATTGAGGTCCTCAGATACATCAAGTCCCGCCCCAGTCTGCGCAGAATCCCCGTGGTGATGCTAACCACATCAAAGAACGACAGGGATATTGAAACCTGCTACGACCTGGGAGCAAACAGCTACATAGTAAAGCCTGTGAGCTTCAGGGAGTTTATGGAAACCGTAAAGAATATACAGCTGTACTGGATAGTTACAAATCAGCCGCCGGTTGTGGGGTAGATGATAGGGATACTTTACATTGACGACAATGAGGACGATATCCTGCTGGTAAGGATGTCTCTCAGGGGTTATGGTGAGGTGGTGGGGGCAAAAAGCTGGGAAGAGGCCAGAAGGCTGCTGTCCAGCAGGCGGTTTGATGTGGTGCTTCTTGACTACAATCTGCCGGGCGAGGACGGACTTGAGGTGCTCGAGGACATAATAAAAAGCCACGGAATACCTGTTATAATGCTCACAGGACAGGGTGATGAAGAGACTGCGACAAAGGCTATGAAGCTGGGTGCCGCTGACTATATTGTCAAGTCGGCTGGCAGCTTTTCCAAGATAAAAAAGATTATAGAAGATGCTCTGGAGAAACACCGGCTGGAGGAGGAAAAGCGCAGACTGGAGGAGCAGATACGCAGAACCAATGCGGAGCTCGAGAAGAGCAACAAGTTTAAGGACCTGCTGATAGACATACTCCACCATGACCTGATGAATCCCGCAGGACTCGCCATGAGCTTTGCGGAGTTAATTGAGAGCTCCTGCGACGATGAGGAGGTTCTTGAGTACGTTGTAATTATTAAGCGGAACCTGGGAAAGATAATCAGTCTGATAGAGGATGTAAAAGAGCTCTCAAAGCTTGAGAATATAAGGACCATAGAGAAGAGCAGAATAAAGCTGGTTGAGCTGTGGGAAAGGGTGCTGGAGGAGTACTCCTCCCTGCTCGAAAACAGGGAGATAAATTTTATAAAGGAGTCCGAGGGTGCGCTGGCCGGGAATGTAATACTCAAGGAGGTGCTCTCAAATCTGCTATCCAATGCGCTAAAGTATTCTCAGGAGGGCACACCCATTACCATTCGCGTGTGGGACGAGGGAAGATACACCATGACCAGTATAGCCGACCAGGGAGAGGGTGTGCCTGACGAGTACAAGCAGAGCATTTTCAACAGGTTCACCCGCTTCGACAAGGCGGGGGTCAAGGGCACCGGAATAGGACTCGCAATAGTCAAGCGCATAGTGGAGCTCCACAACGGAGAGGTGTGGGTGGAGGACAACCTCCCCCGGGGTGCGGTGTTTGTGGTTAAGCTTCCGAAGCAGCCAATGGAACATGCTTAAATATTATCCGGATTAAATGAGCTACTATGCGGCTGCTTTCCGGGCTGAGGAGCTGCCTCGGCTTTCTCACAGTACTGCCAGTTGGCATGCGGTTCCGGAAGTACGAGGAGGTTGCCAGAGCTGCATGGCTTTTCCCTGCGGCTGGAGCTGTAATCGCTGCAATTGCTGGCTTTGCCGGTCTGATTGCAGACTACTTTGCTCCGGACACTCTCTCCGCCGGCATCGCCCTGATGGTGCTCCTGCTGCTCACAGGGTTCCACCACCTGGACGGCCTCCTGGACACGGCCGATGCTGCAATGGTGCGCGGCACACCGGAGAAGAGGCTGAAGGCCATGCATGACATAAACCACGGGGTGGCCGCCTTTGGCGTGGGGTTCTTCGTGCTGCTCCTTAGCTATCTTGCGGTTTATGAGGCGAAAGGCATGCTGACGGCTCTCATAGTGGGGGAATCCTCTGCAAAGTTTGCGATGGTGGTCGCGTGCTATTCTGCAGGAAGAGTCAGCCACAGCGGTATGGGGGAGGCCTTTGTGAAGGTGCTCCGGAGAAACCACCGCACAATGCTGCTGTGTTTTATGATGTATCTGCCCTTTTTGCTTCTTGCGTGGGAGCGCGCGCCCGTGGTGCTGGCACTGGTGCTCATTGTGGTTTATGCTCTCACCACCGGAGCTGAGAAGGCTTTTGGGGGAATCTCCGGAGATGTACTGGGAGCTGTAAACGAGGTCTCAAGGCTGGCAGCACTGTTCGCTTTGGTGTGAGAGATGGACGCCCTGATAATGGCCGGCGGTCGGGGAAGCAGACTGGGAATGAAGCTGGAAAAACCGCTGCTTCTTTTTAACGGCAAACCGCTGGTCGACCATGTGATATCAGCGCTGAAGGGGACCTGCCGTGTGCACAGGATATTCGCAGCAGTAACGGCTCGCACCCCTGCAACCGCACGCCACCTGCTGGAAAGGGGTGTGGATGTGGTGCTCACACCCGGAGGGGGATTCGTTGAAGACCTCCGCCGGGCGCTAAGAGCTCTTGAGCTTGGGCCCACCCTTGTGGTTGCCTCAGACCTTCCACTTCTGCGAAGGCAGGAGGTGGAAGAGGTTCTGCGGGAGTACAGGCGCTGCGGATTGCCTGCGATGGCAACCATGATACCCCTCCAGGTCTTCACAAGATATGGCCTTACACCAACCATGGTGCTGAACGAAATGGTCCCCGCCGGTGTGAACATTGTGGACGGCAGAAAACCGGAAGGAAAGGAGCACGTATATATCACTGAGAATATCAGATTGGCTGTAAATGTTAACAGACCGGGAGACTTAAGAAAAGCAGAGGAGATAAGGAGGATTCTGGATGCCGATAAGCAGTGAACTGCTTGAAATTCTTGCATGTCCCATGTGCAAGGGGGATGTGGAGTATCGCAGTGAGGAGACCTTTCTGATGTGCGAGAGCTGCGAGATACGCTACTACGCCGGGAAGTGCCAGCTTGAGAAGTGCAGGCGATGCGGAGGAGAGCTGAAGCAGATTACCGGAGAGGTGCTGCTGTGCAGGGAGTGCGGCAGGTGGTACCCGATAATAGATGACATCCCCCACATGCTGCCGGATGAGCTGCGTGAAGACCTGTGCTGAAGATTCCCCGGGGCCTGTAGGCTAGCGGATAGACTGCGGGGCTTCGGACCCCGCGGCCCGGGTTCAATTCCCGGCAGGCCCGTATCCATTTGGTCCAAAACAGGTGCTGTCAAACAATCCCGGGAGAGGTGGAGCAGTTTATGTTACCTACGCGACTGCCCATACCTCATATGTTTCTGACCAGCACCACACCGCTGCCACGGGGTACACCAAGCACCTCTGCCACGCTTGCGCACTTGGCCCTGAGCAGGAATACCAGCGGCTTTTCTGTGTACTCGTCCAGTGTTTCAAAGTGTCCCTGTCCCTTCGCCACCACAAGCTCTGCCCTCTCCACCTCTCTTACAAACTCTGCTGAAGCCCTTCTCAGGTCCACACCCACCATGTCGCCGGTTGTTATCACCCTGCACATCCTGTCAAGACCCACCTGCCGGGCATCCTCCAGGGTGGCGTCATTAAAAACCGGCTCTGACTTTACAGCCGCCGTGACCGTTGAGCCACGGCGCTGAAGCTCCTCTATGAGGAGCATGTCCAGCACTATCTCCCCGGCGTTGTCCAGAAGATACAGCACATTTTTTCCCCCTTCTACAAGAGCCCCGAAGTGGGAGGTGTGGTCTATGACCGGGTCTTCATGCAGCGCCTTCCGGAGCACCTCTTCGCAGGTGTTCTCACCGTAAACTGCAAAATCCATCAAATTCCCTGCAATGGCAGCCCTGACAGCGGCAGCGAACCTGTCGGGAGAGCTTGAGACCATTTCCCTTGCTGCGGGAAGCACACGCAGTGCAGTGGTATTTGCCCGGTATTTTACACTGCTGAAGGGATCTCTTCTTCCGGTAAGTTCTCTCAGAAACCAGTACAGTTCAGTTCCAAGCAGCGCGGGCACAGCCTCCTGGGAGTACCTGGTGGCCAGGAACTGCTCCACACTGCGCATCTTCTTCCCATCGGCGGTGCATAGCCTGAGCACCCTCCTCCCCTGCTCCAGGAGACAGGAGTAGCAATCGCTACCCACCCTCATGCTTCTCACCCATGTCGTATATCACAAGCCCGGTTGGCAGTTTTGGATAGAAGTATGTGGCCTTTCCCGGCATCCTCTCCCCCGCCAGGGCCACGTCACGTATCTCCTCAACGCGGGTCGGATTGAGAAAGAAGGCGGCAGTAAAGCTTCCCCGGACCACCTGCTCGAGGGCCTCCTCCTCATCCACAATATACGCGATGTTGTCCTCAGCAGGTGTGAATCCCAGAAGCCTGCCAAGAATAAGGCTGTGGAGGATGCTCACCCCGAGCCTCCGGAGGACTGGTGAACGCTCAGGCAGAAGCTCATCCATAATCGAATAGTCCCTCAGAGAGAGGCAGAAGTAGAATCCATCTTTGAAAAGACCAAAATTTCTGGAATCAGAGTAAAGCTCTTCAAAGAACTTCTGCTTGCGGTCAAAGGAGACAATATTAAAGTACCTTCCGGCCCTTTCCAGGAAATCTGAAACTGAAAACTCACACCTCACCACCCTGTGGGCCGGGAGTATTGTAACCCCCCTGTCGTACATGTTGGCAAGAAACATGGATACGTACTCCCAGGGGGAATCCCCGTGCTCTTCTCCGGATATCCTGCGCATCTCATCCCTGTATGCCAGGGCTGTCTCGTACCTGTGGTGGCCATCTGCTATATACACCCTGCGGTCAGAAAAGGCTGCCGCAACCTCCTCAATCAGCTTCCTTCGGGTCAGCCGCCACAGTCTGTGCCGTATTCCTGCCTCATCTTCAAAATCAATCAGCAGCTCTTCAAGTTCCCCCTCAACCAGACGGGTTATTTCTGCTCCGGCATCCTCGTACAGACCGTATATCTGGCTGAAGCTCGCCCCCGTGTGGCGTAGAAGCTCCAGACGGTCTTGCTTTGGAGAGCGGAGGGTTTCCTCATGAGGCAGAACCTCTCCTTCACTGTAGTCGCTGAGCTTCACCAGCCCTATGAGCCCCCTGAGGGCACGTCTCTCACCTCTCACACTGTAATCCTGACGATAGTAGTACAGAGATGGAGCATCCTCCACTATTAACACTCTCTCCGCCTTCCAGCGGCGATATAGCTCAGCGGCTTTGATGTACCGCACAGGCGGGGGTTCTCCGCTGTAGTCGATGCGAACTATGTTGTATCTGTGCCTGGAGTGGTAGAAATCCCTCTCCTCCCCGCTGAGAACATCGTACGGAGGGCTGAGTACCCGGGATATGTCCACCTTCTGCTGATTGTAGCGGATGCCTCTGAAAGGTCTGAGTACAACCATGACAACACCAGGCAGGTATTTAACACCACAGGGATATAAAATCTTGCCCCTACAGCAGTGCCTGGATGTCCGGCAGAGCAGGTGTCAACCCCAGAATAAAAACCACGCCCAGGATTAGGCTGAAGATTCCCACACCCATCGCCAGTGTTCTGTGGATTCTCTCCCTGCCAGCTGCTGTGGTCATTCCGTACGCTCCCAGAATACCCATGGCGGTATTTGTTATTATGAGCCCGGTTACAAAGGCAAGGATGAGGAGGAGGGCAGTATCTCTGCCAGCAGATGCTCCGGCGCCTAAGGTTAGGGCAAATAGCATAACCTGGGTGGGAGTTTCGGCACCAATACCATGGATCATGCCCACTACGCAGGCTGAGGTGTTGCCGTAGCCTGTAATTTTGAGTCTGCGGCTCCTGACTGGAGTCCCTGTGACTCTCCACTTCACCCAGTCCAGCAGCTTCAGAAGGGCGTTGGCAGCAATTACCCACCTGGGCATGAGTCTGAACTCTTCTGCTCTATTCCTGTGCACAGAGTAGATAACATACCCGCCCAGCATCAGCAGGGTTAAGCCCACCAGCTTCTCCATCAGCTCATCAATACCCTCTGGCAGAGACATCCCGAGCAGAAGCCCCACGGTCGCAAGAGTGGCAACCACACTTGCATGTCCAACGGCATATAGAAAACTTAAAAAAACGCCCCTGCGACGGCTGTGCTGAGTGGCGGTTATGTCCATTATTGCCGCTATGTGGTCCCAGTCAACACCATGTTTTATACCCACCGCAAGGGCTATTGCAGGAAGCAGGATGTCGCCAGCCATGATAGATCACGTAATACAAAATTTGTTTTGAGTATTATTATTTATGAAATAAATAGCTTATTCCTTCACCACGGAAAAATACAGCTTCCCGGATATGCCAGAGTGAAGGAGGTGTGACTAAGGGCACACACAGGAGGTGAGCTCCTCTATTGTGCTGGCAAGAAGTTCGTCGCCCTCATCGAGGATTTTTATCACCTTCTCACTTTTTAGACGGTAGTATATCTCCCTGCCCTCCTTGCGTGAGGTTACCACTCCGCATTCTTTGAGCATGCGCAGATGCTGTGAAACGGTGCTCTGCTTCAGGCCCAGCTTCTCCATGATGGTGGAGACGTTGAATTCACCTTCCCGGAGGAGCTCCAGTATGCGCAGCCTTGTGGGATCCGCAAAAACCTTGAAGGTCTTTGCTTTGAGCTCCAGCCAGGTGTCGTTGTTATTTGATACTGGCATGAGAAGAATTTTTAGTGTATAACATAATAATACTTTCCCTTATTTTTATTTCCAAAAAATTTATATATCATAATATATTAATGTATATGTGGTGGTAGATATGAGCAAAAAGGTAACGGTGCTTCTTTTCCATGATGAGCTGTGTCAGGTGTTCAATGCACTGATGACGGCACTCAGCCTTCTTCGCTCCGGTGCAGAAGTTACAGTATTCTTCGGTTCCAGGGGCATAAACGTGGTACATAAGGAGAAAATCGGCGAGCTTAAATGTTTGCCAGACCAGCCAGAGGAGGTTCAGAAGAAGGTTATGGCAAAGATGGAGGAGCTGGCACTCCCTACTCCCGAGGATATGCTCACAATGCTGGAGATGGAAGGCGCACTTCTGCTGGCGTGCCCCCTCAATAAGGATATCTTTGAGTTCAGAGATGAAGACCTAATAGATGGAGTAGGAATTGCCGATCCGGATACCTTCTACACTGATGTGGTGATGGTAAGTGACTTCGTGCTGAGCTTCTGAAGGGATGTGAAATGAAGGTAGTTAAGGTGAACAGCCGGAATTTTAAAGATGAGGTGCTCTGTTCAGAATTACCGGTGCTTGTGGATTTCTACGCCGGGTGGTGCCCACCCTGCTTTGTTATCGCCAATACCCTGAGGGAGCTGGCACGGGAGTATGAGGGACGGGTGAAGTTTGTAAAGGTTGATATAGACGAAAGCAGAGAGCTTGCAGAAGAATACGAGGTGTTCTCTGTGCCAACCCTGGCCTTCTTCGCTGATGGCGAGCTGGTCGACGGAGTGGTGGGTGCCCTGCCCAGGGAGGCGCTGCAGAGAAAGCTGGAGAATTTTCTGAATGGGGGGCGCTGAGTTACCTGTAGATTTGGCCTTCTGATTCACTTCGCCCCATTAGCTGAGCGACCCTCCAGATTATATAGAGCTTGCATTTAAATATCTCCCTGAGGGCCTCTACCAGCGACGTGCGCGAGAGGTCCTCGAGGTAAATGGACCTGGTGAACTCCACCCCTTTTAGCTCTCTGGCATTTGGCACCATTCTGAACTCCGCATTCCTGAACAGGAGGTCAAAACGCCACTGCCACAGCAGAGCTTCCTTTTCCGCCTTGGGCAGTGAATGGAGTGCCCTGTAGTGCTCCTCGGCAAGCTGAATGCTGCTGCCTACAATGAGATAGTCTCTTTCCCTGGGTTTTATTACTTCACTTATGTAGTTTGACCCTGCAGGAAAGTTTACTATGAAGTGAAACTCTGACTTTTCTGTTTCTATTTCCTCCTTCAGTATCCCCTCCTTCTCCAGCCAGACCCTCACCTTTTCAGCAAGCCCTTTTTCTTTCTCCATAGATAACCACCTCTGTTGAATACAGCCGGAGTGGTATATATACCCTCGCCTTACATAATCGTTTTTTGTCGTTGCCGGATAAAGAAAGAATATCTGGTATCTGCCATATTGGTGCAGGGCCCGTAGCTTAGCGGTAGAGCGCCCGGCTCATAACCGGGCGGTCGTGGGTTCGAATCCCTCCGGGCCCATACCTTTTTTGGTTCGAAACCAAAAACCTTAAAGTTGATCCCTGATTTTACCTCATGCCGCGCAGAAAGTACGCCTTTCTGCTTGAAGACCCTGATTTAAGGCGCTGGTATGAGAACGTGGCGAGAGGGTCCACCGTTACTGCAGACGTATATCTCCGAAGGTTGGGCGGCTTCTGCGAGATTCAGAAGCTATCACCTAAGGATATTCTATCGAAGAGCGACAGAGAGATTTCCAACTTACTTATGGACTTTGTGTCCTGGAGCGAGAAGCAGGGGCATGCTGGTAGCTACATCAGGAGCACCCTTAAGGCGGTGCGCTCATGGTTAATGCACAACCACAGGGATGTGAAGGTAAAGATAAAGATTAAAGACGAGTACGACACCCCCACGCTGCGCAGCGAGCGTGTGCCAACCAGGGATGAGCTTAGGCAGATCTTCCTCTCGGGAGATAAGAAGGCGAGGTGGAAGAATTAAAGCAAAGGTGCAAAATGTTTGAAAACAGGCTTATGGCTCTGCTTATGGCTCGCCGGACTAAGAAGCTTGCTGAAATGGCAATGATTTTAAGGACAGCGTTAAGGCATGGACATGCCATGCCAGCTATGCTGGTTAAAGAGACGAAGCTTAAAAGGTACAAGGTGCAGGCGTTGCTTAAAGAGCTTCCCTAAACCTGATGGTAAAGCAGGCACACGGATTTTACACGCCTACAGTTGATTGCGGAGATGCAGAGCTTTCAATAGCTAGGAGGATGGTGGAGGGGTGGATGAACTCAGGATAGTGCTGAAGAAGGGGGAGGACATAAGGGCATTCTTGGAAGTTAAAGAGAGCTTGGCGCAGGAGAGCAACGCCGAAGTGCTGCGCAGGCTGATTAAAGATTTTAAGGAGCACAGGGAGTGCAGAAAGTATCGTTCCAAAAGAATGCTGATGGAGAGATTAAGAGAGGCGGAGAGGTGGGCTGAGGAACTGGAGGCAGAGCTGAAGCTGATGAAGAGGTACGTGGAGAATGCAGAGAAGCAGCTTGCCATCTGCATGCTCAGGAGAAACCCTGAGAAGGTGTACAGGCTGAGAATTAAACCGAGATAGGACAGATATGCTCTCGCTCCGGAGGCGTGGAAGGAGGACCTTCTCAGGCTGATTGCTTAAAAGCTGACAAAGAAGAGAATTGAAAGATGAACTAAGGCTAACCTTCCTCTTTCTCCAAAAGCTCCAAGTCCAGCAGCCTGAGCCACAGCCTGACGCTCACCACGAAAACCCAGGCTGAGATAAAGTCATCTTCGGCGAGTATCAGCTCCCTGAGCAGGGAGCGCTTGGGGAAACTGCGCCGAACAAAGGCTTTGAGCGGCCTTATGTTTACGAGTTTGTCAGAGGATATTGTACTGCCAACCTTGCATCAGCACGCGCGTGCTGTGGAAGTTTAAAAAGGTGCAAATCGAAAAATAAGACTACTTAAAAGCTGAAATGCAACGACTCAAATTGTGATACACATTTCTATTACATTACACACAAATGCTGGCAAAGTATGCCTATCGCACCAAAGATAAAGAAATGATTCAAAAAATATCAAAACGTTGAGGATAATTTTCTACAAAAACCGCATTGGTCTCTATCTTCCTTCTAACTTCCATGATACCCTTTTTTAAATGTTCACTCCGAATCCTAATTTTACCCCCATTCTTCTTAGCTTCCATATATGCATGCCGGGAAGCGTTCCTTATCGCCTTCAGTAGCTCCCTGCCGGAGAAGCCTTCTGTGAGTTCAGCAATTTGCTTTCTCATGAGCCGAATGTTCTGCATGTCTACTTTTACTTTATCATTATCATACCCCTCCAGCTTCTTCTCAATAATCTTAAATCTTGTGTGGGCATCTGGTAGTGAGAATTCAACCGTGACGAACCTGTCCTTTATTGCCTTGTCTATCTCCCAAGGCCTGTTTGTGGCTCCTATAAGTATTACATTTTTTACAGCATTTACTCCGCTTGTTTTTGTAAGTATGGCGTTGGTAATTGAAGCTGTAGCTTCATGCCTATCCCTGGTGGCAATCTCCTCGAATTCGTCAATGAAAACAACGCTTACTCCCTCAAGCTCTTCAGCAAACTCGAGTAGAGACAGCATTCTCTTTTCAGATTCTCCGTAGTTTGAATTTTTAATATCAGCACCTGTTACAGGTATGAAGTTGACCTTCCACCCCAACTCTCCTATCTTATGCGCAATTCCCTCTGCTACATGGGTTTTCCCGGTGCCAGGTGGACCCGAAAAGAGGAAATTGCAGAGGTTGGAGTGTACGTCGTCATAACCAGGCAGGGGGGATTCGCTTCCCGGTCCATGCTCCAGAGCAGTAAGTATGTGCCCAAGCAGCCACTCTATGGTGTCGTCCATACCAACAATATCCTCGAGACACCTGCTGGGCTTAACGACCCGCCAGCTTTCTCTACGGGCTTCGTTCTCTTTCAGTGATATAGCTGCTGGGGTATCCACGTATTTCATGTTGTCATGTAGCCTTTCAAGCCATTCATTCAGCTTAGGGAAGACGTATTCCGCTACTGGAGGGTTCCTCTTGCGCTCTATCTGATAAATGTGGTTCAGCTCTACAATTAGGCGAAGTATAACATTGCTAGCCTCTTTCTTCCTCCCGGTGAGCTCATAGCGCCTTATCTCCTCCTCTCTCTTCCTGATGAGCTTGTCTATTATTTCCCTGTCCATCGGGCTAATTTGTCTTCTGCGGAGCATTTTACTCCACCATCATGTTTGCCTTCTCATTCTGCAACTTCTCAGATCTCTGAAGGAGCTCTGAAAGCTGCTCTGCCTCCCTTACGGTGGCTTCAAGCTCAGCATCCTCTCTAACGACGTTGGGATTCTTGAGGATCCTGCGCATCTCTTCTTTGATCCGGAGGTATACGCCTCTCCCGAGGAGTTCAAGGGCGAGCATAGAGGAATTTTCTATAATCCTGCGGAGCTTATCTATAAGCACGAGTACGTTTTCTTTGGCGAGCTTCACCCCCATTCTGAGCTTCTCAATAGCAACTCCTACCCTCTTGCCAAGCAAAATCCACTTCGCCTCGAGATCGTCCAGAATCTGCATGAACGTCTCTGCCTCGCCGAGCACAAGAGCCAGAGCCTCCTTTACCCTGCCTTTCGCTCTGCCCATCATCTCCTTCAAACCCTCTATGAACTTTGGGACATGCTTCTTTGCCGAGATTATGAAGGCGGTTATGGTAGAGTAGAGATTGACAAGTTGGGCTGAGAGCTTGTTCACGCCAGCTCACCTCCTTGCAAGCCACACCAGCAGCAGGATGCCAAGCACTGCACCGAAGGCGGGGTTGTCTATGAGGAAGATGCCAGCGCTGTAGATAAATCCAAGAAGACCAAGCACCAAATCGCCCACAGCCCTGTCAACGACGAGAATTATACCCAGGTCCATCCTTGACCTGAGGAAAGTAACCGCAAGGGAGCCAACTGAGAGCAGGAAGAGCAGCCCGGCTGCTATTGTGGCGAGCACGGCCAGCCTGTCGCTTATGGGATACTTAACGCCTGCGTACCTCCCTCTGAGCAGAATGCTGAGACTCCTCTTCACTCCTCCCTTTTCTAAGCTGTGAAACTCCCACACATCCTCTCCCATTAGCTCGGAGTGCATTTTTAGCAAGTCCTCGCGCTCCATACTCTCCACCTCTTTTCGCAGTTTTTTGATGTTACTTATTTTGCATATTTCCAGTATTTTCGATTAATACAATTAAACTACATCTTTATTAGGGTTTTTATCGATTTTTAGAAAATCACGCACAAATAATTTCTATCTGCACGAATTTCAACCGTTAAAAATTTCAAGGAATGTGAAATTCGCCCACTTAGAGAAAAATTTTATAAGATTAAAAAAGCGTCAAGTAAAGACATGGGCTGGCGCTCTGCCTACTTCTCTGGGAGGTATGCAGAAGCGAGGAGAGGGCTTGAGAGGCTTGCCGGGAGCGGAGTCGAGCTTCAGAGGAGAAAGGCAGGGGTGGTTCTCGCCTCTCTTGACAAACCCTCTCCGGAGCACTCCCTTTACTGCGCCTGCGTGGCAGCGCTGGCTGAGAACGAAAAAAATGCCGTAGCTTTCTCTTTGCTTGAGGACATCGCCATGCACAGTAGCAGGATAAAGACCGCTCGTCCTCTGATGGAGCATCTCAGAGGCAGGGGAGGGGGCGCCCTTTTAACTCCTGAGGCTGTGGAGGCAGACGCACAATCTCTGAGCGAGGAGGAGAGGGAAGAGCTCATCCAGGGGCTTTTTGTACTCTTCGCCCCGGATGTCAATGCCAGAAACGCCACGCTCAGGGCAGGATTCAAAGTGCTGAAGAATAAGGATATGCTGAAAGGGTTGCTTGTTGAAGCCTCTTCTGCCATTTCGGAATTGATTGAAGAGGCTTATAAAAAAAGCGAATATGAAAGGATGTTCCAGC
>WANX01000036.1 GCA_015521565.1 Candidatus Hydrothermarchaeota archaeon
AAATACATCGGCTTGCTGAGCGCATCTGGTTGCGGGTAAGAAAATTAGCTGTACAGCATCTCTCTCAGCTCTTCGATTGCCACCTCTTTTTTAATCTCCTCACGAATCTCCCGCTGGAGATACTCAAGAACGCGCTTCGCTTCATTTATGCGCTCGTTCTCTCTCATAACTTCTCTGTGGAGCTCGCTGAGTCTCTCCACGCGCTCCCAGCCGCGCAACCTTGAGGCTTCTTCAAAACGGTGGACCACCTCTGCAATCTTCGGAAAAGAGGCAAGCACTTCTTCCTTGATTTCAGGGAGCAGGGTCTCAATGTAGAAGTGGTGCGGTGATATTTTAACCTCGATGAGGATGTCCTCACTTATATGGTAGTACTTCCGTGGCCTTCCCTTGTCTATCCTCTCCAGGCGCGTTTCCAGGATTCCAGCCTGTCGCATCAGCTCCAGGTGCTCGATAACCGCCTTCTGCCCAATGTTCAGCGTCTGGGAGAGCTCACTGACGTAGCATGGTCTATGAGAAAGGAGCTGGAGAATCTCCCTTCTGGTCTCACTTCCCAGCATGTTCAGGAGAACCTCCAGGTTCATGTCAATAAAATGGGACATTAACAATGTAAACTTTTTTATTAACCAAAAGTTAGAAAAAAATCCTTCCGCAAGCTATTTATCTTCTGCAGAGGAAGTAAGATAAGGGAGGTGGTAAGGATGTGGAGAGATCCCATGGAAGAGCTGAGAAACATAGAGAGGAGAATGAACAGGCTTTTTGCAGAACTTCTAAGAGAGAAGTCCATCCCGCTTTCAGAGGTGAGAGAGCCCCCTGCAGACCTGGTCGATACCGGAAAGGAGATAAAAGTGAGTGTTGAGCTGCCGGGTGTAAAAAGGGAGGACATAAAAATAAGCGCCACAGAACGGGAGCTGGAGATTTCTGCTGAGGTTAGGCATGAGCAGGAGAAAAGAGAAGGGAACTATGTGAAGAGGGAAAGGAGCTACCGGAGCTTCAGGCGCAGCTTTGTGCTGCCTGCTGAGGTTGACCCGGGCAAAGCAAGGGCGACGTACAGGAACGGTGTACTTGAGATAACCCTGCCCAGACTCAGGCAGGAGAGAAAATCCATAAAGGTGGAGTAACAATATTTCTTACCAAAGGTAAGGAAAAAACTTTAGTAACAAAAGGTTAGTAAAAGGAGGGCTGAAATGGAAGAGGGCATACTTATTGAGCTGTTCACCTCACCCGCGTGTCCCTACTGTCCGCGCGCAAAGGAGGTTGCGGAGAGAATAGTCAGAAGAATACCTGGCGTTATCCTCATAGAGCGGGATATTTCCGAGCCAGAGAATGCAGCCATAGCAAGAAGCTATGGCATCCAGGGTGTGCCTGCAATGGTCATCAACAGGAAGTACAGGATACTGGGTGTGCCGCGCGAGGAGCAGCTCATACACTATCTTTCAAGCCTGTAGGAGGTGATGTGCATGAAGGAAATAGAGCTTAAGGTTGCCGAGGCCAGGTCAAACGATGTCGGGAGGGGGATAGCCAGGATAGACCCCCGGGTTATTGAGGAGATGGGCCTCACATCCGGAGATGTGATTCAGATTATAGGCAAGAGCAAGACCGTTGCCATAGTGTGGCCCGGCTATCCCGAAGATGCTGGTTTGAGGATAATCCGCATTGACGGCTTCACCAGGAAAAATGCAGGCGTTGGCATAGATGACAAGGTAAAAATAAGGAAGGTCACCGCACAGCCGGCAAAGCTTGTGAAGCTTGCACCAACAGAGCCCCTGCGCATCGTGGGCGGCGAAGCCTACCTCAGGCAATACCTGGAGAACCGTGCCGTATCGAGAGGAGACATGATTGAGCTCAACATAATGGGCAGGAAGATAGGCCTGGTCGTAACCAGTGTGCAGCCACCAGGCGAAGCTGTGATAATAAACTATGCAACGCGGGTGGAGATAAGCGAAAAGCCGGCGAAGGTCACAGAGACCAAGATTCCGCGTGTTACCTACGAGGACATAGGCGGCCTCAAGGAGGAGATTCGAAAGGTTCGTGAGATGATAGAGCTTCCGCTGAAGTACCCCGAGATTTTCGAGCGTCTCGGCGTCGAAGCGCCCAAGGGTGTGCTCCTGCACGGTCCTCCGGGCACGGGAAAGACGCTTCTCGCCAAGGCTGTGGCAAATGAGACCAACGCCAACTTCTACAGCATCTCGGGACCGGAGATAATGAGCAAGTACTACGGCGAGAGCGAGGAGAGGCTCAGGGAGATTTTCAAGGAGGCCGAGGAGAACGCCCCCAGCATTATATTCATCGACGAAATAGACTCTATAGCGCCGAAGCGTGAGGAAGTGACTGGCGAGGTCGAGCGCCGCGTGGTTGCGCAGCTTCTCGCGCTCATGGACGGTCTCGAGAGCAGGGGGCAGGTGGTGGTGATAGGTGCGACGAACCGGCCCAACGCACTTGACCCGGCGCTCCGCCGCCCGGGAAGGTTTGACCGCGAGATAGAGATAGGCATACCCGACAGAAACGCGAGGAAGGAGATACTGCTCATCCATACCCGCGGCATGCCTCTGCCGGAAGATGAGGAGGAGCGGAGAAGAATTATCGAGGACTTCGCTGACAAGACCCACGGCTTTGTAGGCGCAGATTTAGAAGCTCTCTGCAAAGAGGCGGCGATGCGCTCACTGCGCAGGATACTGCCGGAGATAGACTTCGAGCTGGAGAGCATTCCCGCAGAGATTCTTGACAAGATACAGGTCACCTATCAGGACTTCGAAGAGGCGTTTATGGACATCGAGCCCAGTGCGCTGCGAGAGGTTCTGGTTGAGGTTCCGGATGTGAGATGGAGCGATATTGGCGGCCTCAGGGATGCCAAGCAGGAGCTCCGCGAGGCGGTGGAGTGGCCGCTCAAGTACCCGGAGGTGTTCTCCCATATGCGGGCAAAGCCGCCCAAGGGTATTCTGCTCTACGGTCCTCCGGGCACGGGAAAGACACTTCTCGCCAAGGCTGTGGCAAATGAGAGCGAGGCCAACTTCATAAGCGTCAAAGGTCCCGAGTTTCTGAGCAAGTGGGTTGGTGAAAGCGAGAAGGCCGTGCGCGAGACCTTCCGCAAGGCCAGGCAGGCGGCACCCTGTGTTGTATTCATGGATGAGATAGACGCCATCGCACCAACCCGGGGCTCCGGCTTTGATTCCCACGTCACGGAGCGCGTTGTCAGCCAGATTTTAACCGAGCTCGACGGTCTGGAGGAGCTGCGCGGCGTTGTGGTGATAGCCGCGACGAATCGTCCTGACATAATTGACCCGGCACTTCTCCGTCCCGGCAGATTTGACCGCCTGATATTCATCCCGCCTCCTGATAGGGAGGCAAGGGAGGAGATTTTCAGAATCCACACCCGCAGCAAGCCTCTGGGCGAGGACGTTGACCTGGCAAAGCTGGCGGAGGCGACGGAGAACTACACCGGTGCAGACATCGAAGCGGTGTGCAACGAGGCGGTGATGCTGGCGATACGCGAATACATAAGCGAGGGCAAGCCTCTTGACAGGGAGGCCATGAAGAAGGAGCTCAGGCTCAGAATGAGGCACTTCGAGGAGGCCATGAAGAAGATAAAACCCATCTCCAGGGAGGAGCTGGAGCACTATCTGCGCATTGCCGAGAAGTTCCAGAGACAGTAATCCCAAACAAATTTAAAGACCTGCATGAAATATTAAATAGCGGTCGTGGTGAGTATGGAAGTGGAGCTCAAGGTGGCAGAAGCGCTGCAGAACGACGTGGGGCGAGGTATAGTAAGGCTGGATACCCGCACCAGGGAGATACTGGGTATATCCACCGGCGATATAGTGGAGATATACGGGAAGCGAAAGACAGGCGCAATAGTGTGGCGTGCCTACGCTGAAGACGAGGGACTGGGAATAATCCGCATGGACGGTATAATACGCCAGAATGCACAGATTTCACTGGGGGAGAATGTGCGTGTGCGCAAGGCGAAGGTCAGTGATGCGCGCAGGGTTGTGCTCTCTCCGAATCAGGCGATACGCTTCTCCGCCGGCTTTGGAGACTTTGTGAAGCGCAGGTTGCTGGGCAGACCCCTAACCCAGGGTGATAAGATAGTGGTGGGCGTGCTCGGCACCACGCTGCCCTTTACGGTTACCCAGACCATACCCGGGGGTATAGTTCGTGTGGCCGACCGCACTGAGGTAATAGTGCGTGAAGAGCCGGTAAAGGAGCGCGCGGGCATACCCAGCGTGGCCTACGAGGACATAGGCGGCCTGAAGGATGAGGTTCAGAAGATTCGCGAGATGATAGAGCTGCCTATGAAACATCCGGAGCTATTTGAGCGCCTGGGAATAGAGCCGCCCAAGGGTGTGCTCCTGCACGGCCCTCCGGGCACGGGAAAGACGCTTATCGCCAAGGCGGTGGCAAATGAGACCAACGCCTACTTCATCCACCTCAATGGGCCCGAGATAATGAGCAAGTTCTACGGCGAGAGCGAGGAGAATCTGCGCAAGGTCTTCAAGGAGGCCGAGGACAACGCCCCCAGCATTATATTTATCGACGAGATAGATGCCATCGCACCGAAGCGTGAGGAGGTGCACGGCGAGGTCGAGCGCCGCGTGGTTGCGCAGCTTCTCGCGCTGATGGACGGGCTCAAATCTCGCGGCAGGGTCGTGGTGATAGGTGCGACGAACCGTCCTGATGCACTTGACCCGGCGCTCCGCCGCCCGGGAAGGTTTGACCGCGAGATAGTGATAGGAGTCCCGGATCGCAAGGGAAGGAAGGAGATACTCCAGATTCACACCCGTGGCATGCCCCTTGCCGAGGATGTGAACCTGGATGAGCTTGCGGACATAACCCACGGCTTTGTGGGCGCAGATTTAGAAGCTCTCTGCAAAGAGGCGGCGATGAATGCGCTGCGCAAGGTGCTGCCAAAAATCGACCTGGAGGAGGAGAGTATTCCACCGGAGATTCTTGAAAGCCTGGAGGTGACCAGAGAGGACTTTCTGGATGCCTGGAAGGTGATGGAGCCCAGCGCTCTGCGTGAGGTCTATGTGGAAGTCCCTGATGTGAGGTGGAGCGACATTGGAGGGCTGCATGAGGTCAAGCAGGCGCTGCGGGAGATGGTGGAGTGGCCGATAAAGTATCCGGAAGGCTTCAGCAAACTGGGTATCTCCCCACCAAAGGGTGTGCTGCTTTTCGGCCCACCGGGCACGGGAAAGACGCTTCTCGCCAAGGCCGTGGCCACAGAAAGCGAGGCCAACTTCATCAGTGTTAAAGGACCTGAAATTCTGAGCAAATGGGTGGGCGAGAGCGAGAAGGCGATAAGGGAAATTTTCAAGAAGGCGAAACAGGCAGCACCCACTGTCGTGTTCTTTGATGAAATCGATGCCATAGCAAGCATCCGGGGAATTGAGGTCGGGAGCAAGGTAGGCGAACGGGTGCTCAACCAGCTGCTCACAGAGATGGACGGCCTGGAAGAGCTGCACAACGTGGTGATTATTGCGGCCACGAACCGCCCGGATATGCTCGACCCGGCGCTTCTCCGCCCCGGCAGATTCGACAAGATCCTGCTCGTTCAGGCACCGGATGCGGAGGCGAGAATGGAAATTTTCAGGGTGCACACCCGCAACATGCCCCTTGCCGGGGATGTGAACTTTGAGGCACTGGTTAGAGATACTGAGAACTTCTCGGGTGCCGACATAGAGGCACTGTGCCGCGAGGCCGCGATGCTCGCGTTTCGTGAGGCGGTGCTCAACAGGGAAAGCTTCGACGAGAAGAAGGTGGAGATGCGCCACTTTCGCGAGGCGCTGCGCACCATCAAACCCAGTCTGACTGATGAGATAAAGAAGACCTACGAGCAGTTCCTGAAGCGCTACGAAACCAAGGAGCTGGAGCGGCTGGTGTACATGGGGTAGTGCGCCTATCGCATGCCCCGCATAAGCCTGGCGAGCTGCTGCATCCCCCTTCCCCTGCCTTTTTTGAGATTCTTCAGCGCCCTCTTCATGGTGTTGTAGTACTTCAGCAGCTCCTTAACATCCTCCACCTTTGTTCCAGAGCCAATGGCGATTCTTCTGATTCTTGAGGAGTTTATTATTTTGGGTTTCCTTCTCTCCTCCCAGGTCATGGAATCCATGATTACCAGGAAGCGCTTCATCCTCGCCTCAGTGAGTTCCGCTGCCCCGCTTGGCAGCGCCAGACCCATTCCAGGAATCATCTTGAGGATGCTGCCGAGAGGTCCCATCTTTGTCAGCGACTCTATCTGTGCATAGAGGTCCTCCAGGGTGAAGTCTCCCTTAAGCAGTTCCCTGGCCTTTGCCTCATCCATTGTCTCCTTTGCCTTTTCCATCAGGGTCTGAAGGTCGCCCATCCCGAGCAAACGGGAGATGAAGCGTCCTGCATCGAAAATCTCCAGAGCATCTACACTCTCCCCCGTGCCCACAAAGCGGATTGGCGCTCCCGTGGCGGCCACCGCCGAGAGCGCACCTCCGCCGCGGGCTGAACCGTCGAGTTTTGTAAGAACAACGCCTGTTATGCCGATGTGCTCGTCAAAAGCTCTTGCCTGCTCACCGGCCTGTTGACCCAGGTTGGAGTCTATCACCAGAAACTTCTCATCCGGACGGAAAACCTCAGCAAGGGCAACCATCTCGGCGAAAAGCTCGGCTTCGCTTCTGTGCCTGCCGGCGGTGTCGAGAATAACAACGTCATATTTCTCAACCTGTGGAAGCGCGGCTTTAACCACCTCCACCGCATCTCTGCCCCGGGGGTGGCCCACCAGCTTTATGTGCAGCGGCTCCACCAGCTGGGAGAGCTGCTCGTACGCAGCCGGACGGTGCGTATCCGCAGCGATAACGGCAACACTTAACCCGCGCTTCTGGAAGTACCGGGCAAGCTTGGCCACTGTGGTGGTCTTGCCGGAGCCCTGCAAACCCACAAGCATTATCCTGCTCTTCCTGGGAAGGGCGTAGCCACCCTCTCCACCCAGGAGATTTACCAGCTCCTCATAGAGCACGCGAATTGTGTGCTCCTTCCGCCCCATTCCCCCCGGAGGCTTTTCCCTGAGGGCTCGCTCCTGCACCTTCCTGGAGAGCTCCATCACCAGCTTCACATTTACATCGGCGCTGAGCAGGGCGCGCTGAAGCTCGCGCACCACCTCACGCACGAGCTTTTCGTCCACCATTCCGGCGAGGGTTATTCTGCGTATTACTCTGCCCAGCGATTCGCCCAGTTTATCCAGAGCCATCGCCTCCACTCTGAATTTTACCCTGAAAAAATCTTATTATTCTTCGCCGATGGCGAAGATGATTCAGGCTTCAAACAGAAGGGTTAGCAGCTGCACAGCTCCAATTCCCGCAAGAAGCACCAGCAGCGAGCCCAGCACGTCGCCGATGCGCTCACTTCGCTGAAGCTCCGGCATAAGGTCAGTGGTGGCGATGTATATGAATCCACCTGCAGCCAGGCCCAGAAGCGCGGGTACAAGCTCTCCTATTACAGGAGAAAACAGAAGCGCCGCACCCGCACCGCCAAAGCTGGCGAGTGACGTGAGGAAGTTGAAGATCAGCGCTTTTCTTCTTGAAAAGCCGCCGTAGATCAGTATTCCGAAGTCGCTTATTTCCTGGGGCACCTCATGCAGAAGGATGGCGAAGGTGGTGACTACTCCAAGCTCAAAGTTCGTCAGATAGGCTGCCGCGATGATGGCACCGTCGATGAAGTTGTGAACCCCATCTCCCAGCAGGTTGAGGTAGGTGAAGGGATGCACTTCACACTTTTCGTCATGACAGTGGTGCCACCTCACCACACCTTCTATGGTGAAGAACATAACAATTCCCAGAAGGGCAAACCCCATGGCGGGGGCATTCTGCTCAATGGCCTCCGGAAGCAGGTCAATGAAGGCAGTGGCAAGCAGCGTACCGGAGGCGAAGGCAACCAGCCCCTTCAGCAGCTTCCGGAGTGCGCTCTGCCTGAGAGCGAGAGTTAAAATCCCCACCAGCGATACAATGCTTGTGAGGAGAACGCTCAGAAGTATGGCAGCTGTGGCATCCATGCCCTCCTTATTGCTGTTTTAACGTTTAAAAGAATCGACAGGTGCTGATTGCACCAAAAGCTCTTTCTAAGGTACGGGGGGAATATTATGGCTGGTGCCGGACTGGCAGAGAAGGAGTGGCCGGTTTGCACAGGATACCACACGTGACAGCACTGCGGTTCCTCAGTGCTCCAGACGGACTTCATCCCGCCGGGTCGTACTTGGGTTCACTCATCATAGGAACCGATGCTGCGCAGTTTGCTTTCAATACTCGCCTCTTTATCCAGACGGTGGTCGATGCGAAGCGTCGTAACCACGCGCTTCGCCCCTTTTGCGACAACCGCCTCATGGGCAAGTTTTACCGCAAAGAGTAACGTCTCCAAATCCTTTGCCTCTATCTCTGTAGCCATGGCACGCGGTACTATGCGCACATCTGCCTGCTTAAGTGCACCTATTGCAGCCTTTACGTAATCACTCACACCTGTTCTGCCTGTGCCCACCGGAAGAATGCTCAGCTCAGCAACTATCATTTTCCTCTTTCAATGGTTATGCTGTGCCTGTCCATGTCTATCTCGACAATGCGTGCACCTTCAAAATCGCGGCGCTCCCCCACAACACTCACTGCAACAACCTTTCCCTCCACCTCCCGCACCAGTATGGCTTCATCCATAACCCTGGTTCGCCGGCCGTTCTCCAGAAGGTATAGCCTGGATTCGCACATAGCAATATTCACAAAAACTCCCGAGCTAAAAGTTTATAAGAGCAGTACAGAGCAATAGAGAGTATGGTTGTAATCGACGATATAGGCAGCTTTCCGCTGCCTTCAAATGTCAGCAGAAAGGAGTTTGACGGGGTTTACATCAGGGCCCTGGAAGCGTTTGCCTCAGGGAAACGGCTGGAAGAGGAACCGGAGCTGGAGGTGTTTTACAGGGCAGTGGCGACCTCGCTGCGGGCAAAACTTGAAACAGGGCTTGATGTAGTAACCTATCCTCAGCACTACGATATGCACCGTCAGTTCATGGAGCCCATCGAGAAGTATCAGCATGAGCCCTTTCTTATCAGGGAGAAGTTTGCAGTGATTCCGGAGCTGTATGTTGTGAACAGGGAGGCCTGGCATTACTGGGAAGAGAGCGGAAGACCCATCCGCCTCCGCGTATGTGTAACTGGTCCTGTGGAGCTGTACCTGAAAACCCCCTTTGGCTTCAACATATACGAGGAGGTGCTCATGAACATCGCTGAGAGTGTTAACAGCTTTCTCAGGAACTCAGTAATCGCCTCGAAGCACATTGTTACAGAGGTGGTTAGCATAGATGAGCCCAGCCTTGGGTTTGTGGACCTCTTAAATATAGACAGGGATGGCATAATTAGAGCCCTCGAGAAGAGTGTGCGCGGGGTTAACGCAAAAGTCCAGGTGCATCTGCACACCCTTAAAGCGGCTGAATATCCGCTTGAGGCCAGGGGTATAGATGTGCTCACCGGCGAATTTGCCTCCTCGCCGGAGAACATCAACTTCATCTCGAAGCAGGAGCTCGAGAGTTACGACAAGTTTCTGCGCGGAGGTGTAGCGAGTACGAGCATTGACCGCAAACTGGGCAGCTTTATTGAGCGCGGGATAAAACATCCATCACCTGAACAGCTTGCCGACGGTGTGGAACAGATAAAGGCGCTCTATCTCAGGTTAAAAGAGAAATTCGGTGAGCGGATGAGCTTTGCCGGACCGGATTGTGGTCTCGGAAGCTGGCCCTCCCAGGAAGCCGCAAAGCTTGTGCTCAAAAGGTGTGTTCTCGCGATAAGGGAGGCGGAGAATAGTTGAATTATTTTTTAATAATTTTGATTTATACTAAAAATTAATTCAACCACGGGATGTTCCCGTTTTTAAATAACAAACTTAAAGAGCGCCCCTTTCACTTATACATGCTCAAAGCATTTTACTTAAATTAATAGTTTTACCCGCAGGATATTTTTATAATAATGTTTGGCGATGTAAAATTTATAAGTCTGGTTGAACCCATGAGGCGTTTAGCTTCTTTTATACGACTCATGGGTTCCCCCTCCCCCCACCTCCTCCCAGTACCTTTTTGCGAAAGCTTATTACTGCGGCGGGTCTCCTTATATTCAGGGACGGCAAATGATGCCCTATGCGCCGGTACTGCTGATTGCGCTCCTTTCAGCCTGCGCAGCACCGCAGGAGGAGGCGACTCTGTCCAGATATCCCGACGCCTACAGGTCTGCCACTGTGCTCACCTTCGAGACTGAGGTGGTGCGCGGAGATGAGCTGAAGGACATAACCTCTGCTCTCAGGATGAGAGGTATAAACGCCACCTTCTTTGTGGTGGCCGGATACTTTGAGTCCACACCGGAGGTGCTTGAACCGCTTAGAGGGTTTGAAGTTGCCAGCATGGCGTGGTCCCAGCCAGACTGGGTTAATGCCACCCTCTCTGAAAGAAGGCGTCAGATGCTCAGGGCACATGCATGGTTTCTGGAGCACGGCTTCAATGTAACGGGCTTCAGGGCACCGTATCTGAAGGCAAGCCGCAGAACCCTTGAGCTTGTGGCAGAGCTTGGCTACACATACGACTCCTCCCTCTCATACGGCTTTGAGCCCTATCCTGTTAACGGCATACTTGAACTGCCTGTCAGCACAAACTTCGACCCATTCTGGGACGAAGAAAAGATGAAAATCACCCTCCCAGTAGCCTACCTCACCTTCCAGCGCGCCTACGATACCGGTGGGGTTTTCATCCTGCTAACCCACGTCCACACATCCCACAGGTACCTGGAGAACCTCATCGCCTTACTGGACTACATGATGGAGCGCAGGGTGTGGTTTCCCTCTGCGAGGGAGCTCGCTGACTGGTGGCTCCTCAGGGAAAATCTCAGGCTCAGTACAGCCGGGGATACCCTGATTCTGGAAAACCTCAACGCCAGGCCGGTGAAGGGTGCAACTGCGATATTGCGTGCAAAAAGTGCGAAAGGCGCCGTGGAAACCTGGCGGGACCCTGTAAGCGGCGAGCTGTACGCTGTATTTCCGGAGGTACCTCCCGGAGGTACTGTCAGTATTAAGGTGGAGCGGTAGTAAAGCTTTTTATTTGCAGCGCTCACTTAAGGCTTATGAGCAGAATTTCAGAGAAGTTTGCAGAGCTGAAACAGCGCAATGAGGGCGCACTCATAGGATACCTGACCCTGGGCGACCCAACGCCGGAAGATTCCCTGAGGCTTGCCTCCTGTCTTGCACAGGAGGTTGATATACTGGAGCTGGGCATACCCTTTTCAGACCCCATAGCCGACGGTCCAACCATCCAGGGCGCCATCGACAGGGCGCTGCGGGCGGGTACCAACACCGACCACTGTTTTGAAATCGCCCATGAGCTCAGAGAGCAGGGTGTAGAAATACCCCTGGTTTTTATGACCTACTACAACATAGTGCTGCAGTACGGAGAGGAGCGCTTCGTCGCCAGATGCCGCCAGGTTGGTGTCGATGGGCTTCTGGTCAGTGACCTGCCCGTGGAGGAGGCGTCTCCTCTTGTAAAAATCTGCAGGAAACACGGGGTGGACATGATATTCCTGATAGCCCCCACCACCACCGAGGAGAGGATGCGGAAGATTCTGAGGAACGCCTCCGGGTTTGTTTATCTGGTTGCCCTCCTGGGCACAACGGGAGCAAGAGACAGGCTAAGCGAACTGACAATAGAAAAAACAAAGTGGGCGCTTCAGTTTGTGAGAGAACTTCCCCTGGCGGTTGGTTTTGGAATATCAAAGCCAGAGCATGTGCGCGCAGTTATTGAGGCAGGTGCCTCAGGGGCAGTTGTGGGAAGCGCATTTGTCAGGATAGTTGAGGAGAAAGGTGCCAGAGCGTGTGAAGAGCTCCGCACCCTTGCCGCCGGACTGAAGTCTGCCACAAGGCTACGCTGATGCTCCATCCACTATTCTCCTTATCGCCCCCGCAACCCTATCAGGAATCTCCCCCAGGTCCGCATCTGTAAAACCTGCAAGCATATCCGCAGCAATGCCGCTCACCACTACTTCACGGCCCTTCTCGTAGATATTTATTCTGCATGGCATGAAGAGGCCCAGGTTTATGTCCTTCTTAAGCACCTCTGCAGCTATCTCTGGCTTGCATATCTCCACCATTGTGAAGGGCACAAATTCTATGCCCCTGCTGGCAAAGGACTTCTGAAAATCATGCACCGCAAGGATTCCAAATCCTTCCTCCATTGCGAGCTTTTTTACCCTCTCAACAACCTCTTCAAAATCTCCGGATGCCCTTCTGGTGTATTCAAATTTCACCTTTTTCACCTCGTAGTTTTTTTATGTTGAACTTTCATGAACATAAATACATTAAAAGGTGGCAGCGTAAAGAAATACTGTATGCTAACCCGGCGTCTGCTCTCCCACCTCCAGCATCTGGCGGAGCGAAGCAGTTTTATGGAGAACGCCGGCTGCTATGCAGCCAGCGCATTTTTCTCAGGAAAGGACTACACGGAGGTCGAAAAGATGCTCTCCCGCCTGCTGGAAAGTTTGCACGGCGGGGAGCTCATATCCTGTGAGATATCTTCCGGGAAGATCATTGACCAGCGGGAAGAGCACTTCCTGATACTGCGCGGCAGGTTTTTCGAATTCTACAACTATGAAGAAACCAGCGCCTGCTTTATAAGGCTTTACCTCCTCAAAGAACTGCGCGGGGAGAAAGTGTGGTGTGCCATGTACGTTGATGAAAACCCGCGTTCCCCCTGGTGGACAGAAGAGGTTTAATTATTCTTGCCCACGGTGACTGGCTGGGCATATCCGGAGGTCGTGCTCATGTACCGTCCTGTGGTCAGAAAGCCGGATGGACTGCGGAAGGGCAGGGGCTTCAGTCTGAGGGAGCTGAAAGAGGCCGGACTGAGCCTGGCCGATGCCAGAAAGCTCAACATCGCTGTTGACAGAAGACGCAGGAGTATGCACCCTGAGAATGTGGAGGTGCTCAGGAAAATAGTGACGAAGAGCCGGGCTGAAAAGGTGGAAAAAGCAGAGAAGCGCATTGAGCTGGAGGAGATTAAGGGGGTGGGTCCAAAGAAGGCCGAACAGCTTGCAAGAGCTGGTATCAGAAGTGCCAACGACCTGCTGGAGGCTGACCTGGAGCATGTCTCCGAGAAGTCAGGAATATCTGTAAAGGTGCTGGAGAAGCTCCGGAGAGAGGCCGAGCGCCTTGTCAGGGAGTAGCCTCCCAGCCATAAAGTTAATATGTGCGGAGTTCACAAATAAGAGAGTGCACCACAGGTAATAAAGTGGTGGGCTGATGAAGAGAAACGGCTCCTTTGGTGTATTTTATCAGTTCAGGTGTCTCAACTGTGGCACTGCAATACCCTCCCACAGGGATTTCTGCTCCAAGGAGTGTGAGGAGAGGTTCTTTTCCGACGCCGCCAGAAGCTGACGAACATGTTCGCATAAAAGAATATAGACATGTTTTAACAAATGCTATTCTGCCATAGCCCCATCTACCCGCCTCCTCTTTTTTTCTTGGCACCTGCGCAGTATTTTAAGAGCCTCCCCCTCCTCCAGGTCGTACCATGCCCTGTATGCATCCGCCACTGCAAAAACCGGGTCATCCCTCAGATTCAGACAAACCAGCAGATCAACCTCATGCTCCAGCGCCTCTGCTGTTCTGCCGGGGGATGTGGGCACCGCAACCACTATCCTTGCCGGACTTCTTTTTCTCACACTCGCCACAGCCGCCAGCATGGTATATCCGCTTGCCAGACCGTCGTCCACCAGTATTGCCTCCCTTCCCTTCAGCTCGGGGATTTTCCCAAATAACCTCTGGCGCCTCTCCACATCCTGCCTCACGCGGCTGACAATCTGCATGAGCTGTTCCTGGCTTATCCCCAGGCGCTCCACAAGATGCGTGTTCAGGAGCACTTCTCCATCGAAACTCAGCGCACCTATCCCGGCCTCCGGGTCACCGGGCACAGGAAGCTTGCGCACCACCACAGCTGCCAGGGGCAGATTTAAATGCAGCGCCACCTCGCATGCAACGGGAATCCCTCCCGAAGGCACAGCAAGCACAGCTGCTTTCCGGCCGATTAGGCCTTCAAGTCGTCTGGCGAGCAGCCTGCCAGCATGGGCTCTGTCCCTGAATACACGATGCCTGTTTCTCAGCTTCTCATCACAGACCAGCATTCCCAGACCTCACAGCAATATATCCAGTGATATTGATGCGAACATCGTCAGAGAGAACAGCACATTTACCCTGAAGAAGGCGACACCAACCCTGCTCAGGTTATCCGGCTTCACTATGGCATGCTCATAGGCCAGCAGCGCCGCCATAATTCCCAGACCCAGGAGGTAAATCCTGCCCAGCGGAGAAGCAAAGTACAGCAGCAGAAGCAGAATAAGAGCTATCCCGTGAAACACCGCAGAAATCCTCAGCGCTGCCGGTATTCCAAACCGCGCAGGCACTGAAAAAAGTCCTTCGCGTCTGTCAAAATCCACGTCCTGTGTCGCATATATTATATCAAAGCCCGCCACCCAGAAGACCACCGCCGCTGCGAGCAGAAGCGCCTCCGCTGTTATACTCGCACTCACAGCAACGTAAGCACCCAGGGGAGCAATCGCGAGTGCAGAACCCAGCACCAGGTGGCTCAGCCAGGTGAATCGCTTTGTATAGGGGTAGCCCCAGATTATTGCAACGGCGAGGGGATAGAGCTTAACGCACAGCGGGTTTAGCATCGCCGCCGCCAGCAGGAGGAGCGCCAGGGAAACGCCAACTACAACCCAGACCTCCCGCGGCGAGATCAGCCCGCGGGGCAGAGCCCTGTGGGCGGTTCTCGGATTCGCCGCATCTATCTCGCGGTCTATCAGGCGGTTGAGGCACATCGCGGCGGTGCGTGCTGAGAATAAGCCGAGGGTTATCCAGAACACCACCCTGGCATCGGGCAATCCTCTGGCCGCGAGTATGGCGCCCGAGTACAGGAAGGGCATCGCAAAGAGGGTGTGCTCCACCTTTATCATGTCCAGAATAACTCTGAGCTTCCGGAGCATGACCAAGTCTCGCTCCCTGGGCTTAAAGAATTTTTGCTCCTGAAACCATCAGAAGGTTAGCGGCGCCAGTACAGACAGCCCTACTCATATCTCAGCGCCTCTATGGGGTCGAGCTTCGCAGCCCTGTAGGCAGGATAAATCCCGGATACCATTCCCACCAGCACGGAGAACACCAGCGCCCCCGTCACAAGCTCCATGTCAACAATAGTGATGAAGCTCGAGCCGATGTACACCTGCCCCGCCACCTCTATTGCCCTTGAGAGGCCAGTCCCCAGCAGCAGGCCAAGCACTCCGCCCACGGCGCCTATCAGCGCCGACTCCACCAGAAATATCCTGAGCACCTGCGCATTGCTCGCCCCCGTAGCCTTGAGCACACCTATCTCCCGGGTGCGCTCAAGTACTGAGGTGAGCATGGTATTCATGATTATCACCCCGCCCACAAGTATTGAGATGCCCGCTATCCCGCCGAGCACAAAGGTAACTATGGTGACAACCGTGGACACCTGCTCCGCCAGCTGCTCGGTGGTGAGCACCTCGAAGTCCCTGCCACCGCGGCGCTTCTCCAGAGTGTTTTCAATCTTTTTTGCCAGTGTCCGCACAGCCGCCTCGTTCTCCGCTATCACCCAGAGCATGGTAATCTCGTCACCGGCATCGTACAAATCCTGGGCTGCCTTAAGAGTCATGTACACACTCGAATCGTCCTCTGGATTGCCGATCTCCTCCAGAACTCCAACAACCTCAAAGCTGCGCTGGTTTATCTTCACCCTCTCCCCCACCCTGACCCTTTCGTCAAAGAACTTCTCCGCCACCCTGTAGCCAAGGTCCACACTCCTGAGTTCCCTGTCGGTGAAGAATCGTCCCTCCCTGAGAGAGTAGAACTGCCTGAAGTAGTCCACACCCCTGCTCTCCACGCCCATCACATATATCTCCCTGCTCTTACCGCGGTACTCGATTGTTCCCGGACGGTAAAACATGGGCAGCACATCCTTCACACTGGGCAGATTTTTCACTGCCCGCAGGTCTGCGCTCGTAAAGGGCTTAAACTCCGTGGGCGCTCCCCTCAGGGCAAAGGCCTGAGGCGGTGTCACAATTATTTTGTCGCCTCCAAGCGCATCAAGCTGCTCCGTTATGCTAACCCGCATACCCTCGCCTATGGCGAGCATCGCCACAACTATGGCAATACCGATAACTATACCGAGCACCGTGAGGACGGTTCTGAGCTTTGCCTCCGCCATGTTCCTGAAAGCGTAGTTTACCTCCTCTATCATCCACGAAGCGCCTCCACGGGGTCAAGCCTCACCGCACGGTAGGCGGGGTATATACCTGCCACCACCCCTATAATGAGGGAAAAGCCCAGGGCAAACACCACAAGCTCAGGAGTAACCGCTGTGGTGAGCATACCCTCGCCCAGATACCGCGCCGCCGCCATATTGATGCTCAGCGATATGAGGTAGCCCAGAGCAATCCCCGCCGCTCCTCCGGCCACGCCGAGAATCGCAGCATCTGTCAGAAATATCCTGAGCACCTGCGCATTGCTCGCCCCCGTAGCCTTGAGCACACCTATCTCCCGGGTGCGCTCTGTAACATTCATCACCATCGTGTTTGCTATGCCCACCGCTCCCACAATCAGCGAAACTGCGGCAAGGCCCCCGAAAACAACCTGCACCACACGGTAGGCTTCACCAACACGCTCAATTATCTCCTTCTGGGTCATCACAAAAAAGTTTTCCTTTGACCCTTTGCGGTCCTCCAGCAGGCGCTCTATCCTCTGCCTTACCTCCTCGATGTCTGCACCCTTGTCCACCCGGGCTATAATAAGTGTAACCCTGTCACCCACACCAAATATTCCCCTCACAGCGTCCAGATTTGCATATATTGTGTAGTCCTTCTCCCTGTCGCCCGTCTTCTTAAACACCCCCACCACCTGAAACTCCACACCGTGTATTCTGAGCACACTTCCCACGTTGATATCCCTTGAAAAAACATCGTCGTGGACTCCATAGCCTATCACAGCCTTGTACACATCACCCCTCTGAAGCCATCTTCCCTTGAGCAGCTGATAGCCGCTCGCTCCTGCACCGAAGGTGGCCTCTGCCTTTTCCGGGTCAACACCGTAAATTTTTACAATTTTTCGCTCATTGCGGTATGCCACATCGCCTGCGACACTGTACAGAGGTGAGACAAAGGCGACACCGGGAACACGCGCTACAGCATCTGCATCATCATCACTCAGGGTGACGGCTGCTGTGCCGTATGCTATTCTGGGGAGTATGAACACCTTATCGCTACCCAGCTGCTCCAGCTGCTCCTTCAGCGAGGCCTTCATACCAGAGCCTATTGATATCATTGAAACCACCGCCATTATCCCTATGATAACCCCCAGCAGTGTGAGAAAGCTTCTGAGCTTGTGGTGGCTCAGGTTCCTCAATGAAAAGATTAAGTAGTCAAGTACCGCCATTCCTGTCTATCCCCCTTATAAGGCCGTCCCTCAACTTGACCCGCATCCTCGCCCGCCTGCCGAACTCAGGGTCGTGGGTCACCACCACCAGTGTTTTGCCCATGTGATTGAGCTTCTCCAGAAGCTGAATCACCGCCATCCCTGAGCTGGTATCAAGGTTTCCCGTGGGCTCATCTGCCAGTATTATCTCCGGGTCGTTGGCAAGCGCGCGGGCTATGGCTACGCGCTGCCTCTCTCCGCCGCTGAGCTCAGCTGGTTTGTGGTGCAGTCTGTTGCCGAGGCCAACCATCTCCAGCAGCTGCTTTGCGCGGTGCACCCGTGCGCTCCTGCTCACGCCCGCGAACCACATGGGAAGCGCCACATTTTCAAGAGCGCTAAGTTTGCCTATAAGGTTAAACTGCTGAAATACAAAGCCCACCTTTTTTCTCCTTAGCACAGCAAGACGGTCATCGGTAAGTCTGGAGATGTCCACGCCATCTATATATACCCTGCCCCCGGTGGGTCTGTCAAGGGCGCCTATAAGGTTCATCAGGGTGCTCTTTCCGGAGCCTGAGGGGCCCATTATCGAGACATACTCCCCCCGCGGTATTTCAAGACTGATACCCCTCAGCGCGTGTACCCGGACCTTGCCCAGCCGGTACACCTTTACAACATTCTCCAGTTTTATTACCATCTCACTCCCCTTCAAAGCTCGCCGCCCTGTGCCGGCGCCACCAGAGGAGCAGTATGAGGAGCAGAGCTCCTGCTCCGGCCAGCCACGGGAGTGAGGAGCGCTTTGCGGGTGCTACCACAGCCACTGTGATATTCTGCTCCTCTCTATGCATCTCTCCCCTCTCATCCAGGTAGTAAATCTCCATTTCCAGCGGGTAGCTTCCGGGCTGCACATTTCCAGAAACTTCAAGATCGAAGATTGCAGTAGAGGTATCGTCCTGCTTTATTGTACCCAGATATGAGACTCTCGAGCCTGCGAAACCCACGGGAAGTGAAAGCTCAACCCTTACTGCCTTTGCGTCCTGCTTCCCTATGTTTTCGAACTGAACCGACAGGGTAAAAATTGTGCCCGGCTCCAGCTTCGCCGGAGATGTATCGAGACCGGCCACCTCCAGCTTGGCAGGCTCCTTCTCATAAATAAAGAGCTCAACTTCCCGGGTTAGCATCTCACGATTGCCATCCTCTCCCGTATAGCCAAGCTTTACACCAATCTTTTTTGGACCCTTTGTGGCATTTTTCTCCACTTTGAGGGAGAAGGTGGCTGTTGCACGCTCATTGCGCTTCAAGGTACCGAGGAATGCCTGCCTCTCGCCGGTTATTCCAGGTGGCAGCACAAGCTCCGCCACCACATTTTCTGCTTTGGCGGTGCCAATGTTTTCCAGGGTAAGTGCCAGTGTGAATTCAGTGTCAGGGTACAGACGGGACGGTGTTTTATTGGTGCCGGAGATAACAAGCTCGGGTGCTCCCGCAACAGTTATGCCAAAGTTCAGCGTTTCACTCTGCATCTGATTGTACTCATCACGCCACACCAGCTTCAGAGGCACGGTGTATGTGCCAAAGGCTGTGTCCCTGTCCACGTACACCCTGTAGCTCAGAGTGAATCTCTCATTCTGCATTATTACTCCAAAGTAGAGTGTCTCCCTGCCTGCGGCGGCGTATTTGGTTACGTACTTCTTTCTGGAGCCCAGTACCGAGACAGGGGATGCTGAATCAGGATCGAGAACCCCGTAGACATAGGTGGCGTAATCTGTGCCCAGGTTTGCCACAGTGATGTTCAGTACTGCGGGTTTGCCGGGTATGAGCTTTTCAGGAACCACTTCCATTACATAGAAGTCTACATTGTCACCAAGCGCAACTGGGAGCAGAAGCACCCAAACCGTCAGAAGGATGAGTGTGCCATTCATTTCAAACTCCCTAATGCTTTGTGTCAGAAACTATAAATAACTTCCGGGGCCAGATTTTTGACGTTAATATACCGGCCGGGGTAAAATATTTAAGTTCGTGCTCAAATTATGATATTACCCTGGAGTGGTAGCTCAGCCTGGGAGAGCGCTCGACTGAAGATCGAGTGGTCGGGAGTTCAAATCTCCCCCACTCCACTGTTACAAGGGCGTACTGTTATGCATGCGACGGAGAAGGAGTTTTACGAGGACAAAATAAATAAGCTGAAGCAGCATGAGGCGTCGCTGCTTAGACAGCTTGAGGAAAAAGAGAAGAAGCTGGAGGAGCTGGAGGGGGAGGTCGCCCGGCTGGAGAGGTACAGAAGAGAGAGAAACGAGCTGAGAGAACTTTATGAGAAGGCGGAGGGTGAGATTAAGACACTCAGGGTGATGCTGGAGGAGAAGAAGAATCTGCTGGGGAAACTGGAGGGAGAACTTGTCAAGGTGAGGAGAGAGCTGGAGGAGAAAGAAGAGGTTATCTTGAAGCTCACAAATGAGAGGGCAGCCTTCAAGGCAAAGGTGGAGGGATACCGCGAGGATATAGAGGAGAAGAAGATGCAGCTCCTGGAGAAGGAGCGCGAGCTTCGCGAAGCCCTGAGAAAGGGCGCCGAGCTTGAAGCTGAGGTCAGAACTCTTACACGCTACCTGGCCGAGAAGGAGAGGGAGCTGGAAAAAAAGGAGAGGAAGCTGGAGGAGCTTGAGAAAGAAATTTTTACGCTTAAGGAGAGAATAGGCAAGCTGGAGCTTGAAAGGGAGGACCTGATGAAGAAGGTTGAGAACTACGAGCGGCTGCTCTGATATTTATTGTTTTAACGGTATGTTTTAGGCATGTACCGGGGTCCTTCAGATGGCTTCTGACATCCTCGGGGTTCTTGAGAAGGATAAAGATCTGAGATCCGGAGCTGAGACTCGCCATTATCGAAAAGAGCCTGGGCGCTGTCGCCACCAGGCAGGACATTAAGGAGCTCGAGACTGAGCTCAAGGCTGAGATCGAAAAATATGCGCAGCGAGATGAAAGCGGAGATAAAAGAGGCTGAAGAAAGGCTGAAGGATTATGTGGATGTGAAGTTCGAATCTGTGGAAAAGAGGATAGGAGACCTGTACAGAGTCACCCTTTCCTCCCTCCTCGCCATTGTGGTCACCCCTGCCACTGGGGTTATAACGAGGCTGCTTTAGTACTCCACGCCCCGCCTGCCTATGTAACCCCGCTGGTAGGGGTGCTTCACCAGTTTCATTTCAGTGACGAGGTCCGCTTTTTCTATGAACTCCTTAGGAGCGCGCCTTCCGGTGAGCACCAGCACCGTCTCCGGGGGTACGCGCTCCATCAGCTCGAGCACAGCCTCCTTGGGCACAAGCCCGAAGGCAACGGCGAGGTTCACCTCGTCGAGCACGAGAATGCGGGGCTTCTGCTTTAAAGCCTGCTCCGCAAAGGCCAGTGCCCTGCGGGCATGCTTCTTATCCTCCGCGCGCGGGTGGAGCAGGTCTATGCAGTGCCTGCTGCCGAACTGGTGCACCTCATAGAGAGGCGCAAGCTTCTTCTGCACCCTGTACTCCCCTATGTCGGGGTTTCCCTTCAGGAACTGCACCACTATGGCTTTGAACCCGTGCCCGACCGCACGAACCGCAAGGCCTATGGCGTTGGTGGTCTTCCCCTCACCCTCGCCGGTGTAGAGGTAGATTAAACCCCGCCTCACACTATACACTCCCTCGTGGGGCAGCCTCCAGAGTATTCGGCATCCGCGCTAATGTGCTCCTCGCCCGTCTCCTTCTTCATTATGGGGCCTATGTAGAGCACCTGCTGGCGCTTGCTCCCGTAGCGGTACACGGTTATGCCTTTGCACCTGAGCTCATAGGCGAGCATAAAGGCTCTGCGCACGTCCTCCAAGCTTGCGTCGTGGGGCAGGTTTATGGTCTTGCTCACCGCGTTGTCCACGTAGCGCTGGAACGCCGCCTGCATGCGCACGTGCCACTCGGGGGCGATGTCAAGGGCGGTGACGAAGAGCTCGCGCACGTCGCGGGGCACCTCTTTAATCCCCTGGATGGAGCCGCTCTTTGCTATCTTCATCATGAGCGAGGTGGAGTAGAAGCCCCTTTCGCGGGCGATGCGCTCGAAGAGGGGGTTGACCTCCAGAAGCCTGGTGCCCTCCATGACGTTGCGGATGAAGCTAACCGCAAAAAGGGGCTCTATCCCGGAGCTCGTGCCCGCGATTATGCTTATCGTGCCTGTGGGCGCTATCGTCGTTACCGTGGCGTTGCGCATCGCCTCGCCTGCGTATATGCTCTTGTCTATGTTGGGGAAGGAGCCCCTCTGCTCCGCGAGCTCCCTTGAGGCCTGCTTTGCCTCCCGCTGGATGAAGCCCATGAGCTTCTCCGCAAAGTCCACCGCCTCCTTAGTGTCGTAGCGCAGCCCCAGCATTATCAGCATCTCCGCGAAGCCCATCACGCCCAGGCCAATCTTGCGGTTCCCC
>WANX01000037.1 GCA_015521565.1 Candidatus Hydrothermarchaeota archaeon
GTGCGGGAGCTCCGCGGCCTGGTGTCGTGCAACATAATAAAGACCATCCACGTTAGGGGGGAGGAGAGCATCGCCGAGGCGAGGCGCTATGTTAACTACGTGGATGCTATACTCCTGGACACCCCCTCGCGGCAAGGGGGCGGCTCCGGCAGGGTGCACGACTGGGAGGTGTCGCGCAGAATAGTCGAGACCGTGCCAAAACCGGTTATCCTGGCGGGCGGGCTAACGCCCGAGAACGTCGCAGAGGCTGTGCGCGCGGTTAGACCCTACGCGGTGGACGTCTCAAGCGGCGTCGAGGCTGCGCCCGGGAAGAAGGACCCTGAGAAGGTCAGGCTCTTCATCGCCCGGGCAAAGAAGGTTAAGGCTATATAGCAGGGCGCAAAATTTAACCCCATGCGTGACCTCTTCTCATTTTTGCCGGAGGAGCGGGTGCTGGTTGATAGGGAAGACCTGCTGCTCTACTCCTACGACGCCACCCCCGCGAAGAGGTATCCCCTTGCGGTGGTGAGGCCAAAAAGCAAGGGCGAGGTTGTGGAGATTGTAAAAGCCGCCTCGCGGCATGGGCTGAGCCTGGTTGCAAGAGGTGCCGGCACCAGCCTGAGCGGCGCTCCAGTGCCCTGCGAGGGCTGCGTGGTGGTGGACTTCACGCTCATGGATAGGATAATTGAGGTGGACGAGGCTAACGCCTTCGTCGCCGTTGAGCCGGGGGTGGTTTACGAGGAGCTGAACCGCGCGCTTGCGAAGCGGGGGCTCTTCTTCCCTCCCGACCCGGGGAGCGGGAGCGTGTGCACCCTGGGCGGGATGGTGGCGATGAACAGCTCGGGTATTCGCGCCGTGAAGTACGGCACCACCCGCGACTACGTCGCCTCCCTGGAGGTGGTGCTCGCCTCGGGCGAGGTGCTTCGCCTGGGAGGGAGGTACAAAAAGAGCGCCTCGGGCTACGACCTCAAAAGCCTCTTCGTTGGCAGCGAGGGCACGCTGGGGCTTTTCACAGAGATAGGGCTGCACCTCGTGCCAAAGCCGGGCAGAAGGGCAGCTATGACGGCGAGCTTCGACAGCTTTGAAAAAGCTGCCAGGGCAATCGCCAGCGCTGTGGCGGCGCGCGCCGACGTGGCGGTGCTTGAATTTATGGACTCCAGCGTGGTTAAAGCCGTGGAGGGCTTCTCGGGCATGCGCCTCGGCTCCGCGGAGGCGCTCGTTCTGGCGGAGGTGGAGGGCTCCGGAGGTGAGGTGGAGGGGGAAATCAGGAGACTTGCCGAAATTTTCCGGGGCGCTGGAGCAGAGGTGGAGCTCGCCTTCGAGGAGGCTGAGATCGCCGAGCTGTGGAGAGCTCGCAAGGCCGCTCTGCCCGCGCTTGCAAGGGTTGCGGAGACGCTCCTGCTGGAGGACATCACCGTGCCCGTCTCTGCCCTGCCGCAGATGATGCGCAGAATAGGGAGGCTTGCCGAGAAGCACGGCGTGAGGATTGCCACCTTCGGGCATGCCGGCGACGGGAACCTGCACCCCACCTTCCTCATAAGCTCGGAGGAGGAGCTTGCCAGGGCGAGAGCCGCGATAGAGGAGCTCTTCAGGGAGTGCCTTACCCTGGGCGGAACCCTGAGCGGGGAGCACGGGATTGGCGTGGAGAAGCGCCCCTACATCGAGCTCGAGCACGGCGCTGCTGTGCAGGTGATGCGGGAGATAAAGCGCGCCCTTGACCCCGAGGGAATCTTTAACCCCGGGAAGATTTTTTAATGCTGGTGAGAAAAGTTCAGCCATGAAGAAGCTCCTCCTGCACGTGTGCTGCGCTCCCGACGCTACGGTGCCCTACCTCAGGCTGAAGGAGGAGTACGAGGTAATCGCCTTCTTCTACAACCCAAACATCCACCCGCGCGAGGAGTACGAGAGGCGCCTGCGCGAGGCTGAGAGGCTGGCGAAGCTGTGGGGCTTTGAGCTTGTGGCTGGAGAGTACGACGCAGAGCGCTGGTTCAGCGCCGTTCGCGGGCTTGAGGAGGAGCCCGAGGGTGGGAAGCGCTGCGAGGTTTGCTACGCGCTGCGCCTGAGGGAGAGCGCAAGGCTTGCGAAGTCGCTCGGCTGCGACGCCTTTGCGACCACGCTCACCATAAGCCCGCACAAGCGCGCTGAGAAGATAAACGCCCTGGGAAGAGAAGCTGGTAAGAGGCACGGCGTTGCCTACCTGGAGTCGGACTTCAAAAAGAGGGAGGGATTCAAGGAGAGCGTAAGGCTGAGCAGGGAGCTTGGTTTGTATCGCCAGAGGTACTGCGGGTGCAGGTACTCCATAAGGTAGCTACTCAACTATGGTGGTGTTCCAGGGCAGGGAGCTGAACTGCACCACTTCGCCGGCGCTGACCTCGTGGCGTATCGCTATTCTGTCCTCGCTCACCGCGATGACAGTGGAATTCCAGGGGTAGCCCACGTTTACAACGTCGCCCGGGCTGAGCTGCACCTCCAGGGTGACATTGGCGTCCACCCTGATAATCTTCGCCTTAATCTCGGGCATCAGCTCTATGGTTGCACCCGGCTCCGCGGAGCCCATAATAGCCTCGTACTCCTCCCTGGGCACCGTGATGTAGCGCCTCAGGTACTCCACGCGCGGGAGCTCGTCCTCGAGGGGAATTACATCTATGAGCATGGGGTTGACCTCTCCGTAGGCCTCTGCCGGAGGCAGGGTAACGGTTTTTGTCTCATTCACCCTCATCCCCAGCACCGCTTTTTCAAATCCGCGTATCACCTCTCCCTCACCCAGCGTGAAGGTAAAGGGCTGATAGCTATCCTTCAGCGTAAAGTGCTCGGATTTTGGAATCGACGCATCTGATGCCACCTCTTCGATGGTGGTGTCGAACAGCTCTCCATTCTCCAGTTTTCCAATGTAGTCCACAGTTACCACGTCCCCCTCCTGGGCAACCTCCGCAGCAATGCCATTGCGGGTTATGTTCAGCATGGTTATCTCAAAGATCAGGGTTTTTCCCGCCAGGGGCGGGTTTGCATCTATAAAGGCGTGGGTGCCGTTGGTGTATATCCGTGCCATGCCCATGGCGGTTATAATGGTGGTATTCTCCACATTGTGAACAAGCTTTATGGGAGGAAGCTCAGGTCCTGTTTCTGGTATTTCCTCCGGCTGAGGCGCGGCTTCTTCCTCCTCCCGGGAGCCAAAAATACTGGAAAGCACACCGCTTGCGAGAACTCCGCCAACCATTATAAACACGAGAAACCATATCCAGGTACGGTTGTCCCTTTTCCCACTGTCCATTGGGAGAGGTTGAACCTGTGCCCTTATATACTTTTCGTCCCGTCCCATCCTCCTGAGCGCTATCCCCGCCTGAACCACCTTTCAATCTCTTCAAGCTCCAGGGTTACCATTGTGGGTCTGCCGTGGGGGCAGGTCTCCGGCCTGGAGGTTCTGCTCAGGTGAGCGAGCAGTGAGCGCATCTCCTCCACACTCAGGAAGTCGCCTGCCTTCACCGCGTTCCTGCAGGCGACGCGGTATATCATCTCCTCCCTCCGGCGGTCCCTGTCTTTGAGGCCACCCACCTTTATAAGGGAGTGCACCACATCGCGCACCTCTTCGGCACCAACACTGCTGCCGAGGAATAAGGGCACTGCCTTCACCAGGTAGCTGCGCTCCCCGAATTTCTCAACCTCGAAGCCCAGCTCTGAGATAAGCTCAAGGTTTTCCTCCAGCACGGACGCCTCCCTGGGGGTGAGCTCAACCAGCGCCGGTGATACGAGACGCTGCTTCTCAAGCTTTTTCTGCTTAAGCTGCATCTTGAACCTCTCGAAGAGCACCCGCTCATGCGCCGCGTGCTGGTCTATGAGCACCAAGCCAGAGCCGCTCTCCGCAAGGATGTAGGTGCTGTGGAGCTGGCCAAGCGGCCGGAGCCGTCTGAAAAACAGTGCTCCTGGCTGCTGCCCCCGCTTCGCTTTGTACTCGTGCTTTGCCTCCCTCACCGCTCCCGGAGGAGCGCGCTCCACCTCTAATCTAAGCTGCTCTGACGCGGGCATTACCTTGCCTCGCTGCGCAAGCGCCTCCTCAAGCGCCTCCACCAGCAGGGAGCGCAGCCTCTCCTCCTCCCTGAACTTCACCTCTATCTTGGCGGGGTGCACATTCACGTCCACCCGCTCAGGGGGCAGGTCGATAAAGATAAAAGCGAGGGGGTGGCGGTGCTTCGGCAGGAGAGTGTGGTAGGCTTCGGCGAGGGCGTGGCGGAGCAGGCTGCTCCTCACGTAGCGCCGGTTCACAAAGAGGTACTGCTCCGCCCGCGAGGCTCTGCTCAGCCCTGGAGGTGATATAAAGCCGTGGATGCGGTAACCGCTGTGCTCCAGCTCAACCTCGCGCAGCTGCTCTGCCGTACTCCTGCCGTACAGCTGCGCCAGCCTCTCCTTTAACTTTGCCTTCGGCGCAATAATGCTGCGCCTGCCATCCTTAAAAAACTCGAAGTGCACCTCCGGAAAGGCGATCAGATAACGCGTTAGTGTGCCCACAACTGCGCTTCCTTCGGCGGATGTGCTCTTGAGGAACTTCCTCCTCGCTGGGGTGTTGAAGAATAGCTTTTCCACCACCACGCTCGTGCCCGGAGCACAGCCGCTCGGTTCAGTGCAGAGAAGCTCTCCCCCCTCCACCACAACACGCGTGCCCTCAGCGCTATGCTTCTCCTTTGTTTCAAGCGTCACCCTCGCCACACTCGCTATGCTGGGCAACGCCTCGCCTCTAAAGCCGAGGGTGCGCACAGCGTAAAGATCGCTGAAGCTGGAGATCTTGCTGGTCGCATGCCTCTCAAAGGCCAGGCGTGCATCTTCGCGGCTCATGCCAGTGCCGTCGTCCCTAACGCGGATGTAGCTCTTGCCTCCATCGCGTATCTCAACCACAATGCGGGCGGCGTTCGCGTCCAGGCTGTTCTCCACCAGCTCCTTGACCACGCTGGCAGGGCGCTCCACCACCTCGCCCGCGGCGATTCTGCTGGCGACGTTCTCGTCGAGCACGCGAATGCGGGGCATGCTCTTAGTTACGCATCCCGAAAATAAAAGGATTGGCACACACCATTAGGTCATACAACATGCTACCTGATAAAACTGAAAGGGTTCTCTTACAAGGTTTCTGATGAGGACCTGAAAAAGTGGATTAGCCTGCCACCTGAGCATAAACTTGAATGGCTTGAAGAAATAAACGCTTTTTATACCACTTCGCGCCTGAAAAAAGCAGAAAAATAATGACAAAGTTCAGGAGGGGCGAGATATAATTATTAGGGTTGCAGGAATCCGTTGCTGGTGCGCTGTGCAGTTATTCTTTACAACGCACCTTGGTAATTAGAGGGATATGCTCGTCGGGATACTCAGTGATACTCATGTTTATGATAGGGCACAGAAGCTTAACCCGAGAGTTGTGGAGACCTTCAGAAGGCGCGGGGTGGAGCTGATTCTGCACGCGGGCGACCTTACCTCGCGGGACGTGCTTGAGGAGCTCAGCAGGTTGGCGCGCGTCGTGGCTGTGCAGGGAAACATGGACGCCTGCTACGGCACCACCCTGCCTGAAAAGCAGGTGCTCACTCTTGGTAAGCACCGGGTGCTCCTCTTCCACGGCAGGGGAATCTACCCGAGGGGCGATGCGTCTAAGTTAGCCTACCTGGCGAAGGAGCACCGCTGCGATGTAATAATAACAGGGCACACCCATGCTCCCGCGCTTCTCGAGGTGGGAGGGGTGATGATAATAAACCCCGGAAGCCCCACCACGCCCAGGCGCTCCTTGCCAAGCGTTGCGATAGCCGAGTTCGGCGAGGAGCTTGAGGTTGAGGTGGTGAGGGTTTAGCTTGCGCTTGCCGTCTGTCTCTTTTCTCATTAATTTTAATTAATTTTTCAGAATGTATAGAAAGATAAAGTAGTAGGAGATTATTGTTGTTACATTATTTTTTTAATCACTTTGCGTGCTTCGTCAAGCCCCAATTTGGTAAGTATATATCCCTCCTTACCATTTCCCTCTACCATCCTCTTTTTCCACAGTTTCTGTAATGCTTTAGTTACTGCACTTGGACTTCTTCTGTCTAACGCTTTGCCGATGTATCTTCTGGATGTTGGGCTTCTTGAACGCTCAATGTAAAGGACAAGAAGAATCTCCTCTTCTACTGTAAGACTTCCGTCTAATACAAGCGGTCGTCCCATGATATTTTGGATAAATGGATAAACGGGTTGCTGAATATCTTCAATGATTAATTTTGCTTCCTCTAAAGGTAAATCAGTAGCTAAACGGACAAACTCTGTCATTATCCATTGAGAAGCATGATATATAAATTCTAAATCATAAATATTTGGATCAATTTCATTTTTATGCACGATACTTCGTTTATTTCGAAGGCAATAAATTGCCCTAGCAACCCTTGTTATTGGTATCAGACTTTCACTAGGTATATTTTTAACAGTTCTGCTTGTATATGTTTTATTCAATTCCACATCAACATTTTTCACTGACCTATCATAACTTACTTTTTTCGGATCTAGAGCTTGGAGTATTTGAACAACAGTTTCTACAAATTTACCAGCAGAAGATTTTTCAAGATCTCCTTCACGTAATTCATTAGTAATCTGCAAAAAATATTTAACTAGATCATATGCGAGCTCGTCTGGAACTTCCAGTTTTTTAAGAATCCTAACTAGCTGTTCTTGAGTAACCATCTACGAATCGCCCACTCCCAGCAAGTCTTTAATCGTTTTAACTATAAATTCTTCTCCTGGAGCAGATACTTTCCACCCATTATCATGTTGAATGAAAACTTTTGAATCATTATGTTTCGCATTTCTCATGTATTTACTAAAGTTCGTTACATCATATACATTAAACTGTTCACAATGCCTCTTAAGTTCATCTTTAGGAACATAAAGCTCGCCTTCTATAAAGCAATGATACAGAGCTATGAGGGCCGCTAATTTTCTCTGTTTTTCGGCTTTACTTTTGCCTAAGTTCCTCGCGAGGATCTCTCCAGAGTCAAAATCTATTAGACGTCGGATCTCGTCATGGTTTATGTTATATTGCTGAAGGAATTTTTGGTATTTCTGTGTTAATTGTGCCTGCGATTTTTCTGAGGATTCTGTCCTTTTAGAGGTTTCTTGCGTGGTGATTTCTTTTAGTGCATGGGTTAATAAAAGCTCAAAACACTTCTCCCTAAAGGGTTCTTCACATTGCTTAGCCAATTCAGATATGTCAGGTAAAAGCGATGCAATTTCTTCTAGCCATTGGGGTCTCGTCATATTCATTTTCCCCCTTATTTGACTCAGGCAATATGTATTATTTGAAAACTTTCTTTAAAAACCTTTCTATTATTGGCAGAATTCAGAATTTACACAAAGACCGCTTCACCTCACCTCCACTTCAGCCCTCTCAGCTATGCGGCGCATAATCGCCTCGTGGAGCTCGAGCAGGCGGCGCTTCCTGTCCTCCATGAATATCACGTCCGCCTCTCCCAGGATTATCAGGTTGTGGGCGAAGGGCGATGCTACGGGCGTGTGCAGAATCTCAACGCTTAGTTTGCCTTCTCTCAGCCAGCGCAGCACCTGCTCAGCCCTTGCGATGTCCATAACATCGCTCAGAATCTCGCGGTAGGTCTCCTGAA
>WANX01000038.1 GCA_015521565.1 Candidatus Hydrothermarchaeota archaeon
GCAGCCTGCGAACCTCCTCTGCCTTCTCCTGGGGCAGAACCTCGGCAAGGACAACGTCAATGCCCAGCTTCCTCGCTATTGCCTCGGCGGTTCTGCGGTTGTCGCCCGTTATCATCGCCACCTTCCTGCCCATGCGGTGCAGCGCCTCCACAGCCTCCTTGGCGTGCTCCTTTATGCTGTCAGCCACCGCCACTACGCCAGCCAGCCTGCCGTCAACACTCGCCAGCATCGCCGTCTTCGCCTCCTCCTCAAGCTCCTGAAGCTTCCCCTCTATCTCCCTCGGGAGCTCCACGCCCAGCTCGTGCATGAGCAGGCGGTTGCCCACCGCAACCTGCTTGCCCTCCACCGTGGCGAGCACGCCCTTACCTGTGAGCACCTCAAACTTCTCGGGCTCGGGAATCGCAGCGCCAGCCTTTCTGGCGTGCTCCACTATCGCCCTCGCTAAGGGGTGCTCGCTCCTGAGCTCTGCACCTGCAACAAGCCTGAGAAGCTCCCCCTCCTGCATGCCCAGAGGTACCAGGTCGGTTACCTCTGGCTTCCCCCTGGTAAGCGTGCCCGTCTTGTCAAATATAACCGTGGTGACCTTCCTCGCCAGCTCCAGAGCCTCGCCGTTGCGTATGAGTATCCCCTGCTCTGCTCCCCTTCCCATGCCCACCGTCAGAGCGGTGGGCGTAGCTAAGCCGAAGGCGCAGGGGCAGGCGATGACGAGCACAGAGATGAGGGAGATGAAGGCGAAGAGCTCGGGGGGCATAATCGCGACGTTGCCGAAGAAGCGCCAGTATATGTAGGAGGCTATGGCTATGGCGAACACCACGGGTATGAAGTAGGCAACTATCCTATCAGCCAGGCGCTGTATCGGCGGCCTGCTCGCCTGCGCCTCTTCCACCATCCTTATAATCTGCGCTAAAAGCGTGTCCTTCCCCACCTTGGTGGCTTTAATCTTTAGCACGCCGTTCTGGTTTATGGTGGCGCCCACCACCTCGTCCCCGGCCTTCTTTAGGCTCGGAATGGGCTCGCCGGTTATCATGCTCTCATCCACGTAGCTCTCGCCCTCGACCACCACGCCGTCCACGGGAATCTTCTCCCCGGGCTTTACAATCACCAGGTCGCCTACCTGAACCTCCTCAACGGGCACCTCCTTCTCCTCACCGTTGCGCACCACGCGGGCGGTCTTCGCCTGCAAGCCTATGAGCTTCTTTATAGCCTCGCTGGTCCTGCCCTTGGCGATGGTCTCAAGCAGCCTGCCCAGCATCAGGAAGCTCGCCAGGAGCACGGCAGCCTCGTAGAACACGTAGCCGGAGGGAAGCACCCCCAAGGTCGCCAGCACGCTTGCCGTGTAGGCGGCGCCCGTGCCCATCGCATACATAACGTCCATGCTCAGCGTGCCGTGAGTCAGCGCACGGTAGGCGGCGATGAAGATGGGCTTTGCCACGTAGTACATCACTGGCGTTGCGATGAGGAACTGAACCCAGAGGGAGTAGGGTATCCTGTCAACGGGTATCCCCGCCAGGTCGCCGTAGAGCAGCAGCAGGAGAAGGAAGCCGGAGCTGAAGCCCACCGCCACCCTGCGCTTTAGCTCGGTGATGTACCTCTCCCTCGCCTCTCTCTCGGCGTCGCGCACCTCCTCCTCGGCTATGCCGATGTAGGTGTACCCCGTCCCCTCTATCGCCTGCCTTATCTCCTCAAGGCTCACCACGCCCGGGTCGTAAACCACGCGTGCGCTCTCGGTGCCCAGGTTGACGCTGACCTCCAGCACGCCCTCAAGGCTCTTAAGCGCCTTCTCTATCGTGGCCACGCACATGGCGCAGGTCATCCCCCCAATCTTGACCACCACCTCCTTCCTCTCCCTTGCCACGCCGTAGCCGGTATCTTCAATAGCCCTTACAATCTGCTCCGGGGACACCCTATCGGGGTCGTACTTCACCGTCGCCGTCTCTGTTCCAAGATTCACATTCGCCTCCAGCACGCCCTCAAGGCTCTTAAGCGCCTTCTCTATCGTGGCAACGCACATGGCGCAGGTCATGCCTGTAACCTTTATGCTCATCTCCTTAGCAGCCATCCTTTATCCTCCACCTTCCCTGTTTCAGTGCATTCTCAATCTCCCACAGCTGCATCCTGCTCAGTCCATACTTTCTTATAATCTCCTCTTCCTGCACCACACCGGTGATTAACTCTACCAGGTCGCGCAGTTTAAGTGTTACCTTCATGAGATAAAACTTGAGACCTTCACAGATAAACCTTTTTGTTTTCAAAAAGTTAACACATCGTATAGATTCATTATTAATATGAAATGCCTGACAACATATCCACAAGATAAAGATTCGGGAATTCTCATCTTTTCATAATGAAGTGCGTATTGAAGAAGTGAAGCTTCCGCCTCTGTTGGGTGGTCCCATGGATGAGCCTGGTGAAGATGAAATAAGGGAGCTGCTGAAGAGTGCAAAAACCATAGCGGTGGTGGGATGCTCCACCAACCCGGTTAAGGATGCCCACCGCGTGCCCAAAAAGCTCATTGAGCTGGGCTACCGCGTTATACCTGTGAACCCATCTGCTGAGGAGATACTGGGAGAGAGATGCTATCCCTCGCTGCTTGACATACCCGGAGATGTGAAGGTGGACATAGTAAATGTCTTCCGCCCACCGGGGGAGGTTCCTGAGATAGTTGAGCAGGCGATCAAAATAGGCGCAAAGGCGATATGGCTGCAGCTTGGCATCACCCACGATGAGGCTGCAAGGCGTGCCAGAGAAGCGGGGCTCATGGTTGTACAGAACAGGTGCATAAAGGTGGAGCGCCTCCGCCTGCTTGGGGAATAAGTATTTAATCCACGCGGAAAAAATTCCACCAATGGACGGGATACGTGGCGCAAAGAGCACCAGATTGGAGGGCAGAAGAATAGCAGTTTGCGTAACTGGAAGCATCGCCGCCATAGAGGCGCCCCGTCTCGCACGGGAGCTGCAGAGGCACGGTGCAGAGGTAAAGGCGTACATGAGCGAGGCTGCGACCAGGATTGTTCACCCCTTTACGATGGAGTTTGCCACAGGGGAAGAGCCGGTAACGGAAATTTCGGGTGCCCTTGAGCATCTGGAGGATTATGATTTGATAGTAGTCGCACCCGCCACTGCAAACACCATTGCAAAGCTTGCCCACGGCATAGGCGACACACCGCCAACGCTGCTGTGCCTCTCCTCCCGGGCAAAGCTGCTCATTGCGCCTGCGATGCATCTCACAATGCACCAGAACAGGGCTGTTAGAGAGAACCTCCAAAAGCTGAAAAATCGCGGTTTTGTGATTGTTGAGCCGCTTATAGCCGAGGGTGCCGCAAAGATGGCACCCGTTGAGGAGATAGCCGAGCATGCCATCCGTGCGCTGGGCAGCGGGGAGCTGAGGAACCGGCGTGTTGTGATAACCGCCGGTGCAACCGAGGAGGAGATAGATGCGGTGCGCATTATAACAAACAGAAGCTCGGGCAGGATGGGGCTCGCCCTTGCGAGGGAGGCCTTCTACCGGGGTGCGGAGGTTACCCTTATAGCGGGCAGGATGGGTGTCTCTCCTCCCGGATACATGAAGGTTGTAAAAGCGCTCAGCATCGCCGAGATGCGCAGTGCTGTTGAGAGGCACACAGAAGGTGCCCACATATTCATTTCGGCCGCAGCAATTGGAGACTTCCTCGTGGAAAGGCACCGGGGCAAGCTGAGCTCAGCCACCGAGGTGAAGCTCACATTAAGACCGGCACCAAAGGTGCTCGGCGCTGGCAGGGGTGCGGAGCTCCGGGTTGCCTTCAAGGCGCTGTACCGGCCGACCCGGGAGGAGATGGAGAAGGCTGGAAGGGCTATGCTTGAAACAGAGGAACTGGATATGGTGGTGGTAAACGACATTTCTCAGAATGTTTTCGGCTCCGAGGAGAATGAGGTGATGCTGGTAACTCCGGAGGAGGTTCTCACCCTGCCCAGGATGTCCAAGAGCAGTGTGGCGGAGCACATCTTCGACATCTTGGTCAAGAGGCTTGGATGATGCGTGCGAGAGCCTTTGTTCCGGCGCACATCACAGGCTTCTTTGAAGTTTACCTAACCGGTGACCCCCTCACCTCCGGCTCGAGAGGCGCCGGCCTGGTGCTCTGCGAGGGCGTGGAAACTGAAGTGAGGGTAAAGCCCTCGCGGAAGCGCAGAATAGTGGTTGAGCTCAACAGCAGCCGATGCGACTGCGAGGTTAGCACGCATGTGGCGGAGGCCATGCTTGGTGGCACCCGCTGCGAGGTTAAAATCTCCCACTCAACCCTTCTGCCCATGAGCCAGGGATTCGGCACTTCCGGCGCCGGTGCCCTGGGCACGGCACTGGCGCTTGGCAGAGCTCTTGGGGTACGGAAAAGCATGCTGGAGCTCGCGCGTATAGCTCACCGCGCCGAAGTGGAGTGCCGAACCGGGCTGGGTGACGTAATTGCACAGCTTGCAGGCGGGTTTGTGGTGCGCGTGCGTGCGGGTGCTCCGGGTGTGGGCGAGGTCAGGAAGTTTCACCGCAACGGAAGTGTGGTTGTCTTTCTGGTAGGAGAGGGGCTGGAAACCAGACGGGTGCTGTCCTCCAAGGAGGCTATTGAAAGGATAAACAGGGCAGGAGGCTCCTGTCTGGAGCTTCTGCTTGAGGCACCGGGGGTTGAATACTTCACCCACCTCTCCAGGAGGTTTGCCCTGGAAACGGGGCTGGCGAGGGGCAGGGTCAGGGACGCTATTCACCATCTCGAGGAGCACGGTGTAGCAGCGGGCATGGCGATGCTTGGCGATGCCGTGTTTGTTGTTTGTGACAAACCGGAGGAGGTCGTTAACCTTCTGGATTATCCTTGCATAGTTACCGGAATTGAAAACCGCGGAGCGATGCTGATATGAGTCTGCTTCAGAGCATCAGGAACACCTTCCTTGCAGGGCTCCTGCTCTTCATCCCGCTGGTCGCCACAGTTTATGTGCTCTGGTTCGGATTCGACTTCCTGGACAGCCTGCTTAGACCCGTGCTGAAAAGGGTGTTTGGCATATACCTGCCAGGCTTCGGCGTGGTGGCGACGCTTTTGCTGATCTTTGCCCTCGGCGCGCTGGCAAGGATTGCACTGGGCAGACGGATGGTCTCCGCTCTCGAACAGGCTATAATGCGCGTCCCCCTGGTGAAGACGGTGTACGCCACGGTGAAACACGCCAGTGAGGCGCTGATAGACAACCAGAGGAGCGGCTTTAAGGGGGTGGTTCTGGTAGAGTACCCCAGAAGAGGTTGCTACGTGATCGGCTTCACCACCGGTGCAAACATAGAGGAAGCAAGAGATAAGACAGGCAGGGTTCTGGTGAACGTATTTGTGCCAACAGCTCCCAATCCTACCTCCGGCATGGTGATAATGGTGCCTGAGAATGAAGTCATCCCCCTGGACATGAGCGTCGAGGACGGGCTGAAGCTTATAGTCTCTGGAGGGTTTGCGAGGAGATGATACCCCGAGACCATCCGCGCTACCACTCACTTGTGCAGAGGGAAAAGCTCGTCCGGGGCTATGAGCAGGGCATCGCTGTGCCTGAAGGTTTGATTGCCCACGGCAGGGGCGAGGCCTTCGACTATCTGATTGGGGAAACCACAATACCGCCTGCGCGCAGGGCGATCCGGGCTGCTGCTGCAGCACTGCTGCTCGCCTCGTCGCCTGTTATCTCGGTGAACGGTAATACAGCCTCGCTCTGCGCGGAGCAGCTTGTTTCCCTTGCAAAAACTGCGGGTGCAAAACTTGAAGTAAACCTCTTCTACCGCTCCAGCGACAGGGCGCGCAGAATTGCCCGGGTGCTGCGCAGAGCGGGAGCTTCGGAGGTGCTGGGGGTAGAGCCCGAGGCTGAGATTCCAGACCTGAGCAGCCAGCGCAGGCTGGTCTCCCGCCGGGGCATCTACTCCGCGGATGTGGTGCTGCTCGCGGTGGAGGATGGGGACCGCACTGAGGCGCTGGTTGAAATGGGGAAGAGGGTCATAGCCATCGACCTCAACCCCCTCTCCAGGACAGCACGGCGGGCAAGCATAACCATAGTTGACGAGGTGACCCGCGCCCTGCCCCTGCTTACAGAGGAGGTCCGGAGCCTCAGGGGGCTTGATGTGGCAAAGCTCCGGAAGCTTGCGAGCTTCGACAACAGCGCAAACCTCAAAGCGGTGCTGGAGCACATCTCCAGGCGCCTGACAGAGCTCTGTCCTGATTTTTAAACGTTACATCTCTGCAAGAGAAAAAATGAAGGAGCTTCTGGCGCTGGCGAAGAGCGGCGAGGGAGGTAATGTAGAGTTCAAGAAGTACCTCTCGCGCAGAATCCACCTCTCCAGGGATAGGAGGCAGAGCCTGGCCTCACAGCTCAAGTACCGCGCGAATAATGGCTCGGGGAGGGCCATCTACCTCCTGGGAGTAAGCGACTCCGGCGAGGTTGTGGGACTCAGCCGGGAGAGGCTGGAGGAGAGTCTGGAGGTGCTGTCTGAAATCGCCCGCGAGGTGGGCTATACAATAACAGAGCAGAAGGTGTACTCCACTGACTCCAGGTGTGCAGCGCTTGTAATCCTGGAACGCTCCCGTCTGGAAAAGGAGCACCTGCTCATCGCCACCGCGGGTCACGTGGACCACGGAAAGTCAACCCTTGTGGGTGCACTTGTTTCAGGTGAGCTCGACGACGGCTCCGGCAGGACAAGGCGCTACCTGGATACGCAGAAGCATGAGATTGAAAGGGGTCTGAGCGCTGACCTGAGCTATGCAGTTTATGGCTTCACCAGCTCCGGCGACGTGATACGCCTCAGAAATCCCCTGAGCAGGGAGGAGCGTGCGGGCGTGGTTGCAAGGGCAGCAAAGCTTGTGAGCTTCGTTGATACCGTTGGCCACGAGCCCTGGCTGCGCACCACTATAAGGGGGATAGTTGGCCAGAAGCTTGACTATGGACTGCTCACAATCGCAGCCGATGACGGGATAACCCACATAACCAAGGAGCACCTGGGTATAATGCTCGCCATGGACCTGCCAGTGATAATTGCCATAACCAAGGCAGATAGGGCAAAGGATATTAACAGATTGCAGGGTGATGTCTCTTCCCTTCTCTCCCTGGTGGGCCGGGTGCCGAAGTTCATCTCCTCCCCCAGGGATATAGCAGAGCTCGGAAACTTCTGGCAGACAAAGGTGCTCGTGCCTGTGGTGGTGACCTCTGCCAAGACGGGAGAGGGGCTGGAAGTGCTGGACAGACTCTTCTACCACCTGCCCAAGCGTGTTTCCCGTCCGGAGAGAGAGGCGGAGTTTCTGATGTACATAGACAAGATATACAGTGTGGCGGGAGTGGGCACTGTGGTTAGTGGAAGTGTTAAGCGGGGTGCGGTTTCACGGGGGCAGGAGCTCTTCCTCGGGCCGGATGAGAAGGGGGAGTTTCACAGGGTAAGGGGCTCTTCCATTGAGGTGCACCACCTCAGTGTGGAGAGCGCCGAGGTGGGTGAGGTGGTGGGAATAGCGATAAAGGGTGCAAAGCTTGTGCCCAGACGTGGGATGGTTCTGAGCTCGCGCGGCGACCTGCGCGCTGCAAGGAGCTTTCTGGCGGATGTGGTGGTGCTGAACCACCCCACCAGAATTGCCAGTGGTTACGAGCCGGTGATTCACCTGGAGACGATTTCGGAGGCGGTTGTCCTTGAGCCACTGGAGCGGGAATTTCTGGCAGCAGGGGACAGGGGAAAGGTCAGGGTGAGCTTTAAGTATGCCCCTCACTTTATTGAGAGGGGGCAGCGCTTCGTCTTCCGCGAGGGAAGGAGCAAGGGAATAGGTGTTGTCACAGAGGTTCTGGCGCAGGATGAGAGATGAGGCTCATAGTTTATCATGCGAGGCAGTGCGCACCTAAGAAGTGCACCGCTATTAAGCTATCCCGATTTTCACTTGTCAGACTGGTGCGCAGCGCAAGGGCGATATCCCGCAGTGCTGTGGTGCTGAACCCCTTTGCAGAGAAGGTGCTTTCTCCAGCAGATGCCGGGGCTGAAGCGCTTGCTGCTCTCGACTGTTCCTGGGAGCGTGCCAGAAAGGTTTTTGGAAAAGGTACGGGCACTGGGCACCGCTCCCTGCCGCTGCTTCTCGCAGCCAACCCGGTGAACTACGGCAGGGTGGCGAAACTCAGCACCGTGGAGGCCCTTGCGGCTGCGCTGTGCATCCTTGGCAGGCGGGAGCAGGCAGAGGTTCTGCTGTCGAAGTTCAGATGGGGGCACAGCTTTCTGGAGCTTAACCACAATCTGCTTTTGGAGTACTCAAGCGCGTGCAGCGCTGAGGCGGTGCTCAGAGTGCAGGAGGAGTACTTCGGTCTTGCGGAAGTTCCCGGAAAGGTTCAGAACATCTATAAAATTCCCTGACCGCCACCTCAACCACATCACCCTCGCGGAGGAGAAGCTCGGGGAAGGGGAACCTTGCTCTTCCAGAGCGGATAACCCTCACCACCCTGAAGGGAAGCTCTGCGATGCGCTTCCCTGCAAGGGAGGCGTCCGCGGTTATAAACTCGCGCCTTTTCCGGCGCAGCACCTTTGAGGGAGGGGTTATTTTAAGTCTGCCCTCCTCCTCGAGTTTAATGAGGGTGTCCACTATTTTCCTGCCGGAGTCGCCCTCGCCGAAGGGGTTCTTTGCGCTCCTCATGGCACTGTAAACGCTCTCATCGCCGAGGATGCGCCTTACCGTGCGCAGTATGTCCGCCTTCTCCACGCCAGCCAAAACGTTTCCGCCAGCTTCGACGGTTTCAGGGCGCTCCGTTGAGGTGCGAAGCGTAACGCAGGGTGTGTTGAGCACTATTGCTTCTTCCTGCACACCCCCTGAGTCGGTGAGCACCAGCTTTGCCCTGCTGAGCAGCATCAGGAAGTCCAGGTAGCCGGCTGGCGGAATAAGGTGGAGCCTTTGCCGGACTCCTTCCAGAAGCCCGAACTCCTTTAATCTTTTCCGCGTGCGAGGATGAAGGGGGAAGACTATCTCCTCCCCCAGCTCGAAGAGCGCCTCCATTATGCCGGCAAGCCTCTCCCTGCTGTCCACGTTCTCAGCGCGGTGAAGCGTGAGAAGGAGAAAATCCTCCGGCACATCTTCGAGGATGCGTGAGCTCTCCCGCGCTATCTCCAGGTTCTGAAGGGTGGCGTCCACTATTGTGTTGCCCACGATGAATATCTTCTCGGGGAGAATGCCCTCCTCTATCAGGTTGAGCGCCGCCCCCTCGGTGGGGGCAAAGAGCACCTCCGCTATGTGGTCGGCGAGCACGCGGTTGACCTCCTCGGGCATGGTGCGGTCGAAGCTCCTGAGCCCTGCCTCTACATGGGCGAAGGCGACGTGGAGCTTCGCGCAGGCTAAGGCGCAGCTCAGCACCGAGTTGGTGTCTCCCTCTGCGATGACCACGCTCGGCCTCTCTTTAAGTATAATCTCCTCCAGCGCTTCCAGGGCGCGGGCTGTCTGGTAGGCGTGGCTTCCGGAGCCGATTTCAATGTTGTGCTCCGGCGTGCGAAGTCCGAGGTCGCGGATGAAGCTCCAGAAGAGCTCGTCGTCGTAGTGCTGCCCCGTCGTAACGAAGGTGTAGTCCACGCCTCTGGCTTCAAACTCGCGCATCACCGGCGAGAGCTTTATCACCTCGGGGCGGGTGCTCGCAACCACAAGCGCGTGCATTAAAGTATCTCCTCCCTGAGCCTGACCACCTCGCCTATGACTGTAACCGCAGGCGGCTTCAGCCTGGCCTCCTCGGCGCGCTCTATTATGTCTGCGAGGGTGCCGGTTATA
>WANX01000039.1 GCA_015521565.1 Candidatus Hydrothermarchaeota archaeon
ATAATAGAAACCATTAAGCCCTACAAAGCAGAGGTAATATCAGAATGGGAGGTGAATAAATGAAAGAAAGGGGGGAAAATATATGCAAACACTGTGGAGAGGAGGGGATGAAGGTTGTACCCCTAACCTTAGGAGCGCACCTGAGGGCGGAGGACTGGAATAGAATAGATAACAGCTTCTACTTCTGCCCCTCCCGCGAGTGTGAGGTGGTGTACTTCAGCAACAGCTCTGGAGTCTACTTCACAAAGCGGGAGGTTAAGATCAGGGTGGGAATCAAGGAAAAGGAGGAGCCGAAGCCCCTGTGCTACTGCAACCGTGTTACCGAGGAGATGCTGAGGCGGGCGATACTCGAGGAGAGATGCTGCTCAAGCGTGGAGGAGGTTCAGAGCAAAACCCGCGCCGGCAGGGGCAGGTGGTGCGTCGTGACCAACCCCTCGGGCAGGTGCTGCGAGTGGTACCTGAAAGACATAATCTCGGAGATGCTGGGCATGGCGAAGCTTGCGAAGGGGCAGAAAAAGGAGGAGAGGCTCAGAAGGGTGGAGCTTGAGATCTCAGGCATGACCTGCCCGGGGTGCGCCAGCGTGGTGCAGGGCGCGCTGGAGAGCGCGGGCGCGAGGGAGGCGAGGGTGAGCTTCGCGGCGAGGAGGGCGGAGGTGCTGGTGGATGAGAGCACGGATGTGGAGGAGCTCATCTCAGCCGTGGAGCAGGCTGGCTATGGAGCTGAGGTTAAGCGGGAGGTTTAAAAATGGAGGAATGCACCTTGGAGAGGGTGAAGGAGAAGGTTTATGACCTCAGGGGGAGGTGCGTCGTGGTCACCGGCTCAAGCAGGGGGATAGGCAGGGCAACCGCCATACTCTTCGCCCTCCACGGCGCCGATGTGGTGGTCAACTACGCTGGCTCTGCAGAGAAGGCAGGGGAAGCGGTCAGAGAGGTTGAGAAGGCGGGAAGCAGGGCGATAGCTGTGAAGGCTGACGTAACCAGAGCCGAGGAGGTGAGGGAGCTATTCAGAAGAACTTACGAAGAGTTTGGAAGAATAGACGTGCTGGTGAACAACGCGGGAATATCCGTACCCAGGAAGCTGCTGGAGCTTGAGGAAGAGGTATGGGATAAGGTGATTGCCGTCAACCTCAAGGGGCAGTTTCTGTGCGCAAGAGAGGCGGCGAGGTACATGCTTGAGCAGAAGCAGGGCAAGATAGTCAACATCGCCTCCGTGGCAGGGCTGTACGGCGGCGGACTCGGGGTGCACTACGCAGCGAGCAAGGCGGGTGTAATAGGGTTAACGAAGGCGCTTGCCAGAGAGCTGGCACCATATGTTCAGGTTAACAGCATCTCCCCCGGACCTACGAGGACGGAGCTCATGAAGACCCTCTCGGAGGAGGACTGGAGGAGGGTGCTCTCCCAGATACCTCTTGGCAGGGTGGCTGAGCCTGAGAATATTGCCACGGCGGTGGTGCACCTGGTGAGGTGCACAGAGTATATAAACGGGCAGAACATAGTTGTGGACGGCGGCAGGATACTTGCCCCAACCACGTAGGTGATGCTATGCGCTACCGTCTTGCCATAATTGGCGCCGGCGCTGCCGGCTTTGCGGCGGCGATAAAGGCGAACGAGCTTGAGGCGGAGACGCTCCTGGTCAACTCGGGCCTGCCCCTGGGCGGGACCTGCGTGAACGTTGGCTGCATGCCCACGAAGCACCTGCTCGGCGTGGCTGAGGCGCTGCACAGGGCTAAGAGGTACTGCTCCCTTAAGGCCGACTTCGGAAGGATAATGAGGGAGAAGGAGAGGGTTATCTCGGAGCTCAGGGAGGAGAAGTACGAGAAGGTGCTCAGCAGCCTGAGCTTTGTGGACTTTGCCCGGGGAAGAGCGAGAGTTGAGGATGAGCACACCCTGAGCGTGGAGGGAGAGCGCCACAGGGCTGAGAAGATAATCATCGCCACCGGCGCCTCGCCGGCGGTGCCGCCGGTGGAGGGCATAAGCGGGGTTGACTACCTCACCAACATCTCTGCCCTCGCGCTTGAGGCTCTTCCAGAGAGCCTGCTCATCCTGGGGGGAGGACCCCAGGGCGTGGAGTTTGCCCAGATTTTCGCAAGACTTGGTGCGGAGGTTACGCTGCTCAACCGGGGCGAGAGGATACTCCGCAGGGAGGAGCCCGAGCTTGCGCGGATGCTGCAGGGGTACCTTGAGGAGGAGGGGATAGAGGTGGTTAATGCCGCAGATGCGGTGAGGGTGGAGAAGAAGGGGAGCGGGGTTGAGGTTAAGGCACAGGTTGAGGGTGAGCCCAGAAGCTTCAGCGCCGAGAAGCTGCTTCTTGCTACCGGAAGGAAGCCAAACGTACCAAAAGGCGCTGAGAGGTACATTAAGCTTGGAAGGCGGGGTGAGGTGCTGGTGGATAAATACATGAGGGCAGGTAAGAACATCTTTGCCGCAGGCGACGCTACTGGTGAGCCCATGCTGGAGACGGTGGCCGCGAGAGAGGGCATGGTCGCAGCTACGAATGCCCTTTCTCAGGAAAAGCTGGAGATGGACTACTCCCTTGTGCCTCACGCTGTGTTCACCTCGCCCGCTCTGGCTGGCGTTGGCATGACCGACGAGCAGGCGCTCGCGAGAGGCATTCGCTGCAGGTGCAACACCGTACCTCTTTCCCTCGTGCCCCGCGCACGGGCAAGCGGTGAGGCGAGGGGTGCCGTAAAGATGGTGGTGGAAGAGGGCGGGAAGATACTCGGCGTGCACGTGCTTGGTGATAGAGCCGACGACATAATCCACGAGGCGGTGATGATACTGAAGAACCGCATGAGCGTGGACGACGTAATAGAGACGCTGCACGTCTTCCCCACGCTGAGCGAAGCCGTAAAGCTCGCTGCACAGAGCTTCAGGCGGGACATAACAAGGATGAGCTGCTGCGTGGAGTAGTGTAAATCTGAAACTCGTTACCCTAAGCTATCTTTACCATGCCGAAGCAGCCGGAGATAAAGTTTGTAGAGGGCATAGTGGCGGACGCGGTCGAGGACGTGGTGTACCGCATGTGCCCCATGCATCTAATGCGCCTGGAGGAGCGCATGAAGGAGCTCAGGAAGGGGCAGATTCTCGAGCTCCAGACCGACTACGAGGGCGCTCTCGTGGACATACCCGACTGGTGCAGGAAAACAGGCAACGAGCTTATCGGCGTCGAGGACACGGGAGAGTTTTTCAAATTCTACATAAAGAAGACGGTAGATTGAAATGCTGCGCGTTTACCTGGACCACATGGCAACCGCACCGCTCGACAGGGAAGTGCTCTCCGCCATGCTCCCCTTTCTCGAGAACCGCTTCGGAAACCCCTCCAGGCCCTATGACCTCGGCTCCGAGGCGAAGCAGGCGATAGAGCGCGCCCGCGAGAGCGTCGCAAGGCTCATAAACGCCTCTCCGGGGGAGATAATCTTCACCTCCTCAGGCGCGGAGGCGAACAACCTGGCGGTAAGGGGACTGGCAAAGGCAAACGCGGGGCGGGGGATGCATCTGATAACCTCGGAGATAGAGCACCACTCCACACTCAATGCTTTTCGTTCACTGCAGAAGGAGGGATATGTGGTAACCTTTCTTCCCGTCAACGCCTACGGGGAGGTGAGCGTGGAGAAGCTTGAGAGCGCCATCACCGACAGCACGACGCTGGTTTCTGTGATGCTCGCCAACTATGAGGTGGGCACCCTTCAGGCGGTTAGAGAAATCGCGCAGATAGCCCACGAGAGGGGTGCGCTCGTGCACACCGACGCCGTGGCTGCGGCTGGCAACATTGAAATAGACGTCAAAAAGCTCGGCGTGGATGCGCTCTCGCTCTCTGCCCACACCATGTACGGCCCCAAGGGTGCGGGGGCGCTCTACCTGCGCGAGGGTCTCCGGATAGTGCCTCTCATATATTCCGGGATACAGGAGGAGGGGCGCAGGGGTGGCACCGAGAATGTAGCGGGCATCGCCGGCTTCGGCAGGGCTGCGGAGCTTGCGCTTAAGCATCTTGACAAGGTGGAGCGCATCCGCTGGCTGCGCGACAAGCTGATAGAGGGCGTGCTCGAGGTGGAGAAGGTGGAGCTCACAGGGCACCCGGAGAAGCGGCTGCCCAACCACGCGAGCTTTATCGTGGAGAGCGTGGACGGCGAGGCGCTGATGATGGCGCTGAGCTTCGAGGGAATATACATTGGCAACGGTACCGCGTGCATCTCCCAGGTTTTGAGAGCCTCGCCCATTCTGCTCGCGATGGGCTACCCGGCGCAGCGTGCGCAGTGCAGCGCCATCTTCACCCTGGGCAGAGAGACGAGCAAGCGTGACATAGAGTACGTGCTCAGCAAGTTCCCTGACGTGGTCGGAAAGCTGCGCAGAATCTCGCCCCTGTGGAACGAATAGGCAGATAGTTTTTCTGCGTGATTTTGCTCTGTGCAGGAGGCAAAATTTTTTATTACCCGCCATCCAGTGCAGTGCATGAACCTCCAGGAGCTGATGGAGCTTGACAGGCGCTGCGTTGCCCAGACCTACTCCCGCCTCCCCGTGGCGCTGGTTGAGGGAAAGGGTGCCCTGGTCAGGGACATAAATGGCAGGGAGTACATAGACTGCATCGCTGGCATAGCGGTTCTCAACCTGGGGCATGCCCACCCCAGGGTGCTCGCAGCCCTGCAGCAGCAGGCCGCAAAGCTCATGCACGTCTCCAACCTATACTACACCCTCCCCCAGGCGGAGCTCGCCGGCATGCTCTGCAGGCTCTCCGGAGGCTACATGAGCTTCTTCTGCAACTCCGGCACCGAGGCTGTGGAGGCGGCGATAAAGCTGGTGAGGAAGCACACCGGGAGGCGGGAGATAGTGGCTGCAGAGAACTCCTTCCACGGGCGCACCCTCGGCAGCCTCTCAGCCACGGGACAGGAGGAGTACCGCAGAGCCTTTGAGCCCCTTGTTCCCGGATTCAGGCATGTGGAGTACGGGAGCGTTGAGGCGCTGCGCAGAGCGGTTGGCAGGGACACCGCCGCCGTGATACTGGAGCCCATCCAGGGGGAAGGGGGCGTGGTGGTCCCGCCGGAGGGCTACCTGCAGGAGGTGCGGGAGCTGTGCGACCGGCGGGACGTTCTCCTGGTGCTTGACGAGGTGCAGACGGGCATAGGCAGGTGCGGGAGCCTCTTCGCCTGGCAGGGCTTCGGGGTTGAGCCGGACGTCTTCACCCTCGCCAAGGCGCTGGGGGGAGGCTTCCCCATAGGGGCGATGCTTGCCAGGCCGGAGGTCATGCGCTCCTTTGAGCGGGGGGACCACGCCTCAACCTTCGGGGGCAACCCCCTCGCCTGCTCCGTTGCAAAGGCTGTGCTGGAGGTGGTGGAGGAGGAGAGGCTCGCCGAAAGGGCGGAGGAGCTGGGGGAGTACCTGATGGGGCGCCTGAGGGAGCTCCAGGAGAAGCACGGGGTTATAAAGGAGGTGCGGGGCAGGGGGTTGCTCGTGGGTGTGGAGCTATCCACCGACTGCTCCCGCGTTGTGCTCGCGGGGCTTGAGCAGGGGCTGCTGCTCAACTGCGTGCACGGCAGGGTGCTGCGCTTCGCGCCTCCCCTGGTAATAGAGAGGGAGCAACTCTCCCTGGTGTGCGAGAGGCTTGACAGGATACTGGAGGGGTTGGATGATTGAGAGGCTGCTCAGGCGGGAGGTTATGGAGGTTCCCCCCTACGTGCCGGGCAAGAGCGCAGGAGAGATAGCTGAGAGGTTCGGAATACCCGAGGAGAGCATCGTTAAGCTCGCCTCCAACGAGAACCCTCTGGGCGTGCCGCCGGCGGCAGTGGAGGCGCTGCGCAGGGCGGCTGAGGAGGTGAACCTGTACCCCGAGCCTTTTGCGGATGAGCTCAGGCGTGCGCTTTCCGGGTACGTGGGGGTGCCGGAGGAGTGCATCCTCGTGGGCAACGGCAGCGATGACCTGCTGGAGCAGTGCGCCAAGGCGTTCCTCACCCCTAAAGATTCGGCGGTTTTAACCCCGCCCACCTTCTCCTACTACCGCATTCTGGTGCAGATGTACGGCTCCCGGTGCGTTGAGGTGCCCATGGTGGAGGGGGAAGAGGAGTACGCCTTCCCCGAGTCGCTTCCTGAGGCAGCCTCCGGAGCCAAGCTGGTATTCCTGTGCTCCCCCAACAACCCCACGGGGAACGTTGTTCAGAGGAGCCTGCTGGAGGAGCTGCTTGAGCTTGAGAGTGTGGTTGTGCTGGATGAGGCGTATGCGGAGTTTGCGGGTGAGAGCTTTGCTCCCTTGGTGAAGCACCATGAGAACCTGGTGGTGACCAGGACCTTCTCCAAGGCCTTCGGGCTTGCGGGGGTTAGGGTGGGGTACTGCCTCGCCAGCGAGGAGCTTGTGGGGTACCTGGCAAGGCTGAGGCAGCCCTTCAGCGTGAGCCTGCTCGCCCAGGTGGCCGCGCTGGCGGCGCTGCGGGATGAGCCCTTCCTCAGGCGGAGCGTTGAGATGGTGAGGGAGGGCAGGGAGTACCTGGGGGGTGAGCTGCGGAGGCTTGGGGCGAGGGTTTATGCTTCACGCGCCAACTTCCTGCTCTTCAGAACGCCCAGGGGTGACCTGCCGGAGGAGCTGCTTAAGAGGGGGGTTATCGTCAGGGGGTGCAGGAGCTTCGGGCTTGAAGACACCTACGTGAGGGTCAGCGTGGGCACGCCGGAGCAGAACCGCAGGTTCGTTGAGGCGCTGGAGGAGGTTCTCACGCAATAATGCGCCAATTTCCACTTTCAAGACTTCTCTCAATGTCCTCAAACTTCTCCAGGAGTTCTCCATCAATATTTTCTGTTTCACCAAGTTTTGCCCGAAGCACATCTATTAGCCTGAATTTCAGCTTCATTTAAAACCCCTGACAATCCTGGAGAAGGTGCATATATATTGCTTTCGGCTCTGGCTGCCTGGCTGCCGGGGGTTGCCCGGCACACTGCAAAAAGATTTATATAGGTGCAGTTTGTTAACCTGCTTACATCACACGGTTAACGAAGGTGGTGAGATATGTTCATAAATGAAGACGCCAGGCAACGCTTTTTCAGGTGGAAACTGGAGAGCGGATTTTTGTGGAACTTTGCCTTCTCCATGCTTTTTGCGGCTCTAACCGGGCTGGGTGCCCAGCTAAAACTGTACCTTCCCTTCACACCTGTGCCCATAACAGCCCAGGTATTCTTTGTGCTGCTCAGCGGTGCGGTGCTGGGAAGAAGCTATGGAGCGCTTAGCATGCTCATGTATGCGGCGCTGGGCGCGCTTGGAGTGCCCTGGTTTGCGGGAGGAAGGGCAGGGGTCGAGGTGCTTCTTGGAGCCACCGGGGGGTACATCCTGGGCTTTATACTTGCGGCATACCTCATAGGACACTTTACCCACTCCTACGTGGGCACGCGCACACCCGCGTCGCAGCTCACACTGATGTTCGCCGGCGTGGCACTCATCTACCTGCCGGGTACTGTGCAGCTTGCACAGGTCATGCACCTGGGGCTCGGCGATGCCCTCGCACTGGGAGTGCTGCCCTTCATTCCGGGGGACATCCTCAAGGCCCTTGCCGCGGTGGCTGTTACCGCATGGGTACTGCCCAGAGCTGCATACTCTTCAGAAAAGGATGCGCATGGAAATCGCAGCAGTATAAGGCACCGTCTCGGCATGCTTGCCGCACTCCTCACAGCGCTTTTTGTTGCGCTCTTCTGGCTCAAGCTGCTCAGCCTGAATGCCCCCGATGCGTCAGAGCTGCTTTGGTACACCGTCTCCTACTCCGCCGCTGTGCTTTTAAGCGCGGGCTGTGCTCTGCACCTGACAAGACAGACCGCCTAACGCCTCAGGGCAGAGGTCTTGCTCGCTATATACCTCTCCAGCAGCTCCTCCTTCTTTTTTAGCTCCCTCCGCATCTCCTCCAGCCTGGACTGCAGCTCGGAGACCTCCTCCTTCAGCTTCTCCCTCTCTTCACTCAGGGAGGCGCACCTCTTTTCAAGCTGCCTGATGCTTCTGTACGCCTGTGCCTCCACCCTGCCGAATATCTTCTCCGCCGTCGCTGCAGCATTTTTTATGAGACCTCTTGCAGAAGACAGGTGCTCTGCTCTGGCAGCCCTGAGCTCCCTGGAGCCAGCTGCAGCACCCGCGCCAAGCCTGGCATCCTCCATGTATTCCCTTGCAGCCCGCAGAAAGGAAACACACCTCTCAACCTCCGCCTCTATGCCATCCACACCCGCACCCAGCGTGTACAGCTTCTTAATCGCCAGATCCACCGCATTGCTGGCGGACTGGAGCCGTCTGCTGCTGTAGCGCCTGGCGCAGGCATCCAGGGCGCTGGCCGCCTTTTTTATGGCTTCCTCCACCTCGCCCTCCAGCTCTCTCAGCCCCTTTCCGGGCTCCTCCTCTGGCTGCAGCAGCTTCTGCCTGAGCCGTGAGTTCTCCCTCTTCAGGCTCTCCGCTTCCGCCCTCAGCTCCGCCACCTGTGTGCGCAGTCTCTCTATCTCTGCATCCTTCTCCTTCTGCATCCTCACGGCACCGTCCACCTTCCCGTACAGCAGCAGGTTCTCCTTCTCCAGGCGGGCGCACATCTCCCTGTATTTATCCAGCTCCTGCACCTTCTCCTTCAGGGCCTCGAGCTCTCTCCTGGTGCTCTCCTTCTCTGCCCTAAGGGCCTCAAAGCTTCTTTCAAGCTCCTTAAGCTCCTCCTCATACTTCCTCCTCATCCCTTCAAGCTCATACAGCTTCTCCGTAAGCCTCGCGGCATTCTTCTCCAGGGAAGAGTTCTCCTTCAGCAGCGCCTTTACCCTGCCCTCAAGTTCCTTCTTCTCCCTCTTCAACGCCTCCATCTCAGCCCTCAGTGCAGTCTCACGCTCCGCAGAGCTCTCCAGCTGCGCCTCCAGCTTTAACCTCCTCTTTTCCTCTGCCGCAAGCCTCTGCTTCAGCTCCACATTCTCCTTCTCATACCCCTCCATCAGCTTCAACCTTGAGCTCAGCTCTGCGAGCCTTTCCTCCCTCTCCCTCAGCAGACCCTCCAGTTCTGCCTTCTCCTTCTCAAGTGCGGCGCGTACACTCCGCTGCTCCTCATACCTCTGGCGCTCCTTCTCCAGTTCCTCCCGCAGCCTTTTTCCTGTGGCATCTGTGCTTGCAAGCCTATTCTCCAGGCCGGAAATCACTGCTTCCAGCTCAGATATCTTATCCCTGGCAGCTTCCAGCTCTCCCCTTGCGGAAGCAGCCTCCTCCTCATACATCTCCAGCAGGCTGACCTTTTCGGCGAGTTCCTCCCTCTCACTGCGCAGCTTCTCCAGCTCCTTTCTGAGCGCCTCCCTCTGGGACCTCAGCTTCTCCTCTGTGGCACAGTAGCTTTCCCGCATGCGCTGGAGCTCCTTCCTCAGAGAGTTTCTCTCTGCTATCACCTCCGCGAGCTCTTCTTCGAGTCTCTGCACCCTGGCTTTGAGGTCTGAGATGGTGCTCTCCGCAGAAGAAAGCTCCGCCTTCAGCTCCACGTTCTCCCTCTCATACCCCTCCAGCTCTTTTACCCTGCTGGCACGCTCATCAAGCTCCTCCCTGAGCTCTGCGAGATTCTCCTCCAGCTCCCTCCTGACCCTCTCCAGCGCAGCCACCTTTTCCTTCAGCCGGCGCTTCTCCTCTTCTGCGTTTTCAAGCACTTCAATCCTGTCCCTCGCAAGTCTGTGCTCCCTCACAAGCCGGCGGTGCTCCTCCTCAAGTTTCCTGTACTCTTCCTCGAGCAGCTCGAGTTTACTCCTGGTATCACTTAGCAGCCCCTCAAGCTCCGATATCCTGTGTTCCTGCTCTTCCCCTCTGAAATTCGCCGCACCCAGCTCTTCCTTCATGCGGGAAATCCGTTCTCTGAGATTTTCTTCTGTCTCCCGGGTCTGCTGCAGCATGTGCATGAGCTCCCTGATCCTCCTCCTCATCTCCCTCTTCTCCAGGTCATCGTCGCCGAAGTCCCATTTATCCATCATTGCAGAAGAGAACTCAAGCAGCGCACGCACATCACCGTGGGCAGCATCATAGGCATCCAGAATCCTGTCCCTCAGCCTCAGCACCGCGCCCCTCTCCAGTAGCTCTGCTCCCCTTTCTTCAGCCTCCGCAAGCCCTGCCTTCTCCTCCTCAAGCTCACGTATCTGCCTTTTAAGGGTCTCCTCCCTCTCCTCCAGCACCTTAAGACGCTCCTTCAGTGGTGCAAGGTCAGAAAACTCTCCGAGAAGCTCCTCCTCCTTCTCCTGCCGCCTCCTCTGCACTCTCTCCAGCCTGGAGGCGTGATGCCGCAGCTTCAGCTCGATAAGCTCAGACCTGGCCTTGATCTCACCCACACCTGCTCTGCCGGTTATCTTTCCCATAAAGCCGGCTCTGGGCACAACCTCCACCGCGCCCCCGTGCCGGACATACTCCTCCAGCAGGGCTTCCAGGGGCACCTGCCTACCAGAGAGCCGCAGCTCCAAATCCTCCATGTAGGGCGCCACGTCTCTAATAAACTCCTGCTTAATGGCTGAGAGCTCCGATAAAACCTCCTTCTCCAGCCTATCCCTTCTGTCCCCGTACTCTTCCGCCCTGTTTTCATAGGCTCTCCTGCAGCTGTCCAGTTTCTCCCGCGTGGAATTCAGCTCTCCCCTGAGGCGTGAGAGCTCCTCATTCAGGGCAGATATCCTGCTCCGCGCTTCAAGCACGCGCTGCAGATTCTGCCTTATATCTCCCACAACCTCAGAAAGTCTGGTGATTTTTCTTCCAGCGCTTTCAAAGGTTTCCCTCACAAAATTGCGCTCTTCCGGAAACCGCTGATGAAGCTGCCTGACAAGCTCTTCCAGCGGTTCGTAAATTGAGGAGGAACGCCTCTCAATATCCTCAAGCCTTTCAACAAATTCATAATCTGCTGCTTCATGAGATGAAAGAGCCCTGATATCCTCATTAATTGAGTACCACTCCTTTCTGAGAGTCTCAAGAAGCTTCTCCGCCTGCATTTCAACCACTCTCACAGAGGAATTTATTATTTATCTATTTTTAAAAGTCTTACGGCATGCCACACATACCACGTGTGCCCTTGAGTGGCGCAAAAAATAAAAGCTGCAAGGTTAATATTTTACTAACTATTACTTACTAAAACCTCGGAGGTGGTAGGAAATGGCGGCAGCTCCCTCGCAGCTCGGTGGTACGCCTGTATTGATATTAAAGGAGGGCACACAGCGCACCCGCGGTAGTGAGGCGAGACGCACCAACATAATGGTGGCGCGCATTATAGCGGAGACGCTGAGGACGACCCTTGGACCAAGGGGCATGGACAAGATGCTCGTGGACAGCCTGGGGGACGTGACCATAACCAACGACGGCGTAACGATTCTCAAGGAGATGGACATAGAGCACCCAGTGGGCAAGATGATAGTGGAGGTTGCAAAGACCCAGGAGAGCGAAGTCGGAGATGGCACGACGACGGCGGTGGTACTTGCGGGCGAGCTCCTGAAGCGGGCGGAGGAGCTTCTCGAGCAGGAGGTGCACGCCACAATAATTGCGAAAGGCTACCGCCTGGCAGCTGAGAAGGCGAGGGAGTTTCTGAAGGAGATGGCCCACGAGATTTCGCCGCAGGACGAGGAGATGCTCAGAAAGGTTGCGGTAATGGCGATGACGGGCAAGGGGGCTGAGAAGGCAAAGGAGCACCTGGCTGAAATAGTTGTTAAGGCGGTGCAGCGCGTGCGCGAGGACGGCGAGGTGGACAGGGATTTGATAAAGATTGAGAAGAAGGCGGGCGGTGGCATAGAGGACACGCAGCTGGTGGACGGCATCGTTATAGACAAGGAGCGCGTTCACCCCGGAATGCCGCGGAAGGTGAAGGACGCCAGGATTGCGCTGCTCAGGTGCGCCCTGGAGGTAAAGAAGACTGAGGTGGATGCCAAGATAAACATCACCGCACCGGACCAGCTCCAGGCGTTTATGGAAGAGGAGGAGCGCATGCTCCAGCGCATGGTGGAGAAAATTAAGGCGAGCGGCGCCAGTGTTGTGCTCTGCCAGAAGGGAATAGACGACCTGGCGCAGCACTTCCTTGCGAAGGAGGGAATCTTCGCTGTGCGCAGGGTGAAGCAGAGCGATATGAAGAAGCTCGCCCGCGCCACGGGAGCGAGGGTTGTCACCAGCATCGACGACCTGAGCAGCGACGACCTGGGGTATGCGGGCGTGGTGGAGGAGGTGAAGATAGGAGAGGACGAGCTGGTCTTCGTGCGCGAGTGCCGCGACCCGAAGAGCGTTACCATTCTGGTGAGGGGCGGAAGTGAGCACGTGGTGAACGAGGCGGAGCGCGCCATAGAGGATGCGATAGGTGTTGTCGCAGCCGCACTGCGCTGCGGGAAGGTCGTCGCCGGTGCGGGAGCACCCGAGGTGGAGGTTGCCAGAAGGCTGAGGGAGTACGCAGTAACCGTGGGCGGGCGCGAGCAGCTCGCCATTGAGGCCTTTGCAGACGCTCTCGAGGTTATTCCCCGCGCCCTCGCCGAGAACGCTGGCCTTGACCCAATCGACGTGCTGGTGGAGCTGCGCAAAGCTCACGAGAAGAGCCCCGACTACGGCTACGATGTTACCAGCAACGAACTTAAAGACACCTTCAAGGCCGGACTTGTAACGCCGGTGAATGTAAAAACGCAGGCGATCTCCTCGGCCAGCGAGGTTGCTGTGATGATTCTGCGCATCGACGACATAATTGCAGCCGGAAAGCTGGAGAAGGAGGAAGAAGAAAAGCCGGAGATGCCCTCTATGCCCGAGTTTTAGTGTACACCTCGCACAGGAAGCTGTCCCTGCCCAGAAAGTCCCCCTCGCTCAGCGCCCTGAACCTGCACCCGCCCCTGCAGGCGCTGAGATGTGCGCAGTCAGAACAGCTTAGCTCCTCAATCCTTGGCAGGTATCTCTCCACCACCCTCTTCCAGGCCTCCCTCAGGGAGAGCTCCGCCAGGCTGCCCACCCCCCGCTCGAAGAGACCGCACTTTGTAACCTCGCCTTCCACGCTGACTGAGCACAGGTGGGCGCCGCAGGCGTAGCCGGCGCAGCCCTCGTGCACACCCGAGGTGAAGCCGTAGCTCGAGTATATCCGGGCAGCCTCCTGCGGGGGAGGCAGAAGCTTCGCATTCTCCCTCATGCTGCCCTGCAGGGAGGGCACGTCAAGAGCCCATTCCTCCACCCCGAGGCTCTTCACCAGCCTCTCCAGCCGCGGAAACTCCTTAAGGTTCTCGCGGTGTATGATGGTTGCTACGCTCACCCGCATGTACCTCCTCGCCGCCTTAATGCCCCTGAGCGCTCGCGCAAAGCTCCCCCTGCCGCGCAGCGCCTCGTGCCCGTGCTTCATGCCGTCCAGGCTTATCTGCACCTCGTGCGCATACCTCGCGAGACGCCGCGCCACGCTCTCGCTCAAAAGCGTGCCGTTGGTCAGCACCACCACGCGGAGCCGCTTGCGAGACGCGAACTCCAGGAGCTCCCAGAAGTAGGGGCACAGCAGGGGCTCGCCTCCGGTGATTAAAAGCTTCCACCCGAAGCGGGAGAACTCCTCCACCGCCTTAAAGGCCAGGCCTCTGGGCAGGTCTATGGAAGATTTCTC
>WANX01000040.1 GCA_015521565.1 Candidatus Hydrothermarchaeota archaeon
GAATATAAATATAACCAATATAACTATCTATAATAATTACTCCTCTTCGATTATAAATTTAGCAAATGCCGAATTGCGCATCCAGAACATGTATGTAGATAGAATGGGGGCTTCAAATACCGTAATCCAACTATCTAATGCAAACCTCACCCTGATAAATGCTACATACGACGATGCAGTGTTAATAAGCACCAGCAGCAACATCTACCGCTACTGGTACCTCGACGCCTATGCGAGGGACGCATCTGGTCAGCCAGTTGCCGGGGTAAACGTCACCGCCTACGATGCCTTTGGCAACCTTGCCTTCTCAGCGCTCACAGATGCCAGCGGCTACATACCAAGGCAAACGCTCCTCGCCTACAACCAGACCTCCTCCGGCAAGGTCTACCACTACCCCTACACAATAAAGGCCGAGAAGCCCGGGTACAACTTCGGCAGCAGAAGTGTAAATCTCACTGGCAACACACTGGTCGAGTTCGCTCCCGCGAATGAAACGTGGACGCTCTCCTTTATCGCAAGGGACGCCAACTCCCCCTACTCCGGCGGCAACTTCTCAATCTGGCTCGACGACCAGAAGATTTATGAGTACAACATTGGGGCAGAAGGTCACTGGGGGTATGTTGAATTTGACCTTTCCAGCTATAACCCGGAAGGAAAAGTTTTAAAGTTGAGAATAAATGGCATCAAAGCATCTGGAAGTTCGGATAGGTTTGGTGTTGTTCTTACTAATCTAACTTTGACTAAGAATGGCAAACATGTCCTGTTTACTCCATGGACATTTTATACTAATTGTACAACTAATCTTTGTTCCGGTCATGCATATACTGATGACTGGCTTGAGTTTACAGTTGAAGGACCTCCGCAGTACGTATCGGAGTGGAGAAGCTCTTCTATAAGCAGCAATGCAAGTGAGCTGGTTGTAAAACCCTCCCACATAAATTTAAGCAAAAGAGTCTACGAAATCTCCGACGGGGACAGCGTGGAGTTCAACATAACCGTATTCAACCTCGGGTACCGCGACGAGGCTAATGCGACGCTGCTCCTCAGGATAGGCAACGAGACTCTTTCAGAATCCTCACCTATCCCGGCCGGTTCGAACCGCACCTTCACCTTTGAATACACCTTCAATTTTTCCAGGTTCAGTGGCAATCTGATACCAGTTAACATAACCGCAATTCCCTCGAACCCCTCTCTGGAGGGAAAGAAATCAAACAACGGCGTTGCCTTCTACGTCGTCAAGCACAGACCCTACCTTCTTTTCAGGTACTGGAACGAGACCATGCTTCACCACTACAATTCAACCGAACCTTACAAGAGCTGGATGAACAGCTTTATTCAGACGATAGAAAACTACCCCAGCCGATACATAAACTACGACTTCTGCGACTCCGGCAGCAGCGAGCAGACCAAGGCGGTGAAACTTGCGAAGATGGCCCTCTACTACTGGATTACTGGGAACAAATCCTATGCAAACAAAACCATGCAGGGCCTCGCATGCATAGGAAGCTGGAGCGACGGATTTCTGAACCGTTCGATGGAAGGAAATGTAACGCCCGGCAGCGGAGATGCGTACAACCAGAACTACGGTATCAGCACTACCAGCGCCCAAAACAACGGCCACGCTGTTGTATTCTATTCCATCGCCTACGATCTGCTCCACAACTACATCTCCTCGTATGACAAGAATCACTCTTCAGCATACCTGCGAACCATCAGAGACAGACTTATGCGCATGACCTCGGACATGTACCTGCTGATGAAGGAGCATCACGACTACGACGTAACCTCCGACAGAAGCTTTGACTTCGGCGACTACCTCATCCACAGGTTTCCTGTAGTCGCCGGAGCTGGTGTAGGCGCTCTGGCGCTGCCTGACTGCATCGAGTGCGCCTTTGTGGATGACAGGGGCACCCATGCAATGGTGCAGGAGCCCCTGGAGGACCTGGTGGTGGAGAGCAAATCCGGAGCACTGCTCCCGTCCCTTGAGCAGGAGCTTTCCAGTGGAATAAGGCAGGACGCCGCCTACATTCTGTACTATGAGGAGCCGGGTACCCTTTCGCTCTTCTTCGGACTTTACAACAGCGCTTTTAACACCCATCTTGAAGAGAAATATAAGCTTGTGTGGCAGTATCTCATAAACAACATGATTCTTCCTACTCTTCCATCCGGCTGGTGGGACAACCGCGGTGGTTCAACCTACAAGCAGACACTGATGCATCCCTGCATTTTAGAGAGGTACCTCTCAGGCTTTGCCAGAGGGCTGGCAAACCGGTACTGCAGGGACGTGGTTGTAAACTCCGACGATACGTATACCTACCAGACATCCTATCCAGCGTCATTTTTAATGGGCAGCTATACATGGCTGGCGATGCTGAACTACAACCACAGCTTCACCTACAGCTTTGACGAACCCTCAGTGCTCGATGTGGAGCATGAGATTTTTGTGTTCAGGAGCAACTTATCCTTTGAGGACAGAAACGCCCTGTACATGTTCGTCAAGCTCAGAAACGATTCGCAGATATCCGGGTATGGGATGAGTGTTCCCGACGCGTTGGCTTATAATTTATACGCCAAGGGTGCGTATTTGATACCGCACCACGCTGCGATCAGACTCGGCTTCGACTGGTACAGGCAGGATGAGGAAATCGTGGGCACGACAACCTTTTACTTCAACGAGTCAGGCTACGGATTTGTAACCCAGGCACCGCCGGCACCGAAAAGTTCGCGGGATTTCAACGTCTCCGACCCGCCGTACATCGTCTCCGCATTTACAAGCGATGACATCGACTTCCTTCATGGCCACAGGGAGATAAAGAGGTTCTACGACGGAAGTACAGAGCGAGACCTTTCGAATCCTGTGAACTGGGACAGGTACATTCTGTTCCCGAATAACGAATACTTTGTGGTAATAGACAGAATGTCATCAAATGCTTCGAGAGTATATAAGCTCATAATTCCCCTTGGTACAACCGAAAGGGTCAACGCTTCGGCGGCGCATGTAAACCAGACCCGTGCCAACGGCACCTTTTATATAAACGGAGTTCTGAGGGAGTGGTGGGACGAGGCTGCGAAGACAAACATAAACATTTCCGTAGAAAACGTCTCCCGGCTTGTGTGGGCTACGTGGTCAGAGGGCGACGGCGGAAGTCCGAGCACGCCAAATAAGCTCGACACCTACGCTTCCTATCCTGTCAATCTCACCCTCTGGTTTATGCCTTCGTTGAACATCGAGATCGGAGCGCACCGCTTCCACTGGGGCTACTTCACCAAGAAGTGGGCGCACTGGATCACTCCGCATGTGGTTGCGGGGCAGGATTCACCGGCCCCCAATCAGAAGTTCATAACCCTCCTTTATCCGTCGAAATCCGGCGAAACGCTTCCGGTGGTTGGCGGAAAAGAGGTCGGAGATGGAGACGACTACGCAGCTGTCCTGCGCGACGCTGATGGCACAGATTTAATCAGCATCTCCGACGGCGAGAATGTCACCTATGAAAACGTCTCAACAGACGCGGAGGTAGCCTTTTCGAGGATAAACAAATTAGGAGAAATAGAGTACATACTTCTTGAGAATTTTACATTCTTTAAGTATAAAGACGAATACGTTTTGATGTCAAGCAACAGAACCGGATTTCTTTATTTTTCTAAAAACCATGTCAATATGAGCATAACGATAATTTCCGCCGGGAATGTTACCCTTACCCTTGCCGTTGCACCAGACTACGAGTACAACATCACCAGAGAGGGCGCCATCTACAACGGCTGGGGCTACGTCGATTCGGAGCACCTTTGGATAGCTGTGCCCTCTGGCAAGTGGAGCTTTGAGATACGCGGCGCGCCCGCAGGTGAGCTCACAATTTCCCTGCTCTCGCCGGCTCAGCGGAACTACAGCAGCGCGAACATCTCCATCTCCGGCTATGTGAACTACCCCGCGCAGGTGAACTACTCCCTCAACGCGGGCGAGAATGTAACGCTCTGCGAGGGCTGCACTGTCTTCGCAGGCTCCGTCCTGGCAAAGCCGGGCAGCAACGCCCTTGTGGTGTACGCAAACAACGGCACCGCCCTCGCGGAGGCGCAGGTGAGCTTCAGCGTCGTGGGAATGAGCGACTACGACCTTCTCGTGTACATCGACAGATGGGCGCGCCGAGAGGTGGGCGATGCGGAGCTACTGCAAGCGATAGAAACCTGGGCGAGGGGATACGCAAAGACCCCGTAACGCATCGCATAAAACAGGAGGGAAACTGATGCAAAAGAATGCACAGCTTCTTATCATCCTTCTCCTGCTGAGCTCCGGAGCCGCAGGTCAGGTGAGCATCTACAGAGAGCTCCAGAGCAGCGCGGCACCCGGCGACAGAATAGCAGTCACCCTCATAATAACTGCAGAATCTGGGGGAGGTTTGATAATCAGAGAGAGCATCCCTCCCGGCTGGAGCGTTCTCAGCTCCTCGCCCGCCGGCTACTTCAACCAGAGCCAGGGGATTATAAAGTGGGTCTTTCTCCGCGGACCTCCAGAAAAGGTGGAATACACCATCGCAGTCCCTGCCGATGCATCCGGCAGCTACACCATCAACGGCTCCTGGATTAGCCTCAGCGCTGAGGGAGAGGTTCCTGCCTCCAGGCTGAAAATCAGCCCCTCTGCCGCTCCGGTGGCTGAAGGGACAGCGGCAGCGCTTTCCGCACTGGCGGTGCTTGCGGTACTTATCTATCTCCTCAGGAGGAGGTAAAATGAGCACAGCAGAAAATGACCACCTGTGGAAGGTGATGAAGTGGTCCATACTCGCAGCCATAGCTGCTGGCCTGCTGCTGGAGGGATACCTCATCTACACCCTCAAACAGGAATCCACATTCTCAGCCCTGTACCTGGTGCCGGGCTCCTACTCCAACTACCTGGAGAACGGCACCGTATCCTTCACCTACGGTGTGGAGTGCTATGAAAGAAGGGCCACCGCCTACCGTCTGGACATATACCTGGGGGAAAGAAAAATAGCTGAGAGGAAATTCACCCTGTGCAATCCGGAGAAGAAGAAGGAGGAGAAGGTGGAGATCACAGGTCTCAGAAACCTTGCATATCCCGTAAAGCTCAGGCTCGTGCTCAGCACAGCAGACAGCACCAACGACGTACACTTCTGGATTAAGGGAGCAAAGGAGAGCAACAGCAGTGGATAGCTTCTCCCATTCAGTGCTCAACCTGCTTGGCGGATACGTGTTCCTCAGGGAATGGGGAACTGGGTTCAGGGGCAGGTTTCTCCTGCTTCTCGCACCGCTGTCAATAATCATGGACCTGGACCACGCACTGAACCTCCACAGCCTCAGGCCTCTCAGGCTCTCTCTTTTTGGGAACCTGCCCTCGCCGATGCACAACCTCATCTTTGTGCTCGGTGTGTGTGCTGCCCTGTACCTGATTCTCCGGCTTTTCCGGCTCCCCGGAAAGCGCACATACCCCCTCACGCTGCTCATCATGATGCTGGGCAGCCTCATCTTCGACATGGTGGGCGGCATGTACGGCGTCCCACTGTTCTTTCCTGTCTCAGAAAAGCTCTACCAGATCCCCTCCTGGTGGCGCTTTATCCAGGTGGGACACTCCTACGCCATAGAGCCACTTGGAATAGCACTCCTCGCCTACTTCAGCCTGGCAGCGGCAGCCGGCAGGCTGGCTGGCGGGTTACTTGGAGGTGAAAAAGAATGAAAAAGTTGCTTTTATTGCTGGCAATTGTGCTCATCCTGGGCGGATGTGTGGAGGAGGTGGAGGAGCAGGATGTACCAGAGCCTGAGCCCGCGCCACTGGTGATGGACCTCTCGGAGCAGGAGCTCAACGAAAGCGTGGAGACGGATGAAAGCTATGTTACCGGTGTCAGAGTGTCGCTGATAACACAGCATTCCGCCAGGATAAGCTGGCTCACGGCGTTTCCCACGGAAAGCATCCTGATATACGGCAGCGGGGGCAACCTCACAAACATGGCTGTGAAGCAGGGCAGGAGAGCGGCCCACACCATTTATCTCATCGCCCTTGAGCCAAATACGGAGTACAGCTTCAGAATAGGAGTAAACCTGAGCAACGGCACCATCTGGGAGAGTGAAACCTACAACTTCACCACCCTGAGTCTGCCCCTGCCGGGGCTTATCAACCTCAGCGTTGTTCCCGGACACAGTCAGATAAACATCACCTGGAGGCTGGAAAGGCCTGCAACCGCCGTGGTAAAGCTGGGCACCTCCCCGGAAGCAGCACGGGTGGTGTACACCAACAGCACACGCTCCGCAACCCACAGCACCGTCCTGTATGGGGTGTATCCCGGGAAGAAGTACTACCTCAGCATTGGCGGATACGACAGGTACAGCGGTTCCTTTGAGACAGATCCAATGGTGGTGACCACACCCCCGGCCAGCCTGGGGGATACCCTGGAGAGGGGAAACCTCAGTATCACCCCCATGGAGTTCATAAAGAGGTACAGGACTGATAACAGGTATATGAGCTATGTGCGCCTGAACTTTGGAAACACCGGCGGCAGCTTCCTGGAGTACAGCATCTACGCAGCTATAATAGATGAGGAAGGCAGACAGTACAACCTGGTAAGAACCTCCGAGATGGGAGACCTGTCAAAGGGCATGCTGCTTCCCGGGGCGAGGAGGGAGGGCTTTCTGCTCTTCGAACCCGTAGCGAGGGAGTCGAAGAAGCACAGACTGATAATAATGTACAGAAACTACACCTATGAGTTCCACCTTACCTGATGATACCAACTTTCCACTTTCGAAACTCAAACTATAAATATGCGGGCAGAAAAACCTATCGATAATGAAATATACCTCTGCAGTTATGATAGTATTGCTTTTTGCAGCTCCTGTATTGTCTGCAGAAGCTATCCGTAGCATGTCCTCGGCCGCCGCAGCTGGAGCAGAAGTTACCGTCACCCTCACCCTGGACGTCAACGACAGCGCTCCACCCAGCGGGGTCATACTGAAGGAGTACATCCCTCCCGGCTGGAGTGTTCTCAGCTCCTCGCCCGCCGGCTACTTCAACCAGAGCCAGGGGATTATAAAGTGGGTGCTGTACGGAAGTGAGGTAAAGGACAGGACGGTGACCTACACCCTCCGCGTTCCCGGCGGAGCTTCTGGCAGCTACACCTTTTCGGGAGAGGTGCTCACCCTGGCGGGCAGCCGAAAAATAGATGGAAGCAGCGTGCTATCAGTCCTCTCAGACTCAGGAGGCTCCTCCGGCGGTGGCGGCGGTGTTCCGCTGGGAGGAGGTGGTGGTTCCGGAAGGCGTGCGATGCCCCTTGCCCCCGGGATTAACATGCTCACCCCGGAGCTGGTGGAAGAGGTGCTTGATTACCTGAATTTGAAGTACAAGCTGTTCTACCGGGTTAGCAGGGTCCTTGCAGCACCGCTGCTGGTAACAGGAGACGTTACAGGGGCGTATCCCGCGCCTGAAAGTGCAGCACCGCTGAATACGCCTGCCATCCCGGCACCGGAGGATGATGTGTATGAGCTTGCGGCAGAGAGCGCCCTTCAGAAGTACACCTTCGCCGAAACAGTGGTCATAGCCAGGGGAGACCTGGAGGTGGACGCCATAGCCGCCGTGGCCTTTGCAAAGAAGGCGGGCGCCCCCATACTGCTAACAGAGCCCGACAGGTTACCGGAGAGCACAGAGCAGGCGCTGCTGCGCCTCACACCTGCCAGGGTAATCATAGTCGGCGGCCCCGTGGCAGTCTCTCCGGCAGTGGAGGAGCGTCTGAGGCGGTTTGTTCCCAGAGTGGAGAGAATAGGAGGCAGGGACAGGTATGAGACATCACTGAAGCTGATACTCAGTTCCAGCGCTCTGAAGGGAAGTGAGGTGCTGGTGGTTGCGGATGGCAGAAATGTGAGCACCGACGTGGCCCTGATTGCAGGCAGCCTTGGTGCACCGGTGCTCTACGTCTCAGACCATATTCCTCCAGAGACCAGAAGCTTCCTGGCCTACAGGGGAGAGCTGGACGCCTACACCTACCGCCTCAAGGTGGTGCTGGCAGGTGTGGATGAGACTGTAGCGGAGCTTCTGGGTAAAATCCTCGCCAGCAGGTAATATTGTTCTGTAACACAGTTTCATACACCTATATATCATTCGAGTGCACAATATTGTACATGAAAAATTTGCTCTGCCCCCTCCTCTTTTTTGTCCTCCTGGCCTCTGCAGTCCATTCCATGCCCGTCTGCTCCGGAAGCAGCGGTGCCATCTGGGCATCCCACCAGAATGGCAGCAGATACGACTACTTTGCCCCCGGTGAAGATGTGTACCTCGACGGGCACAACTTCAGGGCAAGCACCAGCTATACCTATGAGGTTCTTGACATTGACGGAGGCAAAGTGGTGGTTGCCAGCGGTACTGTTTCAACCGATGCTGCTGGCAGGCTTATACGCAAGAAAATCTGGACCATCCCGGCAGGCGACTACCAGGGTCACAAATACAGGGTGGACCTGATATACGCCACCTGCATGAGGTCGGGCAAACCCGTGAAGATGAGCAAGAAGGACAGCTTCTACGCCGGCGGTGTGCCAATACCGGAGTTTCCGGCGCCGGCGGGACCTGTTCTGTCTCTGATGGTGGGCTTTCTGCTCCTGGGGGGCAGGCGCTGGAAGAGGGGAGGGTCCTGAAATTAGGCAGATTATCGCCCTCATTTTCCTCCAGGCTGCTTTCACATCTCCGGCTTTTGCTCTCTCCGGCGGTGTTCTCAAGCTACCCTTCTACCCCCAGCAGGAGGTAAACTGGTGCGGTGCGGCTGTGGCCCAGTGGGTGCTGGAGTACTACGGCACTGAGAAGACCCAGCAGCACATAGCACGGGAGCTCCACATAACCACAGGCGACCTCGAGATAGTTGAGCTGCTCACCTACCTGCGCACCCAGGGGTTGAGTGTCGCACCGCACCAGAGCGACAACGACACGGCAAGTCTGCTCACGCTTGAGAAATACGTGGAGGAAGGGCTCCCTGTGATTGTTCTTCAGCGCAGGAGCCTGCGGAGTGATGAGGGGCACTACAGGGTTGTGGTGGGCATGAACGCGGACCGGATTGTGGTGCTTGACCCGCTGGTGGGTCTGCTCTACATACCCCGGGAGGATTTTCTTCTGCTGTGGGAGGCCAACACCGCCACCGTCAGGAGCAACCAGATGCTGGCGGTAAAACGCGCGGGGTGATTGATGCTACCGCTTTCTGGCCACCAGCAGGTAGTGGAGGGGGAGTTCGAAGGTCTCTACCACCGCAAAGCCCGCTTTCGTCAGCATTTCCGCGGCCTCCTCCCTGGAAATCCGCTCCTCCACCGGAGGCCCCTTATCGCCCGACTCCTTCTTCCAGTCCACCACCCCCAGGGTGCCGCCCCGTCTCAGGATGCGGCATACCTCTCTGAGGGTGCCATCTCCCTCCAGCTCGTGAAGTACCAGGCCGAGAAGAGCCACATCCACACATCCACCGGGAAGCGGTATGCTGTTCTCTTGCGACTTTACAGGCCTTATATTGGCTCTTTCACCCATCCTGCCGGCAAGCAGCTTCAACATCTCCTCCTGAACATCTATTGCGTACACAACACCGTTTTCTCCCACAAGCTCTGCCGCCGGAAGGGTAAAGTACCCGGTGCCGCAGCCGACATCTGCAAACGCAGCCCCCCGTCTGAGACCTATCCTTCTTAGGATTCCCTCCGGCGGGAGCACTCGTCTGCGCTCCTCTTCATCAAGAAGTGCCGCCTTTGAGGGGTCGAATTTGTGAGGCATTAAATTACCTCTGCACCGGATGATAAAAACGTTTCCTGCAAACTCTGTCTGCATTGTGGAAAGTGCCGTGGGGCTGTATATTAATTTCTGGCAGCAGTAAGCTATTTTTAAGCTGCCGCCCCAGTTATCTACGGCTGGTGGGTATGGACTCGCGATTGCTCCTCCTCCTGGGCATCGGTGTGCTGGTTATGCTGATTCCGCTGGCGCTGGATGAATACGGCGGCGCGGCAGGAAAAAAGTCAGGGGCGGGGGACGCGGCAGCCGGGGGGCATGGAGAGCAGAAGATAAACTGGATATGGAACGACCTGCAGCGAGGAATAGAGATTGCCGGACGGGAGGACAAGCCGGTGCTCGTGGACTTCTGGGCGGAATGGTGCAGCTGGTGCGTGAAGATGGACAGGGAGGTGATGAGCGATACTGAGGTTGCGCAGTACATCTCCAGAAACTTCGTGCCCGTCAAGATAAACTCTGACCTTCCCGAGAACAGAAACCTGCTGCTGATGTACCAGATAACAGGGCATCCATCCTTCGTGATACTGGACAGCAATGGCAGTTTTCTGGGCAAAACCATAGGCTACATGCCCAAGGAGGTCTTCCTCCAGTATCTGGATAAGTATGTGCGCTGAGGACAAAGCTGTCAAGCAGGGACTGGACAGGAGGCGGTACGAAAGGCTGGCTCCCTTCTACGACCTGCTGGAGCTTCCGATGGAGCTTCTCGCCTTCTCAAGATGGCGGAGGCTGCTGTTCCACAATATAAGGGGCGGAAGGCTGCTGGAAGTGGGCATCGGAACGGGAAAGAACATCCCCCACTATCCGGAAAACGTCAGCTTCGTGGGGATAGATATTAGCCTCAGGATGCTTCTCAGGGCAAAAAAGAGAGCGATGGGCAGTGGCAGGAGTGTCGAGCTGGTACTTGCCGATGTTGAAGCACTGCCCTTCAGGGACCAGAGCTTCGATGCTGCAGTGGCTTCCTACGTTTTCTGCTCAGTGGAAAATCCGCTGAGGGGTCTCAGAGAGGTCCGCAGAGTGCTCAGACGGGGCGGAAGGGCGAGATTTCTGGAGCACATGAGATGCGAAAACCGGATTGGAGGCGCCCTTCTGGACCTGCTCAACCCCCTTGTGCGGCTCATTGGACCTGAGATAAACCGCAGAACTGCTGAGAACATACGAAGGGCCGGGTTCAGAATACTTGAAGAGAGGTGGCTTTTCACATCACTCTTCCGCCTGGTGACTGCAGAAAGGAACAATTTTCCAGATTGAAAAGAATAAATTTTATAGCACGCGCCGGGTAATCTGTATTCATGTCCCGAACAGGTGGCAATTTGCGTTATATTGCCGGTGCTGCTGTAGTTCTTGTATTTCTCGGCATAGCGCTCAGCACTGCCATGAGTGAGAGTTTTGTTAATCCCTACCGGAGTGTGAGTGATGTTGTTTCTGGTGGTCAGTCTTA
>WANX01000041.1 GCA_015521565.1 Candidatus Hydrothermarchaeota archaeon
CTAAATTTTATTGGAGAGTTATCCCTGGAGTGAAGCATGCGGAAGGAGAAGCTCTTCTCCCTTATCATGGGGTAGAGCTTCACGGGCACGTTGACTAGGCCTACGGCAATGCTGCCGCTCCATATCGCCCGCTTCGGTGGCTTAGCCTTGAGCTCCATGGGCGATCAACCTCTGGGGCTTGAAGAACCCTTTCCAGGGGTCCTTTCTCTCAGCTACTTTATTAATATTGAACTCTGCCGGGGATAAACCTTTCTCCAGCTCCTCCCAGGCGAGGGGCGTTGAAACCGGTGCTCCTTCAAGGGGGCGAAGGGAGTAGGGCGCCGCCATGGTCTTTGCAACGGCGTTCTGGGCGTAGTCTATCTTCACCTTCTCCCTTCTTGCTATCCGCGCGAGCTCGTGCGCGAAGGCTCTGGTGTCTGAGAAGGAGTACTCCCTTGCAATTGGGATGAGCACGTGCAATCCGCGAATGCCGGAGGTTTTGACATAGCAGCGCAGCCCCAGCTGAGAGAGCACATCCTTCAGCTCGAGAGCCACCCCGCGCGCTTCACCAAAGCCGTTCTGCGGGTCTATGTCTATTAGCACCAGGTCTGGGCGCTCGAAGTCGTCCACCCGCGAGAGGGTGATGTTTATCTCTATGCTCGCGAGGTTGGCCAGCCACAGGAGGGTGTCAAGGTTATTGCAGACCACATAGCGTATCTCCCGCTTCGCATGCTCTGAGTAGCACCGGAAGGTGCGCACCCACTCGGGTGTGTGAGGAGGGGCGTCCTTCTCGAAGAATCCTTCTTTTTCTATGCCATCCGGAAAGCGGTGCATTACCACCGCGCGGTCCTTTAAGTAGGGGAGCATCTTCGGCGCCACCTTTATGTAGTACTCTATTACCCGCGCCTTTGTTATGCCCGGGAAGAGCTCCTTGCTCAGGTTGGTGAATTTAACCCTGGTGAGCTCCAACCTCTATCCCCCGCTCTGCGAGGAAGTCCCTCGCCGCCCTGAGCACGCGCTTCGCGTTCGCATAGGTAACCCTTGCGTGCGCCTCCTCGAAGGGCAGCCACGCGTAGTCCACATGCTCATAGCTCAGCCTGACCTCGCTGCTCTTCGCCTCGGCAAGGTAGAAGACAACCTCCTTGTGCACCAGCTCCTTGCCCAGGCGGTAGAAGTACTCTATCCTCTCCCTGAAGCCCTGGATTATCTCCAGCTCCTTTATACCCGTCTCCTCCTCAGCCTCCCGCAGGAGGGTTTCAACCTCGCTTTCTCCTGGCTCAATGTGCCCCTTCACAAAGTCCCAGTGCCCGGCGCCGTACTTGAGCAGCAGGTATTTTACCTTTCCATTCCTCCTGAATATCACCGCACCCGCGCTCCTCTCCCGCTTCATTCTCCTCCCTCCTTCGCCCTGAAGAAGAGCCATGCATTCTCGCCACCCTTTTTGAAGCGCAGCAGCACGTAGCGCCCGCGGAGCTTCTCGCCCTTGAGGTGGAGGACTATCTTCTCCTCCTTCAGGCTCTCAATCTCATAGGTTCCGCGGTCCCAGATTTTCACCTCCCCGGCGCCGTACATGCCCTCGGGAATAACGCCCTCGAAGTCTGCGTACTCCAGAGGGTGGTCCTCCGTCTGAATCGCCAGCCTGCGCACCCCCCTCTCGGTGGGCGGCGGCTTTGGAATCGCCCAGCTTTTGAGCACGCCCTGCATGGCCAAGCGCAGGTCGTAGTGAAGGCGCCTGGCATGGTGCTCCTGCACAACGAAGATGTTCCCGTGCTTTGCCCGCGCCTCCGGCCCGGGTTCAGGGGTCTTTGAGAAGTCGCGCTTCTTAGCATAATCCTCGAGGCTCATTGTTAGAATTATGATGCGCCGTGGATTTAAGGTTAGCCTTTAAATAAGCCTTTGCCCAGTATTAATTGGTGATAAGATGGCAAGGATACTCCAGCGAACCCCTGCGGTCTGCGCCTCGATAATAGAGCACTCTGTGGACGAGTTTTTAAACACGGTGCGCCTCGCGAGGGGGGCTGACATGGTTGAGCTGCGCGCAGATGGGCTGAAGTTTGAGGAGCGCAACTACGGGGCGGAGGTTAAGCGCCTGCTGAGAAACGCCCGCCTGCAGACGGAGCTGCCCATAATTCTTACGGTTAGGAGCGAGCGGGAGGGAGGTGTGTTTCCGGGCAGTGAGAGGGAGATGGCCGACTGCCTGAAGGCGAGCCTGAAGCTGGCAGACGCCATAGACGTGGAGCTGCGCATGAATCCCGAGCTCAGGGATGAGATAATCCAGCTCGCAAGGAGCAGCAACGTTGACGTTATAGTCTCCTGCCACGACTTCAGCACCACGCCGAGCTTAGAGGCGATGCGCGGGATACTTGAGGAGGAGGTGGACGCGGGGGCGAGCATAGCGAAGCTCGCGGTTACAGCACGCTCAAGGCGGGATGTGGTCAACCTGCTCCGGGTTACCCAGGAGATGAGCGAGCGCCTGGATGTGCCGATAGTTACCATAGCTCTGGGAGAGCCCGGAAGGGTTACCAGGATAGCTGCCCCCATGCTGGGCTCGGCGATAACCTACGGCTATGTTACGCGCGAGACGGCGCCCGGACAGCTCAGCGTTGAGGAGCTTAAGCAGATGCTCTCCGCACTGGGTGCGTGGAATGGTTGACGCGAGAACAAGGGTGTTCGCGGTAATAGGCTCGCCGGTGGAGCACAGCCTCTCGCCACAGATGCACAACGCCAGCTTTGCAGAGCTCGGGCTCAACTGCATCTACGTGGCGCACCGCGTTGAGGCGGGTGAACTAAAAGATGCGGTCGCTGGCTTTAAGGCTCTCAAGTACGGCGGGGTTAATGTTACGCTGCCCCACAAGCAGGCTGTGCTCAGCTACGTAAGCGAGCTTAGCGATGAGGCCCGTGCAATAGGCGCCGTTAACACGCTGGAGTTCAGGAAGAGCAGGGTTGTGGGCCACAACACCGACGGCGTGGGCGCGCTTAACGCGCTGCGCGAGGCAGGCGTTGAGGTGGACAAAAAGAGGGTGCTTATAATCGGCGCCGGCGGCGCGGCGCGCGCCATAGCGATTACCCTCGCGATGCGCTGCGATGTTGCCGGAATAACCCTGCTGGGCAGAAGGAAGGAGAAGCTTATCGCACTTGCAAGAGATGTGGAGCGCGCGGGTGCAGGGGTTACCACCGCCCTCCTCGGCGATGACCTGCGGAGCGTGGTGGAGGAAAGCGACATAGTTATCCACGCCACGCCCGTGGGGATGCACCCGCGCACAGATGAGACGCTGCTCAGGGCGGAGCACCTTGCCTCGAAGCCGGTGGTTATGGACATAGTTTATACTCCGAGGGAGACGCTGCTCCTGAGGGAGGCGAAGCGAGCAGGATGCAAAACCATAGACGGCGTTGGTATGCTGGTGCACCAGGGTGCGGAGGCTGAGAGAATCTGGCTCGGCGTGGAGCCGGGCGTAGAGGCGATGCGCAGGGCCGTGCTCGAGGCGCTGGAAGATGGCTGAGAAGAGCTGTCCACGGGAGGCCATCTCCTGCTTCCTGTATTTCATAAAGGAAAAGGACCAGGAAATAGGAAGGCTGTGGAGGAGGGCAACCGGGCTGCTTAAGGAGGGAGAGGAGCTCAGGGTGCTGGAAGAGTACAATCAGCTAACCCTGGCAAGGAGATTCAGCTCGCCACAGGCGGAGCTCAGCCTCTACCTGCGGGGGGACGTGGTGATACTTCAGCTGCTTCTGCTCTCACCCGAGGACGACCCGGGAATGCCGAAGCGCCTCAGAGAGGCCGCCTCAGCCGAGGTTTCACTTTTCCTGGGGGAGACCCTTCTTTTCATTTCTGAAGACCGGGAGAAAATAGCAAGGTTATACGGAGATATTAGCTGGAGAAAAAGCGAGCTTCGCCAGGGAGACCTGTATCTCCTGGAGGAGAGTGGGGAGAGGCAGAGCTATCTTCTCCTCTCTTCTGTACCCCGACGGGATTTTTTCATCAGATTCGCCTACATCGACCTCCTGGGGAGGAAACTCTCCAGGGAAGCGGAGTTTTTTCTGGAGCAGCTTGCGGTCACCAGGCAGAGAAGAAAGGAGCTCGAAAGCGACGCCTCAAAAATGCTTGCAGAAAGCTGCTGCACAATGGAGGAGTTCGAGAGAGTTATAGACAAGCTGAGCTCAGTATACATAGAGCTGGCCCAGTATCTGGAGTGGATAAGCTCCAAAGTTTCTGTGCTCAGGGAGGACATTCATCAATTTGAAAAGGAGGTTAAGGGTCTGCTCGCAGGGAAGGACGAAATATTCTCTGAGAATATGAAAAGCTACAACTATGCACTTGACACGCTTATGTACGGGAGGGAGAACTTCATCCTGGCTCAGGAGAAGGTTAAGAACGCCATGGACGTGGTGAGGATGAAGATAGCCATAGAGCGGGGCAGGGAGACCATAGAACTGCAGCACGAGAGCATCTCCCTTCAGGTGGCGGCGGGCTTCATAGAGTTCATAGTGGTCTTCTACTACACACTAAACTCCTGGAAAATCCTGGCTGGTGAGGCCTTTGCCTCCCTCTCCCCCGGTGTCATACTTCTGACACTCAGCGCCTTCTCCTCCTCCGTGGTGCTTTTCACCCATGCTGTCGCCACGGCAAGAAGGGAAAACAGGAAAATAACCCGCGAGATGATAGCCTCAGTGTTGCTGATTCTGCTATTTGTACTGGTGATGTTCCTCCTGAGTGTTAAAAGCCCCTGAGCAGCTTCAGAGTCTTCAGCCTCTCCTTCAGGAGCTGCTCATGCCTCTCCTCATCTCTGACAAGCTGCTCAAAGAACACCTTCGTCTCAGGGTCTCTCGCCTCCTGCGCCGCCCTGCGGTAGCGTTCTTGAGACCCTTTTTCGCTTTCTATCGCCTCTTCAATCATCTTTATGAGCTCGTCCACACCAATCACCAGCGTTTTCACAGAGCATGATAACGTGTTGAAGATTTTTATTTTTAACATATTTCAGCATTTTTCTGAAATGGTTTTTACAGATTTAAACCTGTGCCAGAAGCCTGAGAGTCTGCTGAACCTGTTACACGGAGCAAGCTCCTGCATCCCCGTGGCCCGCGATAGGTGTCGTTTGCCAGAATCGGTGCAATTGCATACTGGAAAAAGCAGAGGCGGGGGCTTGAGAGACAACTCGGGTGAGAGCGTGAAGAGAAAATTCTGGGATAGCACAGGCTATTCAATGTGGCGCTTCAGCCAGGAGAGCAGCGCCTGTTTCGGCATGGCTCCAACTGTTCTATCAGCAACCCTGCCCTGCTTGAATAGCACCAGGGTGGGCACGCTGAGCGCCTGGTACCGCATCGCAGCTTGGGGGTTCTGGTCAACGTTTAACTTCGCAAAGACAACCCTGCCCCTAAGCTCGGCCGCAAGCTCATCTATTACCGGTGCGAGCATTCTGCACGGCTGGCACCAGTCCGCATAAAAATCCACGAGCACAAGCGGGTACCTCTGCACAACCTCACCAAGTGCCTTCTCATCCACATGCAGCGGCGAAGACGGATACTCAGCCTCCTGCCCTGTAACACGGTGGAGCAACTTCTCCAGCTTCCTCCTCTTTATGGCCTCGAGTTCATCGTTCATCTGCACCACCATTGTGTGCGCTCCGATAGTTATTTATTTTCTGCAGAACAAACTATCACATAGTCTATATGTTGTGTAACATGTTCAACAAATTTGAACATAAACGGTTTGAGCAGAACGTGGGCGGTAGGAATGTTTGAGGCCCGGAGTCTGATATGCTCAGGTGAGCCGAGGGTTGATGCGGTGATGCAGTGCCTCCTGGGTCTGCGCCCCCTGGAGGTAGAGCTGTACTTTGAGCTGCTGAGAGCACCGGGCACGCCGGCAGAACTTAGTGAGCGCATAGGGAGGAGCCGCAGCCTGGTGCAGCGTGCACTTCAGAACCTTGTGGGCTATGGCCTGGCCTACAGACGGGTTGTCACCAGGGATAGAGGCAGAGCATACATGTACGAGGCAGTGCCCAAGGAGGAAGTAAAAAAATTGCTGCGGGGCGCCGTCAGACAGTGGACCAGGGCTGTTGAAGAGGCAATCTCAAAATGGTAAAAAAGTGTTAGTGCCCCCGGCTCAGTGGCCCTCGGGCATCTCCTTGTCCTTTGCGCTGGGGTGCACCACCTCCTCGCTTTCAATCGCAATTGCCACTTTCAGGAGCAGGGTGTACACCAGAAAACCGAGCGCCCACACTGCGAGGGTTATCATTATCTCCATCAGTGTGGGATAGTACTCCCATATCTCGCCGATGGGCGTGGGTATGAAGCCGGGGATTACGAGGCCCATGCCCTTCTCTATCCAGATGCCAACGAAGGCAAAGACGCAGGCGATGTTCAGTGTGGTAAAGTTTTTCCTGGTCTTGGGGAAGAGCAGAAGAAGTGCAGCTATTATCTCCATGGTAATCGCTGTCCACATGTACGGCTGGAGCTTTGCATATGTTACACCGTTGTGCTCAAGTCCGAAGAACAGGTACTTGAGGGGTGCCAGGTGAGAGGTGGCTGCATAGGCAACAGTGTATATTTCAGAGCCCAGGAAGAACAGGTTTACCAGCATGGATATAAGGGCGATGTGTGCGAGGGTGAAGAGGGCTCTGTCGGTCACCACCAGCTTGCAGCCCGGCTGTCCAACACAGGTATAGCGGCGCACTATCTGCAGTATTATTATCATAAGCGCAGGTCCCGCGGTAAAGGCGCTGGCCAGGAATCTGGGCGCCATAATGGCGGTGTTCCAGAATGGCCTCGCAGCAAGACCGCCGTACAGGAAGGCTGTAACCGTGTGGATGCTTATTGCCCAGGGGATTGATATCAGGATGAAGATGTATATCCACCTGCGGGGCTTCTCCCTGAGATACGCCTTGTAGAGCAGGTAGCCGGGTATGAGCAGGTTGAGGAATAGATATCCGTTGAGCACTATTACGTCCCAGGTAAGCATGCTCTGCGGCCAGTTTGGAGTTCCGGTGATGGGGAGCAGGTGGAACATCCTGTCAATCCTTCCCAGGTCCACAAGAACGAAGGTGAGCACCATTACCAGAGCTCCCACCGCCATCAGCTCGCCGAAGATGGTTATGTGCTTGAACTCCTTGTAGTTGTAGAGGTAGGCCGGGAGCACTATCATTACCGCCGCGGCGGCAACGCCCACAAGGAAGGTGAAGTTGGCGATGTAGCTGCCCCAGCTCACCTGGTCGCGGATGTCTGTGATTATGAGACCGTACTTGAGCTGGTAGTAATAGGATATGGCCCCGAAGATCACCATGAGCAGAAGACTGGCCAGCCAGGCGTAGTACTTCCTGCTTCCGGTGAGGGAGACTTTTATCGAAGTTACCAAAAAGTCTATAAGCTTGCCCATTTTTATCACCTCAATCTATGAAGTAGAAGAACTTCGGATGCGTTCCCAGCTCCTCCTTCAGCCGGAAGACGCGTTTCTTCTCCAGCACCTTGCGGACATCGCTCTCCGGGTCCAGCAGGTTGCCGAACTTCCTCGCCCCGACCGGGCAGATCTCCACGCATGCAGGATAGCGACCCTCCCTGGTACGCTGGATGCAGAAGGTACACTTCTCCACGACGCCGCGCATCCTTATACGGTTGCCCAGGTAGTGCATCCTGGGGTTTATCTCCTCCGGCGGGATGTACGGGTCACTCCAGTTGAACCTCCTTGCCCAGTAGGGACATGCGGCGATGCAGAACCTGCAGCCGATGCACCAGTTGTAGTCCACCACTATTATACCATCCGGCTCCTTCCAGGTCGCCTTGGTGGGACATACCTTCACACACGGTGGACGCTCGCACTGCTGGCACTGGATTGGCATATAGAACTTGTCCTTCTCTGGCACCTGCTCAGGATAGTAGTAGTGCTCGCTCTCCTCCAGGTTGATCCCTGCCAGCACTTCGCCAAACTTCGTCCGGAAGTCTTTGGCCTTACCGCCCGGGTGAATCTTATATTTCTCAAACTCGAGCACCCTTATCCACTGAATCTCACCCCTCCAGGGCTCCTTGGGATTCGCCCGCGACTGGTTGTTCTCCCGCACACACGCATAGACGCAGCGCCTGCAGCCGATGCACTTCTGGATGTTCAGGGCATAGCCCCACACCACCCCCTCCTTTGGAGGTGTTGTCTTAATCGTGGCGTCTATCCCGTACTTCTCCTTGTATTCCCTCTTAAGCCGCTCTATGACACGCTGTTTCTCCTCCTCGCTCATCTCCTTGTAGTGGCTCTGGAGGAGTTCTTCCACTGTAACGTCGATTACAGGGATTCGTACATTTGCAAAGGGAATAACGGCCGCGGCCGCACCCGTGGCCGTCTTCTTCAGAAACTCCCTTCTGCTCCTGTCAACCATATCTCTACCTCCACGCAGCATACAGGGCGAGTAGAACGCTGAGGGCGAGCACTAAAAAGGCGTAGATGGGATAGTTGGGTATCTCATTCCACGGCTCCGGTGGCTTTTCCGGAGGCTTCTCCGGTGTTATGGGCTTAAAGCTTGGATCATGGGGGTTATGACAGTCGGTGCACACCACATCCGGTGTTGGATTTGAAATGTTTCCAACCCATCTTCCATGGATGCGGTCTTTCCAGTCCTCATAGATCGGCCCGTGGCACTGACCGCAGAGGAGGGGTGAGGACTCGAAGGGTATCTCTGTGCCGTTGAATAACCGCAGGGTATCGCGGTTCACGGGATTGTGGCAGGTGAGACACCAGAACCTTCCGTCTCCGTGCTTCAGCTCAAATCTGTGGTTGGGCGTGGTCGGGGCACCGCTTAGCTCCCTGGGTACCGGATTTGGTGCAAACTGGGCGTGGCACACGTTGCACCTGCCTCCGGGCTCCGCCTCACCCGCCGGGAGTTCTCCGTATCCCTCAAGAGTTCCGTATTTTTTGTAGTACTCGCCCGCAGGACCCAGCTCTGGAGGACCACCGGGATGACAAACAGTGCAGCTTTCTCCGGTTTTTTCTGCAAACTCGGGCTTCGCATTCACCGCACCAGGGGCGCTCAAAAGGATAAAAAGAATTACCAGACCAGTAGCAACACGCATTTCCATCATCCTCTCATTCTCCTGCAGAATTTTACTACCATCACCCGGGGTGTGCCAGCCACCTGACTAATTTATTAAATTTATATTTAAAAGTTTTGTTTGGCACACCCTGTAACTTCATTTACGATTCCACCGGACCCCTGCACAGGTCTTTCTCCTGTCACCTACCTCCCGGGCTGCTTTGCCACTGTTTGGCGGTGGGAGTTGTTCTATGCAGTGACATGCCTGCGGTGACAAACCCCTTCTGCACCGCTTAAAAGTATTTCAAAATGCGCCCGGAAATATCTTTCTGATGTCACAAAATAGTAAGCGTCCCTTTGCAGCTTTCCACAATGCAGGGGCGAGCACAGCCTGCTGGGCGATGAGTTAAACTTTTATTTTCAATGTGAATGCTCTGTCGAAATGGCTGTGAAGCTGAGCGACTTTGACTATCACCTGCCCAGAGAACTCATAGCCCAGAAACCTCTCCCGAGAAGAGACGCCTCCAGGTTGATGGTGCTCAGGGGCAGCGCAATAGAACACCGCATATTCAGGGAGATTGTGGAGTATCTGGGTAAGGGTGACGTGCTGGTCTTCAACAACTCCCGGGTTATACCAGCACGGCTCAGGGGGAAGAAGCCAACCGGAGGTGCGGTGGAACTTCTTCTGGTCAGAGAGCTCAAAGAAAACCTGTGGGAATGCATGTTCAGGGGAAGGCTCGTGGAGGGCACCCGGGTACACTTTGCGCACGGACTCTCGGCTGAGGTTGAGCAGAAGCGTGAGGGCACTGCTGTGATGCGCTTCTATGGAGGAGATATCAAAAGGGAGATGTGGAAAATAGGAGAGGTTCCCGTCCCTCCCTATATAAAAAGAAGGGTAAGCAGCGATGAGTATCAGACGGTATATGCGAGTGTAAACGGCAGTGTGGCAGCACCCACCGCCGGCTTCCACTTTACGGTGGAGCTTCTGGACAAGCTGCGCTCAATGGGTGTGGAGTTTGCCTTCATAACACTGCACGTTGGTCCGGGAACCTTTCTGCCGGTTAGGCATGAGGATGTGGAGAAGCACAGGATGCATGAGGAGCAGTTCAGCATACACCCCGCGGAGGCGGATATAATAAACAGTGCACTTGAAGAGGGGCGGAGAATCTTCGCTGTGGGCACCACCACAGTGCGCGCCCTGGAGAGTGCCTTTCATGGCGGCAGGATTAAGCCAGGCGTTGCCACCACCTCCCTTTTCATATACCCCGGGTATGAGTTCAGGGTGCCCTACGCGGGTCTCATAACAAACTTCCACCTCCCCCGCTCCACCCTTATACTGCTCGTGAGCGCCTTTGCCGGAAAGGATAGGATTCTCAGGGCCTACCGGGAGGCGGTCAGGCTGAGGTACCGCTTCTACAGCTTTGGAGATGCGATGCTCATATTGAGGCAGTGACGCATTCTGCACGCGGGGTGTTCTCAACTCCTGTCACGCACAAGCCTGCACAGCGCCTCGATGAAGTCCGGTGAGGTGCCCAGCGTCTCTACTCTGCGGAAGTGCTCTATTCCCAGCTTCCTGGCAAGCCGGGCATAGACGAAGTCGATTTCATAGAGTGTCTCTATGTGGTCTGAAACGAAACTAACGGGCACCACCAGAACACTCTTTCTGCCCCGCTCCGCCAGAGTATGAAGCACCTGCTCAACATCCGGCGATAGCCACCTTCCAAGACGGAAGCCGCTCTGATATGCCAGGCGGTAGCTCTCAATTCCCACTCTTTCCGCCACACCCTCACAGGTGGCACGCACCTGCTCTTCGTACCCATCCCGCCTTGCCATTTCCAGCGGCAGGGAGTGGGCTGAGAACAGCACCTCCACCTCCTCCCGGGAAGGAAATCCTTCAAGCGCCTGCCTCACCTTCTCTGAGAGTGCATCAAGGTATGGGGGGAAATCACCCCACCTTTCTACACGCCTCACCTCAAGCTCCTCATCAACCATCCGGAGTGCGCGCTCGAGCTCTGCGAAGCACGTGCCGGAGGTGGCGCCTGCATAGTGGGGATAGAGGCTCAGAGCAACCAGCTTGCGGGCGCCGGCATTGAGGGCACTTCTCAGAGCCGCTGCGATGTCCGGCTCAACGTACCGGAAGCCCACAAAAACTCTGTATCCGGTACCGAGTCTCCTCTCCAGCGCCTTCGCCTGGGCACGTGTTGTCCTGGGCAGAGGGGAGCACCCCCCTATCAGGGCATACCGCTTCTTCACCACAGGTGAGCGAAGCGCTGCAAGCAGAAAGGCAACCGGCTTCTGAATCGGTGCCGGCAGGGGCAGCACATGGGGATCAGAGAGCATGCGGTACAGAAAAGGCCTAATCTGCGAGAACGACTCCGGGCCGCCCATATAGAGGAGCAGCACCGCCTTCTCAGCCATGGTTTAAATTCTAAAGGAGCCTATAAAAAGCTATGGAAGTGGGGTGAGTATGTACCCGCTCTTCAGGTCTCCAACCACCGCACACTCACCTCGGTGCCAGCAGTAGCTTGCTGTGTAGGCACAGATGATGGCATCCAGCAGGTCCTCATAGCGCTTCAGAGCATAGCCCCGGAGCCTTTCAACCTCCACGTCAAGTATCTCTTCAGGCACCCGAAGCGGAGGGTCGCCCCCGGCAAGGGAGTGCAGAAGCCTCTGGTATCTTCGAAACTCGGCATGGCGCAGACTGCGGCATCTGCCAGCCCGCTGCTTGTACTTAAGGGTCCTATCCAGCCTGAATATCACCACCATGGCGGAGTGGGGGAAAACCTCTGCGAAGACTCTACCCCGGCGGGGTGCCTTTAATGCAGGGTTGTGCTCAAATCCCGCCTTCACCAGCCGCTCTCCCAGCCTCTGTCCGCGCACACCTCCATAGCGCTCCAGCAGGGTCCGGTTCACAGGATATACCCCTGCTTCATGGCGTCTGAAAAGACTGGAAACCAGACGGTCGCACTCTCTGCTCCCCCGAATGTTGGGAACAGTAATGGGAGCGTCTATAGCAACAAAGGCGGGAGCACTGCCAGCCCTGGCAAGAATAAAAGAGACTATCTCTTCCAAGCTGCGCAGGGCGGATTTCCAGGCAACCAGCTCGTCCCCGTGCGCCACCGCCACTGCGCTGGTGTTGCGGCGTGACCAGGCAAGGTCAACGCCCACGAAGTACATAGCTATATTATAGGCAAAGACAATTATTAAACCAATGTCCAGAACAGTGGAGGCGAGGCTTGCAGAGCTTGAAAAGTTTCCGGATGAGGTGGAGTTCTACAGGCTCGTGGCAGAGGTAAAGCGCAGCAGAAGTCTTATTGAGAGGTACGCTGAGCGAATTGGGAGGATAGACGCCAGGATATTCACGGAGAGGACCGGACTCAGGGTGAGCGTGGGCACAGGCACGGCAGCCATGCTTCTGCTGGGCATTGCGGCGCTTCTTCTGCTTGTACTCGCTCCCTCTATGAGGGCAGGCCTCCACGGACTTCTTGTAATATCAGCCACCTTCATGCTCATGACAGCACTGCATCCCATCGCCCACCTCCTTGCAGGCAGGGCACTGGGAATGCGCTTCCTCTTCTATTTTCTGAATGGACCAGCGAGGGTGGAACCAACTCTAAAGGTGGACTATACCAGCTATCTGCGTTCCTCCCCCGGGGCAAGAGCCGCAATGCACCTCTCAGGGATAATAGCAAGTATTCTCGCAACCCTCATCGGCTTCCTTGCCGCATACCTGAGCGGTGCACCCGCCTTTGCCAAAAATCTACTGCTCCTGCTGCTTATTCTAAACACGCTCTTTGAGTTTTCCCCGCCTCTGCTGGTTAAACTCGGCTTCAGGGGTTTCAGAAAGTCGGACGCCTACCGCTTTTTCAGGGAGCTGAAGCTGAGGGAAGAGACATGATGCCCATAAGGGATGAGAACCCCTCACAGAGCACCCCCTATGTAACCCATGCCCTGATTCTCGCCAATGTGCTGGTGTTCGGTTACGAGGTCTGGCTGGCACTGCAGGGCAGGCTTGAAGAATTCATATACACCTATGGAATGGTACCAGCACGGGTGGTACAGGGAGAGGCGCTTCACACCCTTCTCACAGGCATGTTCCTGCACGGCGGCGTGCTTCACCTGTTGGGCAACATGCTCTATCTCTACATCTTCGGGGACAACGTGGAAGATGCCATGGGACATCGCAGATACCTGCTCTTCTACATCCTCTGCGGGCTTTCGGCAAGTGCGCTTCAGATTGCCATAAATCCGGCCTCGGAGGTGCCCAACGTGGGCGCAAGCGGAGCCATTGCAGGCGTGCTCGGTGCATACTTCGTCACCTATCCCTTTGCCAGGGTGCACACCCTGATATTCCTGGGCTACTTTGTCCGATGGGTGAGCCTTCCCGCAGTTGTTCTCCTCGGATTCTGGTTTGTGTTCCAGCTCCTCGCCGGCACCGCCACCCTGGAGGCGATGAGGCTTGGGTATGGCGGTGTTGCCTACTTTGCCCATGTGGGCGGCTTCGTTGCGGGCATGCTGCTGGCAGGAATTTTCAGAAAAACACAGCCTATGCGTCGTTCAGGAGGCACTCTATGGTCTTAAAAAGGATTGCCCTTTCGACAGGTTTTGGAATAACCGCATCCGCACCGGCGGCGAGGCTCTTCTCCCTGTATTCGGGTTCATACAGCACTGTAAGCACAATCACAGGAACACGGCAGCCCCTTTCCCTGATTCTCCTCAGCGTCTCCCAGCCATCCATGCCAGGCATCATTATGTCCAGCAGAATCACATCCGGCAGGGTCTCCTCGAGCAGTGAAAGCGCTTCCATCCCGCTTCCGGCGAGAAGAACATCGTATCCCCTCTTTTTAAGCAGCGTCTTCAGCATCTCGAGGAATCCCGGATCGTCGTCAACACACAGTACCCTGAGCACCACGGTCCCCCGGAATAAGCTGGCACGGACTGCATAAATACTTTGCTTTTCAGAAACTGAAAAAGTCATGCCAGCAGTGTAAAGCCCAGAGCAAAGGTATCTCCAAGACCAGCGGTTGCCACCGGCTCCTCCACGTAGAGGGCGGGTACAACCACCAGGGTTCTGTCAAAGCTGTGCTTCATCAGCTCCCTTCTGGCCTCTATCCCTGCACGGCAGGGCTTCGGCGGCGAGAAGCGCTCCAGCTGGGTCATATCCGGCAGTCTGCCTTTACTGGCCCTGTAGGCTGCCAGGAGAGAACCAAACTGCAGCGCCGCCTTGACCTGCTTGGGGTAGTCGTCGCTCAGGCACAGGGCGTAGCTGGAGCAGTGCACCACTACCCGGGGAGCACAGCTGCACACCTCCTCCAGCGCAGAGGTGAGTTCCTCTTCACCTGTTAGCTGCCGGAGTTCGGAGATGTCCATGCCCACGCTGTCAACGGCTGGAAATATCCTGCGCCTCACTTCTCTCAGCACGCGCTCACTTCTGTACTGGGCGAGCTCAAGATGAAGGAACAGTTCCGGGCTCAGCTCCTTCCACTCCCTGAGTAGCTCCTCAGCCTTTCTCACCCTGGACACCATGTCCTCCCTGAGGAGGTGGAAGCCGGATATCATACCCTTTGTTATGCCTCCAACCTCGCGCCTGAGCAGTTCTGTGAAAACTTGGTCTATCTCCAGCACCTCCCCTTCAGGGTCCCAGGAGGCTATGAAGCGGGTGCTCTCCGGTACAGGTGTGCCAAAGTGCAAATCTCCCTTTTTCAGCTCAATTACAAAGTGTACTGCAGGTGTGCACTCCTCCCTCAGCTTCCTGAGCGGGACAAATTCCCTGTCCCCGGCCACCATAACCGGCCCCTTCAGCAGCTCACCAAAAATCCGGCACCTCCTTGCCAGGTGCAGGTAGCTGGTCACCCCCAAAGAGGAGCTGGCAAGTGCCGCCTGACCGCACTGTCCGCCCACTGCAAGGGTGTCGTAGCCCAGGTTCTCGAGCAGAAAATTCAGGGTATCCCTGCTTACATACACCTCCCGCTGCTCGCCCGTGGCAGCGCACTCTCTGAGGTACCTCAGCTCCCCGGGTAGAGAGAGCGAATCCAGCTCTCCTTCCCCTGCATACTTCACGGCGTCGATGTTGACATTGAAGGCGAGCAGAATTCTGCCGGGCATGTATGCTCTGGCCTGCTTGAGTCCACAGCTGTAGTACAGCTTACCACCTCACAAAGCCCAGCTCCTTTCCGTCTTCGCGCAGAAGCATTCTGCTGAACTGCAGCACCGCCACCTTGCCCCTAACGGGGGTGAGCATCCTCACCTCTCCGGCATTGAAGCCCTTGATAATACCAAGACCGAGCGTCTCACCCTCCGGGTCTGCAAGTCCCACAAGCAGATGGGGTTTCATTAAATCACGCATTCCCTCATCACCCATCTCAGAACCCGCTCGCTGAAATCTCAGCTCCTCAACTTTCAACCTCCGCATTCTGGAAGAGGCAAAGTACCTGCGGAAGGCCTCCCTGCGAAGAGCACGCCGCTCATCAAAGCTTTTTGGCTCTGCCATCTCCGATACCGGAAGACGCGCACACTGCATGTGGGAATATGCCTCAAGCAGGGGCTCAAGCTCCGCCTCCCGCTGCAGTGCAACTATAAGCTCAGGGCTGAGCAATTCTATCTTAAACCCCTTCAGGGCAAAGCCAGCATTTCTGACAAAGCCCGTGGTGTTCACAACCACAACCTGTCCCTCCGCCTTCTCGGCCATTAGCTTCGTGCCCACCAGCAGCGGAAGCAGATGTCCGCGCGGTGAGGTTGAGCCCACAAAATACATTGCCCTCGGCACAGCAAGGCGCAGTTCATACAGGTATCTGAACTCCCCCAGTGTGACTGTGGCCGGAGGGCCCAGGTCCTTCTGCCCTATGTCGGCATCTACAAGAGAGCAGCTGATACCGGAGTTCAGCAGCACTCTGAGGAGGTGGCGGATAAAAGTGCTTTTGCCCGTGTCGGTTTCACCGATAACAAGCACCAGATGAGGCCTATCTCTGCAAATCTGCCTGGCAGCTTCGTCCCATTCCCGGGGCAGGTGGATATCCATAAATCCATTCCGTACAGGCTGGTAAAAAATTTAATCCGTAAAACAAAAAAGAATAGAGGGGCCCTTAGAAGACGGGCTTCACCTTGTACATTGTTATACCTGCTTTGCGCAGGAGTTTCATCGCCTTCACGCCGTCAGGCGGGAAGACGTGAATCGTCGCGTGGAAGGGCGGAACTGTCATTACCGTCTTGTACTTTATTGGTATCTTGTTCTTCTGGAGAATCTCATAGGCACGGTGATAGTCGCCGTTCATGTAGTCAACACGGATAGGTATGCTCACGTCTGTGCCACCTGGCACGTCGTCAACTATCAATCCCTGCCTCTCCTTCTCCTCCCACTCGCGGATGTCGTCGTCGGTAAGCTCCTCCTCGAACTTTCCGGGAAATTTCCTGGAACTCAGCCAGGGTGCCTCAAGTGGATTTATTCCCATACCTCTCACCTCACATAACAGCCTTCTGTTATATATCCTGCAGCATATGTGCCGCCGGAGCATAATATGAAACTTCAGGTATATAAATGTTTTTGTCTATCTGCCACAGAAACAGATATATACCGGTCCCTGATATAATATCCTACTGTTATGGCAGGTGTGGGAATACTGACGGAAAGGCAGGCACAGGTGCTGCGCTACGCTGCGATGGGCTATACACAGGAGGAGATTTCAAAGGCTCTGGGGATATCCCAGCCACGTGTCTCCAGGGCGCTGAAAGCAGCTCAGGAGAAGATAGCCCTCGCCAGAAAAACTCTGGAGTTTTATGAAGAGCTGAGATATATAAGGGAGCTGAGAGAGCGCGGATTCCGGGGCGATGCGGTACTTAAATGAGATGCAAAAGATAAGGGTAGCCCGCGGGTCTAAAAGCCCGTCTCAGGACCCTCAGTGGGCAAATACCCGGTTGCGCGCCTGCAAGGACAACCATGCCGCAGGCTCAATGGCTAAGGAGAGCCGGGGGTGAGATTTGAACTCACGTAAAGCGGATCTGCAGTCCGCCGCCTCACCTCTAGACTACCCCGGCGTGGCATACTCATCCGCTACGTTGACCTCATAAAATATATTCATTAACCGCATCGGTTAACTATTTATAACCGGCAGGAGGCTGAAAACTTCCATGGGCAGAGGTGCCGCAGTGAGTGTGAGCCAGAACTTCAGCTTCCGCTTCTGCTGCGAGAGTGAGAGCTGCTCCATTGCGTGCTGCCATGGCCATGCCATCGCTCTGAACCCCTACGAGGTACTCAGGATTAAGGAGCACCTCGGGATAAGCAGCGAGGAGCTTGAGGCACGTCTTCTCAGCCACTACGACCGCGGCCTGCCCCTGCTCATGCTCCCCCGCGACCCCTGCCCCTTTCTCAAGGGAAGGCGGTGCTCCATCTATTCCGCAAGACCGCTTGCGTGCAGGCTATTCCCCTTTGGCATGCTCTGCGACGGCAAACTTAAGACGGTGTTCATGCCCTGCGAGGGCGTGGGGAGGGGCAGGAGCTTTACCCTTGCGGAGTACATCGAAGAGCAGGGCGCTGGCGAATACCTGGCGATGTGGAAGAGGTGGGTGAGCTTCGTCGAGGCTGTGGAAAGAGCGGAGCTTGGCAGCATGAGGCAGGTTTTCCTTAAAATCCTGCTCTACAACTTTGACTTTACGCCGAAGGGCGCAGCCCGTGAAACTGCGGAGGAGCAGTTCCTTGCCAGGCTCAGGCTTGCGGAGGGTCTGCTAAGCTCTGAATCCGAATAGGCGCTGATTTTTTATTATAAACGCCGGAAGCTCCTCGAGTTTGCTGGGTCCAAAGACGGTGCGCCACCCCAGCTTAAGGCGCAGCACCCTCGCCTGCCTGGGCAGGATTACGCTCCTGTGCCTCAGCTCCGCTCCCTCAAGCATCTCTCTTAGAGCATCTGTGCTGAAGGTTCCCAGCGTTATCGCGAGGCGCATGCAGTAGCCCTCGCTGGGCACCACCGCGAGGTAGGCGTTTATGCGCGCGAAGGAGAGCGCCTCAGTTACCCTCGCCACGGTGTACAGGTAGTCGCTTGTTGCGATGAGCGGCGAGCTCTCGCAGGGTGTGCCCACCTCGAAGATGCCGCTCTTCGTTGGAATCCTGTGGTCCGCTATCGGGTAGGCAGGAAGATAGTCCCCGGGGTTTAGCACCAGGCGAAGCGCCCTGCGCAGCCTTTCTTCGAGATGTGGGCACTTCTCCAGCTCCTCCTCCCTCGCAGCGCCCTCTGCGAACTCCTCGCAGTCGGCGAAGCCGCACTCGCCGCAGTCGAGGTGAGGAAGGTACCCGTAGAGCGACGCCCTGCCCTCGCGCTCCCTGCACGCCTCGATGCAGTTGAAGCACAGGAAGCAGCGTCCGTAGTTTATCTCAGGTTTGCCCTCCACTAGGGCAACCGCCTTCACGGGGCACGCGTAGACGCAGGCGCCGCAGCCGTCGCAGCTCTCGCCAAGTGGCACGCGCATGCAGAGGCATGCGGGGATAACGTGGGCAGGTGCTCCTCCACGTCTGCCCGAATGAACCGGGAGCTGGTAAAGGGCGCTGGAAGAAGGGCAATGGAAATCGGGTGAGATTTATATACCTTCCAATAAGAGTCTATCTTGATTATATTGAGGAGGAGGGTGCCTCATTTCCGAGCACATGCGCGTCTTAACGCTGCGCGATGCGCTTGCCATTGGCGTGGGGGCAACCGTCGGCCCGGGGATATTCACCGTAGTTGCACCCCTGGCGGGTGCTGCGGGCTCGCTTGCGCCTGCGGCGTTTCTTCTCACCGGCTTCAGCCTGTTATTCTCGGTGCTTGCCCACGCGAGGCTGGCGAGCGCCTTCCCCAGCACCGGCGGGCTTTACGTGTTTGCAAGGCGCGCCTTAGGCACGGCAGGAGGCTTCTTCGCTGGCTGGAGCTTCTGTCTTTCGGCTGCCGCCGCCGGGGCCTTTGTCGCCCTGGGCTTTGCTGACTACCTGGGAATTTTCACAGCCGTGCCGCGTCTTTGGGTGGGCATAGCGGTTATATGCTTCTACCTCCTTCTCAACCTGGCAGGGATACGCCCGGTTGTTTTTGTGCAGAAGATATTTACCGCGGCTACGCTGTCGGTACTGCTGCTGATCATACTCAGCGGATTTCTTCACAGGGAGGTGCTGCCCCGGCAGATGGAGCTCCCGCCGCCGGGGATGCTGCTTCACGGCTCGCTCCTCACCTTCACCCTCTTCGCCGGCTTTGAGGTCGTGGGCAGCATGGCGGGGGAGGTGAGAAATCCAAGGCGAACTCTACCCGTGGCAATGCTTGCCACACTGCTCATCGCTATTTTTTTATACACCGCAGTAGCAGCAGTTGCCCTTTCAACGCAAGCGGCGGAAGAGCTGGCCGGCAGCTTGATCCCCCTGGCAGAGGTGGCACGCCATCTGCTGGGCACCGGGGGAAGCTACATCGTCGCCGCCGGGGTTCTGCTGGGCTCAATGTCGGTGATCAATGGGCAGATACTGGTAATCTCGCGCATAATGAGTGCCATTGCCAGAGACGGTATTCTGCCTTCGCCGCTCCTCAACTTCAGGGTCAGCACCACCCTGGCGAGCGTGC
>WANX01000042.1 GCA_015521565.1 Candidatus Hydrothermarchaeota archaeon
CTGAGCGCTACGATAAGCAACGCCGACGAAATAGCACGCTGGCTCAACGCCGAGCTGGTGGAGAGCGACTGGCGCCCTGTGGAGCTGCGAGAGGGGGTTTGCCACGCGGGTGAGATACTCTTCACCGACTCCTCTAAGCGGAGCGTAGACGCAAGCTATGCGAACGAGGCGCTCAACCTTGCGCTGGATACTGTAAAAGAGGGCGGTCAGAGTCTCGTTTTTGTCAACACCCGGCGCGGGGCTGAGCGCTTTGCTCAGGAGGCTGCGCCCAAGGTGAAGAGGCTGCTCAGCGATACGGAGAAGGAGGAGCTCAGGGAGCTCGCTGAAAGGATTCTTGGGGTGCTCGCCGAGCCCACGCGAATATGCAGAAGGCTGAGCAGAGCCGTGGCAGGAGGAGCGGCGTTTCACCACGCTGGCTTAGCTCCGGAGCAGCGCACCCTGATTGAGCATGCCTTCAGGGAAAATCTGATAAAGGTGCTCTCTGCGACACCCACCCTGGCTGCGGGAGTAAACCTTCCCGCAAGGCGGGTTGTGATACGCGACTACCGGCGCTACGATTCTTCGCTTGGCTACGTGGAGATATCAGTGATGGAGATAAAGCAGATGGCGGGCAGAGCAGGCAGGCCGCGCTACGACAGCTACGGCGAGGCGATACTGCTGGCGAGAAGCGAGGAGGAGCGCAGCTTCCTGCTGGAGCGCTACCTCCTGGCTGAGCCGGAGCGGGTTTACTCTAAGCTCGCAGCTCTACCAGCGCTGCGCATGCATGTGCTCGCGGGCATCGCCACAGGCGATGCCCACAGCTTTAAGGAGCTCGTGGACTTCTTCTCAAAGACCTTCTTCGGCTACCAGCAGGAGGTCTATGCCCTGGAGAGCTCCCTGCTCAGCGTGGCCGAGTTTCTCGAAGGGGAGGGATTCATCATGGGCGAGGAAGAGAAGCTGGAGCCCACGCCCTTTGGCAGGAGGGTGAGCGAGCTCTACATAGACCCGCTCAGCGCTGTCACACTGCGCCGGGCTCTGGAGAGAGCCGAGGCGGTTGAGACAGAGCCCCTCTCCTACCTGCACGCGGTAGCGCGCTGCTCGGAGCTGGCAACCCTCTACCTGAGGAAGGGGGAGTACGAGGAGTACCTGGCAAGGCTGGAGGAGGTGGAGAAGAAGCTCTTATTCCCAGTGCCCTCCATCTACGAGGGCTACGCCTTTGAGCACTTTCTGAGTGAGCTCAAAACGGCGCTCTTCCTTCAGGACTGGATAGAGGAGAGGAGTGAGGAGTACCTCCTCGAGAGGTACAACCTTGCTCCCGGGGATGTGCACAGCAGGGTGGAGATAGCGGAGTGGCTGCTCTACGCAATGGAGGAGATAGGAAGGCTCTTCTCCTTCCCCAAGCTTGAGGAGCTGAGGAGGCTCAGGACAAGGGTTAAGCACGGCATCCGCGAGGAGCTGCTGGAGCTGGTGAGCCTCAGGGGAATAGGCAGGGCGAGGGCGAGGAGGCTCTATGCAAGGGGCTTTAAAACCCTCGAGCACCTGAGGAAGGCGGGCTTAAAAGAGCTCGCCTCCGTGCCCGGGATAGGCGAGAGGCTTGCCGCCAGCATAAAGGCGCAGCTGGGCGAGGCGACGGAGGTCAGGGCGAGAGAGACGAGGCAGAGCACCCTCACCAGCTTCTGAGCCAGCGCTCCCGGTACTCCCTGAACATCTCTTCCCCGGTCAGGTTGTACATCACCCCAAGCTGCCAGATATGCATGCGGTGGTAGTGCTCATTTGCGAGTCTGCCCTCTGCGTCGTAGTAGCTCCAGTCCCCGGCGTCGTACCCTGGAAGGAACCTGCGCAGTGCTTTAACGCCGCAGGAGTACCTCTCCAGCGCTTCGGTGCTGTTGAAGTAGTCTGCATACTCCTTAAGCCATATCAGCGTGGTGATGAAGCCGTTGAGCACGTAGGGGGGCTGCTCGCGGACGTACTCGGGATACCAGCAGTAGCCATCTCTGAGCTTTAGAAGACCCCCCCTCTCCACGGGCACCGAAAACGCCCTGAGAACCTTCTCTGAGGCAAGGCGGTACCTCTCCTCGCCGGTGTGCTTATATGCCAGCATCAGCGCCTTGAGCACGCCTGCCTGGCACAGGCTGCCCCGCCAGCCCGCCTCAAGCCCGTAGGACGGCCAGGGGAAGGGGTACTCCCATACCAGATACTCGCCCTTATCCACAGAGGTGTTGAGAAGGTAGTCCACCAGAAAGAGCGCCCGGGAGAGGTTCTCTCCGCTGCGCGTCCTTTCATACGCATAGAACTCCTGCCTTGCAGCCTGCGCTACGCCGTGGGGGGCAGCCTGGTATCCCAGATACACCCCGTCAACGGTGCCGTAGTAGATGAGCGGAATTCCTGCCTCGACCAGGCTGTACTTCTCAGGCTTCTCCCGCAGCTGCCTCTGTGCGCCAATCTGCAGCGCATACTCCCTGGAGAGGTAAGCAAACTTCACACGTTCGCAGGCCTGCTCCGCATTAAGCGCCTTCTCCAGGTAGGGTGTGTTTCCCAGCCTCTTCGCCTCCTCCAGGGCAAGCCTGGAGAACTCCTGCAGGTCAATCAGCTCCGAGAGCAGTTTGCAGCGCAGCTCGCCCACCCTGCCATTCACCGGCTTCATCAGAGCCTCGGGTGTTACCCCCTCAAGGCTCCCCCGGTTCAGCACCACCACCTCTCCTGATTCTGGGGGTACTCCTGTTGGGGAGTAGTACACAAGAAGGTCGTAGTCCTTCGCAGGGTCCGCCCTCTCCGCTTTTAACCCATAGCTTCTGAGCACATACAGGAGGAAGCTCTCATCGTTGAAGCTCTCTTTGTCCGCGGAGTAGTCCTCCCGGGGTGACACCCTCACCCCTATGGAGGGTGAGAAATCAAAGGGATTCCTGCCCAGCACCGGGACATGGCGCTCTATCTCGGCGGCGGTGATGAACCTCACCCCAGGCTTCGACTTTATATACCTCAAATTCTCCCGGAGCAGGCGGAGGGATTGGTTGTTCCAGTTGGTGGGGTGGAGCAGCACCACCCCCACCAGGGGACCCTCCTCCCTCGCCCTGCTGTAGAGCTGGTCGAAGCTCTGCATGTAGCGCCTGTTTACCAGCGCCGAGCGCCACTGGGGATAGTCGGGAAAGCCCCCGGTGATTATTATTGAGGTGGGCAGCAGCCTCAGGTTACGCCTCACCAGCACAGGGAAGAAGGGCTCCGCCTTGGGAGAGTTGTATATCTGAGGCGTGAGGTCGTACTTTACACCCAGCTCATCCAGAACGTCGCGGGTGGTCTCTCCCAGCATGAGCGTGGGAGCCCTGAACACCTCCCCCGAATAATTGAAGTGCTCCTTAATCCAGGCTACTGAAGATAAAATCCTATCCCTCTGCTTCTCCCTGTCCTGAAAGGTGAACTTCGCATGCCTGTCGCAGTGCAGCGATATGGGGTAGCTGTTCACCCTCTCCACCACGCTCAGGTTGTTCTTTACCGCCTCCCGCCAGTCGTCCACGGGCAGCAGAAGCTCAATTCTGCCTCCCAGGCCCTCCTCCTCGAAGATGTCAAGCATGGCGTCAAGGATTCCGCCGTGAATCCCGAGCAGGTCCTCCTTCTCCTCGGCGTCCAGGGTTAAAACAAGGTAAAGAACCGGTTCCCCATCTCCGGACGGGGACCCATTTTTAAAATCCGCACTCATGCACGAGGCGGTGAGAAGCAGCACAAGGAGGATTGCGGGAATCCTGTGCATGTGTGTGCCTGAGAGCGAGGGGACTATAAACCTTTCTGCCCCGCCGCCCTGCTCAGCCACCTCACAAAGCGGCGCATCTTCTTCTCCCTGGTGAGCTCCGCGTACAGGTAGGCCTCATCCTTTGTGCCCTCGGTGATGAGCACCACCACCTCGCCAAAGGCGCCCCTGCCGGTTCTCCCCCTGCGCTGTATTGCGCGGATCTCGCTTGGCACAGGCTCGTAGAATACGACGAGGTCGACCCTGGGTATGTCCAGCCCCTCCTCGGCAACGCTGCTCGCAACAAGCACGCGAGCCTCGCCCTGCGCAAATCTTCGCAGCACCTCGCTCTGGGTGCGCTGGTTCATACCCTTCTCTCCGCTGCGGGAGGCCTGGCCGACGAAGCGCAGCGCGGGTATCCCCTCCCTTTTCAGCCTCTCCACCACCTGAGCTATGGTGTCGCGGTACTGCACAAACACGATTATAAGCGACTCCGGCTTCTGCTCGAGCCTGCGCCTGAGCAGCTTCACCAGGGCCTCGAGCTTGGGATGCTCACCAGAGCTGCGCAGCAGCTCCAGGGCTTTTTGTACCCTTTCGTCCTGGAGGAAAAGCCTCTCTCCGCGGGAGAGCCTTTCCCTGCCCCTGAGCCTCTCCACATAGGCAAGCGCGGGTTTGGCCCCCTGGGTCTCTATAAGCTCCAGCAGGTTGAAGGCGTGCAGTGCTGCGCTCTGGAGCATAAGCGCCGAGAAGAGGTAACCCCTGCTCCCCCCGCCGCCCAGCTTTGCCCTTATCTGGTTGCCCAGCTCTATTATGTCCTTCTTTGAGACATGTCCAGCCTTTTTATAGCCCAGAAACCCCTGCTGCTGAAGCTTTTTCACCTTCTCCACGAGCACCTGCATGATGAGCTCCGCAGCCTTTTCAAGCCCGCCCGAGAGGGAAACCCTGTACCAGCGTATGCGCAGACCCCTCACGTAACGGCGCACATCGCTGTCGTCCGGCAGGCGTGCCTCCACACGGGAGATTCTGAGGTTCCTGAGCACCTCCCTTATCTTCTCCCTGTCACCACCCGGGGAGGCGGTTAGCCCCAGGATTGGACATGTGCAGCGCCTGGCGATTTTTACGTAGGCATAGTCTCCCACAGCGCGGTGCGCCTCGTCGAAAATTACAAGCGCAACCTCACCAAGGTCGTAAAGCCCTGCCTCAAGGTCGTTCACCACCGTCTGGGGCGTGGCAAAGACAACGCGGCTGCGCTTCCAGGCTTCAGCGCGCTTCTCTGCACGCATCTCGCCGGTAAAAAGCGCCAGCTCTTCGTCGCGCAGCTTGGTAAATCGCCTGAAGCTCTCGCAGTGCTGCCTTACAAGCGGCTTTGTGGGGGCGAGAAATAGAACCTTACCTCTTTGCAGGGCGTCAAGAGCAACCAGGAGGGCGATGACGGTTTTTCCGAGCCCGGTGGGAAGCACCACCAGAGTGTTCTCACCCCTTGCAGCATCTGCTATTGCCAGCTGATACTTTCTCGCCTCAACACAGCGCTCTTTAAGCAGGGGGTGCTCCACAAATCCTCCCGTTTCCTCTGTTTCTGTCTTCTCAGCCTCTGTAGCAGCGAACTCATCCAGACGAAGCTGCCGCATGGAAATAGTTTGACTGCGGTAAATATAACCCTTGTTAGTCCTGCCTCCTCTTATAGCGCCGAGCCGGAGGGCAGCTTACGCTCCTCCCTGAGAGGAGTGAGGAAACTCCGCCCATCTCCGCGGGACCCGGGGGGCGTAAGCCCCGCGCCGAGAGGCGCAGCTCTGGAGCAGAAACGATACGCCGCGCAGGTGCGCCATGAGGTCGAAAGACCGAGCATGCCCTGCGATGGCGGTGAAACGGCCATCTCCGGGGATGCAAGCCCGAGAAGAGGCGTACTCGACCCGCGGCGAGCCTCGGGTAGGGCGCTCAGACGAATGCTGCCGCAGGAGCCCTGCGCTCCTGTAACAGAAGGCGGGTTACTCCCGGCACGGCGCCACCTTTTTATTTTAATAGCAACAGAGATTACTTCCATGGATGTGAAGACCCTGAGCGAGGCGCTGCGCAGGGAGAAGGCTTCGCCCTATCTGCAGGAGATTGGCAGAGATTTTTACACCGAGGCGAGAAGGTTATTCCAGCAAATGCTCTCCGACTGCAGGCGTACGGGTGACCTCTCACAGCTTTCAACCAGACTTGCAGAGCTGGATAATATAAAGAAGATGATAAATGATATCTACGAAACCAGAGAGCGTAAAATTGTTTCCAGTGCGCTGTACTATGTGAAATCGGGAGAAGATGTGGAGGCTGAAAATCTCACCGCCGAGGAGGAGGCACTGCTCAGAGAGATAATAACGACGCTTAAGACCGGGAGGGAGCGTGTGCTTTCTGGCTTTGAGGGGCAGATGGACGAGAGCGGCACGCATGCCGAAGCCCCACAGGAAGAGTGCGGCAGGAGGGGCGAGGTGAACTTTGTCACTGTTAGGATACTCCGCGACATTCCATCTCTGGTGGGTGTGGACGGAAGGATTTATGGTGAGTTCCGAGCCGAGGATGTGGTAACCCTCCCTGAACCGAATGCCAGAATTCTGGTAAAACGCGGTGATGCAGAGTTGATTCTGGTCAACAGCAGGTAAAATTTATTTTAAATTAAATTTGCATATTCTTTAACATGGTGCTCTCGTAAAAGAAGCTCAAACATTCTTTAGCCACCCGCACATTCTGCACAAAACCGATAACTTTATATTATCCAACATGAAAAATCATGACAAATGTTAAATATGTGTCCTGGTTACTACCGGTGGTGTGAATGCAGGACGATGAGCTTGGTTATATACTCAGGGTGAAGGGTGATGAAACCTTTTTCAGGCGGGAATCCGCCCGTGAGACGAGGGAACTGAGCTACACCGCCAGTTCCTGTACCGGCTGTGGTCTGTGCTATGAGGCATGTCCCGTAAAAGCCATAAAGCTCGGCCCCACCGGTGGAATTGTCAGGGGTTTTATTGATGCACCCTACATTGAGATTGACCCGGAGCGCTGCGTGCTGTGCGGTGTGTGCAGCGCTGTGTGCATGTTCAATGCCATAGATGTGCGGGTTGATGGTGTCTCCGTGAGGGGCAACCCGGAGTTTCCAAACCTTCTCCGCGCTTTCATATTCAATCAGGACCGGTGCAGAATGAAGGACGAGGAGCATCAAATCCCATGCGACGATTGCAGGCGAGCCTGTCCCAGAGAAGCGATAACCTTTGCGGGTATTGTGGAGAGGGGTGGGAAGAAGATAAACACCATAATGCGTGACGAGAGCAGGTGTGTTTTCTGCTCCACCTGCGCCCGTGTGTGCCCGGCACAGGCGATAGTTGTGGAGAAGGTCTTTGAGGGAGAGGTTGTGGTGGACCACGACACCTGTACCGGCTGTGGAAGCTGTGTGGATATATGCCCCACCGGAGCGATGCAGATGCCCCGCTCTCAGGCATGGGAGAAGCCGGCAAAGGTGCAGTCTGACCCGGAGGTGTGCATCTACTGCGGCGCCTGTGAGCATGTGTGCCCCGTAAATGCGATAGAGGTGCGCAGGAATAAGGTGAACTACTCGCGAGGAGAGGAGCGCTCCTGGACCAAGACCTGGGAGAAGATATTCCGTGAGCTGTGATATTATGGAATTCAAACTTGAAATAGACCGGGATGCCTGTCAGGGATGCGGGAACTGTATAGTTGTGTGCCCTGTCAATGCGCTTAGCGACGCCGTGGCAGGTGGATGCGGCGACGGCGAGGAGAAGAACTTCGGCGTTAAGGCAGGGGGGGTGGAAATCTATGACCCGGACTTCTGCACAGGCTGCGGCACCTGTGTGCGTGCCTGCGGCTACGGTGCGATTGAACTCAGGGCGGTGGTTCCCGAAGAGTCCAGAGAGGAGAGGGTAAAGATAGATGCGCTTCCCCCGAGCGGAGACAGGGCAGAAGTGCTTAAGCTTGTGGAGCGCGAGGGTGCGCTGAGCATAGAGGAAATCGCACGCAGGCTTGAGATATCACCGGCCAAGGCGGCGAGTATAGTGCTGGCGCTTAAGAATGAGAACAGGCTTTTTGAGTACGAGAAGCACACAGATGGCATAAGGGAGTGGTACACCTATTCCACCAGACCAGCGCCCAGGAAGGAGGAGAGGGCCGAGGAAAAGGCGGCTGTGGTGAGGGTGGACCCGGAGAAGGCCAGACAGGTAAGGCAAAGCCTTTCCGCAACCCTTGATTCCATGGATGTGGTGAAGATAAGGTTCCTTATAGAGACCGGCAAGCTGGATAAGGCAATCGAAGAGCTGGTGAGCAGGGTGAAGGAGGAGTGAAGATGGAGGTCACACTTATAACCGGCAGAACAGTTGCCCAGGGGGAAGAGATGGAGAAGGGGAAAATTGGAGAGGGATTCAAGCGTGCGTGTGCTGTTGTAGAGCTCGATCCCGAGGATATGAGCAAACTCGGTGTACATGAGGGAGATGAGGTCAGAGTGGAGACCGGGGTGGGCGAGGTGGTGGTTGTTGCGAAGAAGTCCAGAGATGCGCCCCATCCAGGAGTCGCCTTTATGCCCATGGGACCCTGGGCCAATGCGGTGGTCGGTGAGGGCACCGCCTCCACCGGTATGCCCCCCTTCAAGGGTATAAAGGCGAAGCTGAGCCCTGCCAAAGGAGAGCGGGTGCTCAGCGCTGAGGAGCTGGTTGCCCGGGTTTATGGTAGGGAGTGATTGAGATGAGATATACTGACGTTATCTGCAGTTTCTGTGGCACCTTGTGCGACGACATAGAGGTGGTGGTGGAGGACAACCGGATTGTTGACGTAAAGCATGCCTGCCGGATAGGTACGGCCAAGTTCCTTTCCAGCAATGAGCTTGAGCACAGGCTTCTCAAACCCATGGTCAGGAAGAATGGAAAGCTGGTTGAGACGAGCCTGGATGAGGCGCTCGACAGGGCTGCCGGGATTCTCAAGAGTGCCATTAAGCCCCTGCTGTACGGCTGGAGCTCCACGAGCTGTGAGGCCCAGTCGGCCGGTATAGAGCTCGCGGAGGAGCTGGGCGGAGTTATTGATGCCACCGTAACCGTGTGCCACGGTCCCAGTGTACTTGCGGTTCACGATGCGGGCTATCCCGGTTGCACCCTGGGCGAGGTAAAGAACCGCGCGGACCTGGTGATCTACTGGGGCTCCAATCCAATGCACGGCCATCCACGTCACCTCTCGCGCTACTCTATATTCCCGAGGGGTTACTTCAGGGAGCGGGGTCAGAGCGACCGGGAGCTTGTGGTAGTGGATGTGCGCAAGACTGATACGGCAAAGATTGCCAACAGGTTTATTAAGGTGAACTACGGCGAGGACTACGAGCTTATTTCGGCACTGCGGAAGGTGGTAAACGGTGGTGAGCTCAGGGAGGAGAGCGTCGCCGGCGTCCCCCGAAAGGAGATAATCGAACTTGCCGAGAAGATGATGAACTGTCAGTTCGGGGTGCTATTCTTTGGCATGGGGCTTACGCAGAGCTACGGAAGACACCGCAACATAGACAACGCCATCTGTCTGGTAAGGGACCTGAATGTCCACACAAAGTTTGTTATGCAGCCCATGCGTGGGCATTACAATGTGGTGGGCTTCAGCGAGGTGCTGGGCTGGCAGGCGGGCTTCCCGTATGCGGTGGATTTCGGAAGAGGTTTTGCCTGGTACAACCCCGGAGAAACCACAGCCAACGATGTGCTTCAGCGGGGTGAGTGCGATGCCGCTCTGGTAATCGCCAGCGACCCGGTCTCCCACTTTCCCAGGAAAAGTGTGGAGCACCTGGCAAAGATACCGCTGGTGGCAATAGATATCCACCCCACACCTACGACGCAGATTGCAGACGTGGTTATCCCCAGCGCCATAGCGGGTATAGAGGTTGAGGGCACTGCCTACCGCATGGACTCAGTGCCCCTGAGGCTCAGGAAGATTAAGGAGCCTCCTGAGGGCGTGCTGAGCGATGAGGAAATAATGCGCAGACTGCTGGCGAGGGTGAGGGGTGCGGAATCCGGGGTTCAGGAGCTGGAGGTGAGAGCCAGATGAAGCTTATCCTTAAAAACGGATTCGTTTATGACCCCATCAATGGCATCAACGGCGAACGAATGGACATATGCATCCAGGATGGGAAGATCGTGGAGGATGTGGAGAATGGCAGGATTATAGACTGCTCCGGAAAGCTGATCATGCCCGGCGGTGTTGAAATTCACAGTCACATTGCGGGTGGCAAGGTGAACACCGGGAGGATAATGCGCCCGGAGGACCATATAAAGAACGTGTTTCCAAAGACAGGTGTTACGCGCGCAGCCAATGGGTATTCCACACCCTCCACCTTCCTCACCGGCTACCTGTATTCAAAGCTCGGCTACACCTGTGCCTTCACAGCGGCGATGCCTCCGCTGATGGCGAGGCACACCCATGAGGAGCTCCACGACATCCCCATGCTTGACAAGGGTGCACTCACCCTGATGGGGAACAACTGGTTTGTGATGCGATACCTGAAGCGCGGTGATGTAGAGCTGGCTGCCGCGTTTGCTGCGTGGCTTCTAAGGGCTGCAAAGGGCTATGCCATTAAGGTGGTCAATCCGGGTGGCGGTGAAGCGTGGGGCTGGGGCAGGGATGTGCGCAGCCTGGACGACCCTGTTCCCCACTTCGATATAACCCCCAGGGAGATAATCTCGGGTCTGGTGAAGGTTAACGAGATGCTTTCTCTCCCTCACAGCATTCATCTGCACGCCAACAACCTGGGGAGAGTGGGCAACTACGTCACTACACTTGAGACCATGGAGCTCGCCGACGGTGCCAAGCCAGCGCGTGAGAGGCAGACAGTTCAGCTCACCCATGTGCAGTTCCACTCCTACGGCGGAGACTCCTGGCGCACCTTCGCCTCCGAGGCTGAGAGCATAGCGAAGGCAGTTAACTCGAAGGATAACGTGATAGTGGACATAGGACAGGTTGTCTTTGGAGATACCACCACCATGACCGCCGACGGCCCCATGGAGTACTACCTCTCGTCTCTTACAGGTTTGAAGTGGAGCAACAGAAACATAGAGCTGGAGACATCTCCGGGTGTGACACCCTTCATATATTCAAAGCACAGTCCAGTCTCTTCGGTGCAGTGGGCTGTGGGGCTCGAGCTGGCGCTCCACATTAAGGACCCCTTCAACGTGCTGCTCACCACTGACCATCCCAACGGTGCACCGTTTTTCAAATACCCCACCATCATCGCCTGGTTGATGAGTGCAAAGTACAGGGAGGAGACGATGAAGGAGGTGCACAGAGCCGCGCAGAGAAATACAACCCTTGCCACCATCGACAGGGAGTACGACTTCTATGAGATAGCCACTGTGACCAGAGCGGGGCAGGCAAAGAGTCTGGGTCTGGAGGAGAAGGGGCATCTCGGTCCAGGAGCGGATGCGGATGTGGCGGTGTACGACATTAACCCTGAGGAAGTTGATCCGGGAAGAGACTACAGGCTCATCGAGGAGAAGTTTGCCAGGACGAGCTATACTATAAAGAGCGGGGAGGTGCTGGTAAAAGATGGCGAGATAGTCAGGGTGGTTAACGGCAGAACGCTGTATGTGGATGCACAGGTGGATGAAAGTCTGGAGCGGGAACTTATGCGTGACCTGGACTATTACTTCAAGCGCTTCTACAGCGTTAACCTGGCAAACTATCCGGTGCAGGAGGTATATCTTACAAATCCGACGCCAATTAAGGTGGAGACAGGTGTAAGGTGATGTTATGAAGGAGATTGTGCTCGTTCCCAGGGAGCAGCCGGACTACGGCCTGATTGCGGAGTGCATAAGCTGCGACGTATTCGCCGGAAGAAGCCTTGAGGAGATTGAGAACCTTCCTGTTTACTACGGCAACAGGCGGGGGAAGCTCGCCGACTTCTTTGATGTAAGCGGTGAAGTTGCAGGTAGGGCGGAAGAGCAGCGGATTATCATAGACGGCAATGTCACAAAAACGCGATGGATAGGCAGGGGGATGAGCGCTGGTGAGATAGTGGTCAGGGGCAGTGCCGACATGTATGTGGGTGCATGGATGAGCGGAGGCAGGATTGTCGTCGAGGGTGATGCGGGTGCCTTTTCGGGCATGCAGATGAGGGGCGGTGAGCTTCATATCATTGGAAATGCAGGTGATTATCTGGGCTGCTCCTACAGGGGGGAGTGGAGGGGAATGAGTGGCGGAAGGATTGTGGTTGACGGCAACGCGGGCGCAGAGGTGGGACAGAACCTCAACGGGGGTGTTATATTTGTCAGAGGTTGTGTGGGGACCTTTGCGGGCGTGAGGATGAAGAAGGGGTTGCTGGTGGCCGGCTCTGCTATTGATCGCGTGGGCGCTCAGATGGTTGGAGGTACCATTGTGGTTCTCGGAAAGGTGGAAAGGCTTCTCCCGAGCTTCGACTTCAAGGGGGAGGTGGAGAATCCTGCAGCCGGTGATGAGAAGTTTGCAGGCAGGTTCAGAAAGTACACTGGCGACCATGCAGAGCGAAATGCGAAGGGCGTGCTGTACGTGGGTGACCATGGGTGAGGCTTAAATTCCCGGGGAGGGCGACATGCAGTGCCAGGCTTTGAGTGCGGCTGCCGCGCCGGAGGTAGGTGATTCCCGAAAAGTATTTATCTCCGACAAAATGTTATTTCTGCATGCGTGTGGAAATAGCGGAAAACAGCGAGTATATGGGCGATTTTCAGATATCCAGTTTGGGGGAAGAGCCTGGATATCACCCAGAGCAAAAATGTTTGCAAAAAATGTTATCTAATTATTGTAGTGTACACAGGCACAAAGCTTAAAAATAAACAGGAAAAAACAAATGGAAGGACTTCCTTTCTTTTCAGCGTATTTGGTGGTATAATGGCAGAGGCGTCATCGGTTGAGATGCACAGGCTGAAGAAGGAGATAGAGTTTCTGGAGAGCAAGAAGGGCAAGGGCACGGAGCTCATAAGCCTCTACATCCCGCCGGATAAGAACCTCGCCGACGTGATGGCGCAGATGCGGGAGGAGTACTCCCAGGCGATGAACATAAAGAGCGCCAGGACGCGAAAGAATGTGCAGTCTGCGCTCGAGGTGATAATGCAGCGCCTGAAGCTCTTCAAGCGCCCCCCGGAGAAGGGCATGGTGCTGCTTGTGGGCACTATCCCCCACGGCACAAAGGACAAGATGGAGGTCTACATCCTCGAGCCCCCTGAACCAATAACCACCTACATCTACCGCTGCGATTCTCAGTTTCTGCTCGACCCCATAAAGGAGATGCTGGAGGAGAAGGGAACCTATGGTTTGCTGCTCGTGGACAGGAATGAGGCCACAATAGGCCTGCTGAAGGGCAAGCGCATAGAGACGGTGCGCAGAATAATCTCCAACGTGCCCAGGAAGCACGGCCGCGGAGGGCAGAGCCAGCGCCGCTTTGAGAGGCTTATTGAGATAGCGGCACACGAGTACTTCAAGCGCGTGGGCGAGAAGGCGAGCGAGGTGTTCATGAGCGTCCCCGACCTGAAGGGCGTGCTTGTTGGCGGTCCCGGGCCCACGAAGGAGTTTTTTGTAAATGCAGACTACCTGCACCACGAGGTGAAGAAGAAGGTTATCGACGTGATAGACACCTCCTACACCGACGAATTCGGCTTAACCGAGCTGGTGGACAAAGCTGGAGCGGTGCTTGAGGAGCTTGAGATAGTCAAGGAGAAGCGGCTGGTGCAGAAGTTTCTGAGGGAGGTGGTCAAGGACCACGGGCTGGCTGCCTACGGTCTGGACGAGGTAAGGCAGTACCTGCAGATGGGCGCCGTGGACACGCTTCTTTTTTCCGAAGATGTTGAGAGCTACCGCGTTACCATAGCCTGCTCCAGCTGCGATTACAGGACTGAGAAGACCGTCAAGGACTTAAAAACCCTGGAGCAGAAGCTGAGCAGGGAGCAGTGCCCCGAATGCGGGGAGCGCTCCCTTGCCGTAGAGAGCTTCAGGAGCACCCTGGACGAGCTCAAGGAGCTGGCAGATGCGACCAACGCCAAGGTTGAGGTCATATCCACGGAAACAGAGGAGGGGCAGCAGCTGCGCAGCTTTGGTGGCGTGGCCGCTATATTGAGGTACCGCCCGAGGTAGGGAGTATGCTTCTCGAGGTCAAGCGCGAGGCGAGGGAGCTTATTATTAAGGCTTTGGGCTTTGAGGTTGAAGTACCTCTCGAGGAGCCCAGGCAGGGCTACGGCGACCTTGCAACGGCGGTGTGCTTCTCCCTTGCAAAGGAGCTCAAGAAGCCTCCCAAAGAAATTGCAGAAGAGCTCGCCTCGCGCATGGATTTGAGCAGGGCAAGGTTCATAGAGCGCATCGAGGCTATAAACGGCTTCATAAACTTCTACCTGAATTACGAAGCCCTCGCGGAGGCTGTGGTGGGTGAGATTCTTGCGAGGGGGGAGGACTATGGAAAAGGCGAGCCA